>JAATFM010000095.1 GCA_015655195.1 Terriglobales bacterium
CCGCCGGAGACGCGCACCTGCTGCACGGCATCCTGCTCGACGGCGATTTGCCAGGAGCCGCTCCAGCCGAGCGCGCCAAACCATACGTCTCCATGCTGCTCATCGTTGTTGCCTTCAGAATCGATTGCGAACCACGGATTGCTCTGCGCGCCGGTTGTGCCGCGTCGGCTCTCCAGCACAACTTTGCCCGGATGCACAGGCTGCTCCTGTACATTCCACTCGCCGGCCCAGCGGCCCGTGAGATAGCGCAGGCGGTAATCCGTGCCCCGCGGCAGGTTCCACGTGGCGGCAAATGCCTGCTCAATGGTGAAAGGCGCGCCGGTGCGGTTTTCAATGACCGCCGAGCGCCCCAGAACGCCCGTCTTGGAGTCCACCTGATATTGCAGCGTGACAAAGACGGGAAGGGAAATATCTTTCATCACGATGCTCAGGCGGTTGTTTTCGATGGTGTGCGAGACATATTGCAGCACGAGGTCGCGGTTACCGTCGGGGAAGGTGATCTTGAGGTCCGGCTCGGTGTAGAGCCCGCCGCCCCAGCCCACAAACTCCTGCGGAGTGGTTTCAATCGAAAGATCGAAAGAGGCAAAGCCCGCCGCGGAGTGGGCCGCCGAAAAATGATCCGATTGCGGGAGACGGCCGCCCCAGTAAAGCGTCTGGACCTGCTTGTTTTCATTGATGCCGATGGCATAGGTCATGCCGGCGGCATCGATGCGAAAGACATGTGCTGCCTCATCCAGCCGTATCGACGCCTCAGGTTGAGCTGAAACCAAGCGGACACTGATGCAAAGCACCGCTGCGAAAAAGAGTATGCGCCGGAGCGCGGATTTTTGCGATGCGAGACTCAGCAGGAACGGCGAAGCGGCGTATGGACTTTTCACGATGAATACCTCACGATGAGAGCAAGTGCTTTTAGCTATGGATGAAAGATGCAATGGCGTGCCTGTGGTAGTGTCCAATCTAACGATAACCTTGTTGCCTGCTATTTGTGCAAGGCAAGGCGATCTTCTTTAGCGGCCTCACGGTCCAATACAACGGCTCTTCCCAGAGCGTGCACATTTCTATCGTTTTATTGAAAGGGAAAAAGGAAGCTGTGCGTTAGTAGTCTCAGGTAGCAATTATTTCTGAGAGCATCGCACTGGAGGCTGAGTCTTCTACTTATTTCATATACGGCAAGGAATAACTATATAGCCCGGATTGCTAATATCCCTCCTCGGTCAACAAACCGAGGAGGGATATGCGTAGGAACTGCGTTCTGTAGGAATGCTTACTGCACGGTGAGCGAGATGGTTGTGGTTTGCGCTGCGGTTGCGCTGCTAGCCGGAGTTGCTGTGACTGTCAGCGTATAGGTGCCTTTCTTTGCGGTGGCAACGCTTGAGTCGCTGCCGCATCCGGTCATCGCGATGGCTGAGAAGGCCAGCAGAAGGACAGGCACAATCAGCAGCATCCGCCGGCGGAAGCGCCATCCGGCGATGAGGCAGATTACGCTGGCAAGGCTCGTAATTCCCGATGCCTTTTGAAGCGGGTTTACCGGTGAGTTGCTGGCGCTGTTTGTAGTGGTGCCGATGACAACGGTTGCGGTTCCCGCGCCGCCCGCGGTCAAGGCTACAGAAGTGGGATTCACCGTGCAGGTGGTGTTCGTGGGAGCGCCGCTGCAGGTGAGGTTGATGGTATCGCCGAAGGCAGCATTGGCCGCCAGGGTCAATGTGACAACGCCGTTCTGGCCGATCGTGAGGCTGAGCGTGCTTGCGCTGCTGGAAAGCGTGAAGGCTGGCGTAAGCGCGGTAACAGTTACCGCAGCGGCCGACGAAGTAACGGGGTTGAAGTTCGAATCGCCGGTGTAGACCGCAGTGATGGAGTGCGCGCCGGTTGCCAGCGCCGAAGTGGCGAAGGTAGCCGTGCCTCCGGTGAGGCTGGTTGTACCGAGCAGCGTGGTTCCGTCATAGAAGGAGATTGTGCCCGTCGGCGCAGGCCGGCCGCTCATCGCGGTGGTCAAGCTTGCGGTCAGGGTTTCCGTATCGCCAAAATTGATGGCCGCGCCGGAGTTGGTAAGTGCGATGGTCGAGCCGCCCTGGCCAAGATACAGAGCCGGACCGTAGGCGGTCTGGACAATCAGGTCCGCCGCATTGTCCGAGTAGAAGTTGCCGGTAAGGACAATCTCGGAGCTGAGCGACTCAAGCTGGTTGATGGGATCGGAGAAGCCTCCTCCGCCCGTGCCTAGCAGCGTCGAGAGCCCGAAGTATGTCTTCGGCTGGCCGATGGTCTGGTACAGCGCCACGTTGAGGTCGGGGATGCCGTCGTTGTTCACATCCGTCAGCGTTCCGTTGAGAAAGAAGTTGCCGGTGCCGATCTGCGTGGGAACGTTAAAGGTGCCGTCGCCATTGCCCGGTATCAGCAGGATGCCGGCGGTGGTGTAGGCATCCGCGTCGCTTTGCTCGCCTTCCGAGAGCAGCACTACGTCCTGCTTTCCATCCCCGTTAAAGTCACCGGTGATGACCTGACTCACCATGTTGTTGGCGTTGATGGTGATTCCATCGCCGAAGGTGCCGTCGCCGTTGCCGGGAAGAAGATCGACGGAGAAGTTGCCGGAGACGTAGAACGGCGTATCGTCCACGACCAGGTCCACCTTGCCGTCGCCGTTCATGTCAACGATGGAGGCGGAATACAGTTCTGTTCCGTAGGCATGGAAGACGGGAGCCGCGAAGCTGCCGCTGCCTTTGCCGAACAGAACGTAGTAGCCCGATCCAGTGTTGACGGTGGCGTTGCAGATGCCATCGCCGGGATACGGCGCAACGATGTCGGGAATGCCGTCGCCGTTCACATCGCCTATGGCCGCATAGCTCAGCTCGCATGTCGTGGTGATTCCAAGCGATTGCGGCGCCTGGAACGTGCCATCGCCATTCGAGAAGGCCAGGGAGAGGCTGCCATCGGCTCCGGCCAGCAGAATGTCCTGCGTGCCATCGCCGTTCAGGTCGGCCGCGATGGGCTCGACATAGGCCAGGTTCATGATGCTGCTATAGGGAAGGGCCGTGACATAGGTAAAGTTACCCTTGCCGTCGCCGAGGCCAGTGACCAGGTTGCCCGTGTATCCGTCGCTGTAGACGACGCTGCTGTACCCTTTACCCTGCACATCGGCCACCGTGCCGAGATAAAGCCAGAATGGATTCGGCGGACTCACGAGCGAAGAAGCGAGCGCCGGCGCGCCGGACAGAGTGGTAGTGCCGTTTCCGGAGAAGATCGAGACCTGCTTGTAATCCTCGCCGAGATGGGCGACATCCAGCTTGCCGTCGCCATCGAAGTCGGCAACAGCGGCGCTCGCATATCCGCCGGAATCGACGGTGTAATCGTTCCCCGTGACCGGTTGCGTAAAGGTGCCGTCGCCCTTGCCCGTCCATACGGCCAGGTATCCGTTTTCTTGAACCATGTCGGGGATGCCGTCGCCGTTCAGATCGGCAAAAACGTACTGGTCCGCGGTGCCGATGGGGCTGCTTTGCACCGTGGCGCTGACATTACCGGAGTTGTCACCCAGCGAGACAAGCAAAACACCGTCTCCTTCGGCCGTAATGTCGGGAACTCCGTCATTGTTCACATCGGCAATCTGCAGGCCGCCCTGGCTCATGCCGTCAAATGCGTTGAAGATGCCGGGCTGGAAGGTTCCGATGGTTGTCGCGTTCGCATTCAGCGTGCTGAAGGTGCCGTCGCCGTTGCCGAGCGAGGTCGTTACGACGACCGTTCCCGACGACGTGTACTCCCAGTATTCGAGAGCGAGATCGAGCTTGCCATCCTTGTTCAGGTCGCCCAGCGCCAGCGCGGCAACGCTGAGATCGAGCTGCGGCGCGCCGGGAAAGGTATAGGTCTGCGTCTGTGCGTCGGTTGCTGCCTGGAAGGTCAGGTTACTGGAGCCAAGGAAAGTCTGCACCGACATGCTGCTGCCCGTGTAACCGGCGTTGAAGCTCGCAACGACAATGTCGGCAAAACCATCGCCGTTCACGTCGCCTACTGCTGCAGAAGCAACGTTGCCGGGAGTCGAGAAGCTGGTCGAAGTCGGCGTGCCGAAGGTGCCATTCTTCAGATTCGGATAAACGATAAAGACCTGGTTATCTCCATTGAGAATGACGATGTCGGGATAGCCGTCGTTGTTGACATCGGCAAGAAAGGACTGCTGTGAGTAGGTCGAGGAGTAATTCGGATTGGTGTAAAGCGCGATGGGCGAAAATCCGCCGCTGCCGTTGTTGAGCATCACGTTCAGGTTGCCGTCTGATTGCACCACGGCGAGATCCGGCTTGCCGTCCTTATCGAGGTCTGCTGCGAACACGGCCGAGACGCCGCAGTTGTAAGGATCGGCAATACACGACGACTCCAGCCGGGCCGGATAGTTATGCGAGTTCAAAAAGCCGCCGAAGTTCGGCGCACTGCTCGAAACGCCGGTGTCGAACGGCGTCGCGGTCAGGTTGCCGCGCGACTTCGCCGCGCTGTTCAGCCGCTGCTGTAGATGAGGCAGGAAGACCTTCTCCAGCGGTGTGCCGCGTTTGCTGGCTCCCGGCCTGGTGGCTGCCTGCTCCTGCCTGCGCGCGGTTGCGGCGGCGTGAGGCACGGGAAGCGTCGTTGTCTTGGCGGCTCGCGCAACGCCGCCTAGCGCCGCGCAACCCAGAGTGATCGAGAGAAGTATCCGGAACAGTTTCGACATAGTGGCCTCACTGAATGCGTGGTGTGTACTTCTGCCATGGTGCAAAGCGGTTCGAGTCAGGGGATTGAGAGCATCTCTCCCCCAAGGTGTGAAGAGCGGGTGCCCCACCCTCGCCGGGTCTTTGTTTTTCCGGCTAGGGTGGGATACAAAGCTCCCTCTACAGCGATGGGAGAACCGCTCTAGTTCACGGTCACGGCGACCGTGGTCTTTGCGGTGATTGTGCCGGTGGCTGCATCGGTTCCGGTCACGGTAACGGTGTAGGCTCCAGCAGTGGTGCCGCCTGACGAGCCGGTGCCACCGCCGCCGGGGTTGCCGGAGGCGCTTGCGCCTCCGCAGCCGGTCATCCATGCGGAGCTGAGCGTGAGAAGAACGAGTGCAGAGAAAATCCAGCGGCGGCGGGTTGGTACGCCGAAGAAGAGGATTGCCGCAAGCGCCGCCCCGCCTGCCATTCCGAATTCGAGCGGCCTGCTTTGTGCGCTCGTGCCGGCGGTTGTTTTAACGGTCAAGGTTGCGGTTGCAGCAGCCGTGCTGGCAATGCTTACCGAAGTAGGCAGGCTGCACGTCGGTGCGCTCACCGGGTTCGCGATGCTGGTTGACACCGCGCAGGCGAGATTCACCTGCCCGGTGAAGCCGCTTGCCGGTGTTACGGAGATGGCTGCGGTATTGCCGGTGGTAGCTCCGGCGGCTACGGCGATGGAGCCGCCGCTGCTGAGGCTGAAGCTGCCGGGCGTAGGCGTGGAAGTGCCGGTCACAGTGGCGCTGACGTTAGTGGTTGCGGTGACTTTGCCAGTGGTGGCGTCTGTGCCCGTGACGGTAACTACATAAGCGCCCGAGGTAGTGCTGGTGCTCGTAGCCACGCTCAGCGTTGCGGAGACGGAGCCTGTTCCAGTGATGTCTGCCGATGTGGGAATGCTGCACGTGGGCAGGCTCGTCGCGCCGCTCGGGCTGGTGGTCACGGCACAGAAAAGATTCACAAGTCCCGTAAACCCGTTGGTCGGCGCAACCGTAATCTTCGAGGTATTGCCGGTTGTAGCTCCGCCCGCAACCGTGATGGAGCCGCTGTTGGCCAGCGTGAAGCCGGCCTGCGTAACGTTGATCGTGATGCTGCCGGTCGAGCCTGTGTAGTTGCTGTCTCCGGTGTACGTTGCGGTAATAGTGTTCGCGCCGGCATTCAGCCCGCTGCCTTGCAGCGAATACGTCACATAGGGCCCGTCCGCTCCATTGGGGCCGTAGCCTGGGTTAAAGCTGGTAAAGGTTCCCAGAGTCGTTCCATTCGCGGAGAGCGTGATGGTGCCGGTCGGGTTGGCCCCAAGGCTCGTGGTGTCCACGGCGATCGTGAGCAGCGCGGCGGCCAGTGAGCTGATCGTTGTGCTGTTCGCGGTCAAATTCATCGCCGTTGCGCCCTTGACCACCGTGAAGGCAAAAGGCGTGCTGGTGCTGGCGTTGTAGCTTGCATCGCCGCCATAGCTGGCCGTCAGCGAATGCGCTCCGAGGGCGAATGTCGATGCCGAGGTGGAACCGGAGGTTTCATACAGAACCGCATTGCCCGCATTCAGCGGCAGATTGGCGGCGAGCGTCGTGCCGTTGTCCGCGATGGAAACAGTCCCGGTCGCGATGCCTTCGGTGCTTGCGCCTTCCGCCTTGCCCAGAATCTGCGCCTGTATCTGCGCATACGATCCATACGGAACGCTCGACAGGTTGGATACAGGAGCCAGCGTACCGTTGACGGTATAGAGATTGGCCGTCAGCGCCGTCGTGCTGTCTTCCGGCGTAATCGTTACCGGAATGCCATTAGAAGTGCTTGCCGCATCGGAGGTGTCGCCGCCGTAAAAACCGTAGACGGTGTAGCTGCCTCCGGGCAGGCCGTTGTAGCTGGTGGAACCGCTGCCTCCGGTGAGCGAGATCAGCGTCTGGCCGTTGTTTTTCACGCCGTCGGCGGTCTCATTGGCGTTATCGATGATGCCAACCATGCCGGTGGCAGCCGTCGGCGATACGGAAGCAGCAAAGGTCAGCGAGGTTCCGTGCGCCACGTTGATCGCGTCTGTGGAGCCGTTGATCGTCAGTGCGGTCGTAGTGTCGTTGAGTCCAGCGGAGTCCCAGTTGCTGACCAGTTGCGCCACGTCGATGCTGCCCAGGCCCGAGGCCTGATCGTAGCCCGTGCCGGCGTTGTAGCCGGTAAGGAAGCCGTTGCTGCCGCAGTTGGGAGTGCCGCCGGCGCAGACCACCGAGTTGTTGCCTTCCGTCACATCGTGAAAGACCGTGCTGTACTTCGATTGCGCGAGCTGATAAAGCACGTAGTCTGCCTGCCCAAGCCGCGTGCCTTCCTTTTGCTCTACAAGCGCCAGCACTCCGGCCATGGTGGGCGCGGCGGCAGAGGTTCCGCCGTATCCGCTGAAGCTGGTGCTGCTCGTGAATGCACCGTTGTCGGTTGCGCAATCGGTATAGGCGGGGAAGGCACTGCCGTTGGCAACGTTGTCCGAGCAGACCACCCAGACGGCTTGATAGAGTCCATTGGCCGCAAGGAAGGAGACATCCGGAAGATCGCGCACGCCGTCGCTCGGCGTCAGCGAGCTTTGAAAGGCGGGCTTCGCGTAGCCGCCCTGGCAGGTCGATATATCGCCTGTGGTCGTGGGAGCGATACAACTGCTCGCGCCGCCGCTGCCGCCCACAATACCCGTAGCGCCCTGTTGTGTCAGGGGTGAGTTCGATGCCAGATCGTTGTTGGATTCGGTCGAGTTATTCCACGGCTCCTCCGGAATATAGGAGATCGCCGTCCGATAGTAGGGGGCGGAGCCACTGTCCTCCTTGCCGTTGCTCGAATCGGTGGCATAAGTGGTAAAGTTCGCCGGCAGCACATCGTAATCTGTGCCGCCCACTGCGATGTTGTACGGCGTGGATGCGAAGCCGCTCACGGCAAGACCGAACTGCGCCGATGTGGAGGCCGCGCTATCGCAGCCCGCCGAGCCGTTATCTCCCGTAGCAGCCGTGACGCTGATGCCCTGTGCTGCCGCCTGTTCCATCAGTTCCAGCACGAAGGTATTGCCCGCCGTGCCAAGTCCGGCTTCGCATCCTCCAAAGCTGAGGTTGAGAATGCTGACCTCGTTGTCGTCCAGCGCGCGAACAAACGCATCGAAAATGCCTGTTTGCAGGTCGCTATTCGCAGCCAGGTAGAGATAGAGCTTTGCCTTCGGTGCAATGCCGCCGGCAATCTCGTTGTCCAGCAGCGCCTCGCCCTCATCTCCGTTGATCCCCGGATCGACTCCGTCGAGAACCACCGTGGGAAGGTTCGCCGCCGCGGCCGTCTCGCCCAGAAACGCCACGCGGTAATTGCTCACGTCGTCGATCGTGATATTGGAGTCGCCGATGATGCCGATATTGATGCCCGTGCCGTCGTAGGTCGTGCCCGAGTAGTTCGGGTTCAGCGTGGCATTCGGCGTGTCATAAATCGTGGCGGCGTCGGCGGGATTCACATACAGGAACGGCGTCCCGGTGCTGTTAAAGAGCGTCAGGTCAGGCCGAATCCCGCGGCTGGAGGAGTCAAAGTGCGCCTTGCCGGCGAACTGCGCCTGCGAGACCGGACGAAAATCATGCAGCGGGCCGACTCCGGCAATGACGGGCTTGAGAGCCGCGGGAATCTGCGGATCGCTGACATTGGCGTAGTGCGAAACGCCCTCCACCTGAAAGGTGTGGATGGAGGTATGGAAGGTGTTCTCGACTTGGCCAAAGATGCCGGAAAATTGCAGCACATTTCGCGCCGCGGAGACGCGCTCGATTTTGAAGCCCTGGCCCTGGAGCCAGGATTCGAGCGTTTGCAGGTCTGCGTCGCCGATGCCGAACCGGGAGCCGAACTCGGCGGGCTTAAGCCACTTGTGATAGCTGCCCGAATGCGGGTTCTGCACGTCGGCAAGGTAACTGGTCAGCGCCTGCTGCTGTGCCGGGCTGCGCCTCAGGATGAGCTGAATGCTACCAGTCGGGGTGGAGGCGGCTGCTTCTCCCCTGTCGTATCGCGCAATAGCGAGCGGATGCACGTTGCCCGTCAGGGGGGTGCGGCGCCCTTCGTCAATCGCCTCCGTAATGCGGGGCGCAACCGGAGCGGAGAAGCCCGATTGCGCGTCCAGTGTACAGACGCCTGTTACGGCAGCCAGGCCGAGGAGAACGGCAGAGACAAAGCGCATTGTGCGACAAAGACAGAAAATCATATTTGCAATCCTTTGAAGGTTCTTTGAAGAAGAGAAAGGCGCTGCTCAAATACAATCGTGCTTAGGCGGGAGACTGGGCTTTTGAATCCTGTTGTGAATGTGATCCTAAGAATTCGCCGCCGAGAGGGCAATTCAGGGAGCCTAATTTTTTCCTAAAAAATCTCTCACCTACTATTTCCAGTCATATCTGTTAGTTGCGCCGGCTCCCAATGCGGAGCAGAGCGGAAAACGCAATCGACTGCGTGTTAAACTATCTCTAATTTTCGTGCAGTTGTGCCCATTCGCGCCCCACGGGCGAGGTCGACTTGCCGCAAACTCCGCGCCATGGCTAAACAGGTATTCGCATTTGCCGAGTTTACGTTCGACGCTGAAACCGGTACCTTGTCGCGCAAAAAACGCAGTTCCCACTTGCCGGAGCAGACGGCGCTGCTGCTCGAAGTGTTGCTCGAAAATGCAAACCAGCTAGTGAGCCGCGACGAGTTGCGTCAGGTCCTGTGGCCCGACGAGGAGTTCCTCGATTACACGCAGGGAATCAATGTCGCCGTCAACCGGCTGCGCAACATTCTGCGCGACGACCCGCGCAATCCACGGTTTCTCAAGACCATCCCCAAGCGCGGCTACAGCTTTTGCGGCGGCGTTCAGGTAATTACGCGGGATTTGGGGCAGGGCAATACACTGCCCGAGACAATGGCCTCCGCGGTCGAGCCAACTGCCGTCACACCGGAAGCAATCCGGCCTGAGATTCAGCCGGCAACCCAATCTCTTGCGCTGCCGATTCCGTTGATTCCAGTGCTGGAGGCAATACCGAATGATGCTGCATCGCCTGCCGCGCCTCGCACAGCCTCGTGGCGTCGATGGGCGTGGGCTGCCATCCTCGTGGCGGCAGCGGCAGCAGCCATTGCCGGCATCGTTCGCTTGAGACCCGCAAGCGCAGCGGCGACCGGCCTCAACCTTGGCATTGCGCCAATTCACGTCCACGGCGACCAGCAGGATACAGATGCGGGGGAGGGCCTGCGGCTGGAGCTAAGCGATGCCTTGTCTAAGCTGCCCAAGGTTCAGGTGCGCGCGGCCAGCACCTTTACGGCCTCGGATGCGGCGGACATTCCCCGCATCTCCCGCACGCTCAACCTTGATGACCTGCTGCTGGGCAGCATGGTTCGGCAGGGCGACCAATACGATCTGAAATTTGAGCTGGTGCGCGCCTCGGATGCGGTTCACCTCGCGTCCTTTGAATATAGCGGCGCGAAAAAAGATCTCCCCGCGCTCTGCGAGCGGTTGCAGCAGGATGTTTTTCACTACCTGCAATCGAACACGACAACCCTGCAAACGCTGAAAGGCAGCACCAACGACTCACAGGCTTATGAGCTGTATCTGCAAGGTGCCTATCAGATGTTCGAGCGCGATCCTGATTCGCTGCGCCGCTCGGTGGCCGATTTTCAGCAGGCCACGCAACGCGACCCGAACTTTGCAGCGGCCTATGCCGGCATAGCGACAGCCTATCTAAAACTCAGCGCATACGACACGAACCCGCGCGACGGCCTGCTCAGCAAAGCGGAAGACGCCGCGCAGCGCGCCATTCAACTCAACCCCTCGCTGGCGCAGGCGCACGCCGTGCTGGGTTGCATTGCCTACAAGCAGGACCGAAACTTTACGCGCGGAGAGGCTGAGCTGCGCAACGCCATCCAGATTGACCCCACGCAAGCCGAATACCGCAACTGGCTGGCCGTTCTGTTGGTGGAGGAAGGCCGCTTCGACGAGGCGCTCGAACAGCTTCGCTTTGCGCAGACGAATTCTCCCTTTCTGCCTTCGGTCTATGCCATGCAGGGACTAGTCGGCGTTTACGCCCGCAAGAATACGGTTGCAGTCGAGGCGGCGAAAAAATACGTTGATCTGCTGCCAAACCTGCCCATCGCGCACAACACGCTGGCATGGGTCGATTTCGAAACGGGCAACTACGAAGACGCGGTCAAGGAATGGCGCCACATGGCCCTCCTGCAAAACGATCCGGCGCGCATTGAGCTTGAAGACAAGGGCATGGCGGTTCTCAAGGCGCAGGGCATTCGCGCCTACGCGCAGTTGCGGCTCGACGCTATCCAAAACAAGCGCGGCGTAAACCAGTTGAATGATTTTTCGCCCGCCGAGTGGTCTGCCTGCGCCGGCCAGCGCGACCAGACGCTGTCCGAACTGGAGCGGCTTACCGCCTCGCAGGACCCATACATGCTCCACGTCGCCGTGGACCCGCTGTACGATTCCTTCCATAAGGCCCCGAGATTTCTGGCGCTTATGTCAAAAGCCGGCATGGCAGTGCCCGCTTCGCTCCAGAATGTAGACTCGCATCTCTGCGAATCGAGCGCCAAGGCCAACCGAAAAGCTCAATAATTTGCAGTCATTTTGCATAGTGCGCCATTTCGTAATTAGTAGAAATCAAGAAACCGTGCACAGCTCGCACCGTTTTGCCCCGCAGACCCGGAAAATCTAAAGGCTCTCCAATCTTCGCCGATGAGCTGTTTGCGCCGCCTGAGAGAAATCTCATCCAGTGGACGCTTTGAGTGGAGATTTCCATGTCGAATCTAATCAGTCCTTCCAGCCTTGCCGTAGTGATCCTGTTGCTTCCGCACTTTGTGTTTCTGCTCCTGAGCATGTTCCGTCTGGACGCACGGGTAGGCTCCCCGAAGCACCGCGCAACCGATTACAGCGCCCATCGGCTTGTAGATCAGAACGGCCAGCCATGCACCGACCCGGATGGCCGGCCGTGGGAGTATTAGCGTCCGCTAATTACTGCCTCCGATACATTTTCCCGCTCCGCGGCCCCTGCCGTTACAATTCTCCGCAAGCAAGAAAATCCACGATGAAGTCTGGAGCTTGATTCGGATGCCAGTGAAGCACTTTCGTATTCCCGCCGCGGCTGTCGCCCTGTGCGCGCCAATCCTCTTCGCGCCGTTTCTCTTTGCAGCGGACAAGAAAGCCGCGCCGCCCGAGCCCGCCGCCACCGACCCTTACGCCGAAGTGCAGCCGGCAGCCGAGAAGATCGACCTCGACATGTACCAGCGCATCCGCGAGGAGGGTCTGAATCACTCGCACGTAATGGAGTTCGGCACGGCGCTGATGGACGGCATCGGCCCGCGCCTCACCGGCTCGCCGAATGCGAAAAAGGCCAACGAGTGGACCCGCGACACGCTGACCAAGATCGGCCTTGAAAACGCGCACCTTGAAGACTGGGGCGAGTTCGGCCTCGGCTGGCAGCAGCTCAACACCTGGGCGCGGATGACCGTGCCCGACACGGCCGTGCTGATCGTGCAGGCCACGCCGTGGTCGCCTTCTACGCCCGGCCCGGTAACCGGCGATGTAGTCTACGTCAGCATCCAGACTGAGGCGGATTTCGACAAGTACAAGGGCAAACTGACCGGCAAGGTAGTTCTCTTCGGCGAGATGCGGCCTGTTCCTCCAGTCGATAAGGCGCTCTTCGAGCGGTACACCGATCAGGAATTGGAAGAACTGGCGTCCCTCCCGGTGAGCGATGGCGGCGGCAGTGTTCCGCCTGCGATGCAGGCCCGGCTTCGTACGTATATGGAGCGTGCGCGGCTCATCGACAAGATCGCGCAGTTCTTTGCCGACGAGAAGGCGGCGGCAGTGATTGAGCCGAGCCGCGACGGCAAGAACGGTGGCGGCTCCGGCGGCACCATCTTCGACGACAACGGCGCCACGATCGGCCGCACGCCCTACATCGCGGGCAAGGATGTAAAGGTGCCGGTGGTAGTGGCTGCGATTGAAAGTTACGGCCGCCTCTACCGGCTCACCGAAGCCCACGCCCCGGTAAGCGTTGAGATCAACGTGGAAACGAAGTTCACCGGCGAGCACGAGCACGGCTTTGACACCGTAGCCGAGATCCCCGGCACCGATCCGAAGCTCAAGGAGCAGGTCGTAATGGTCGGCGGCCACCTCGATAGCTGGATTGCCGGAACAGGCGCAACGGACAACGGCGCCGGAACCATCGTCGCCATGGAAGCGGTGCGAATTCTGAAAACGCTAGGCGTCAAGCCACGGCGCACCATCCGGATTGCTCTCTGGACGGGCGAGGAGCAAGGCATTTTCGGCTCCCGCGGCTACTGCCGCGACCACTTCGGTTCGGCCAAGCTCTCTGATGCGCCCGACCAGAAGGCTCTGCCGGAGTACATGCGCCGCGCCTCGGGCCCGCTCGAACTGAAGCCGGAGCAAAAGCTCATCTCGGGCTACTTCAACGTCGATAACGGCAGCGGCAAGATTCGCGGAATCTACACGCAGGGCAATGCCGCCATCGCGCCCATTTTCGCGCAGTGGATGGCCCCGCTCAAGGACCTTGGCGTCACCACGATCACCAACCGCAACACCGGCGGCACCGACCACCTGAGCTTCGACGCGGTCGGCATTCCCGGCTTCCAGTTCATTCAGGACGACCTGGACTACGAGAGCCGCACGCACCACTCGAACGAAGACACCTACGAGCGCCTGCAACCCGCGGACCTCAAGCAGATTGCCACCGTCGAGGCGATCTTCCTCTACAACGCCGCGCAACGCGACCAGATGCTCCCGCGCAAGCCCCTCCCGAACCCGGCCGCGGAGCAGAAGGCCCGCGAGCCGCTCGGCGTCTTCCCCGGAGCGGAGAAATAAGGACCAAGGCTGGGATGCAATTTGGATCGAAACGGAGGCCGCAAATCCGCAAGGACTTGCGGCCTCTCTGTTTTCACATCTGGCTGTCCCACTCTGATTGGGTGCCCCAGGTCCCTGTTGTTGAGACCTGGGATAGCACTCCCGCCAGCTCACCAGGGAATTCTCGTCCTGAACGGAGCGAAGGATCCGCGGTTGCTTTTCATCCGTGTTCCCACCATGCTTCCGTGCCCCATCCTTGCGCCTTTTTTCTGGCGCAAGGGTGGGACAGCACGAACCCTTCCCCCCACTGTCCTCCCGGGCGACCCTGAACCAAAGTGAAAGGGAGTCGAAGGATCGGCAGTTACCTTCCCATCTTTTTCCGCGCCTCCAATCCCGCCCCGGAGTAAACTTGCAGCGTCTGTAACGGGCCCCTCCTGAATTTCACGAAAGACTTTACCCCGGAGGTCTCGAATGGCATCGGAAACAGGTCAGCGCGTCGGCGACTATGAGATTCTGTCTCCCCTCGGCGCAGGCGGCATGGGCCGCGTCTACAAGGTTCGCAACGTCATATCCAACCGCGAAGAGGCGATGAAGATTCTGCTGCCGGATTTTGCCGCGCAGCCGGAGCTTGCGGCGCGTTTTCTGGCCGAGATTCGCACCCTCGGCGGCCTCGAACACCCCAATATCGCGCAGCTCCGAACAGCCTTCCAGGTTCAGAACCATTTCGTCATGGTGATGGAGTACGTCGAAGGCGCGACGCTCGAAAAGCTGGCCTCCGAGGGCCGCATTCCCATCGACAAGGTGATCGATTACGCCTCACAGACGCTGGCCGGCCTCAGCTACGCGCACGGCCACGGCGTAACCCACCGCGACATCAAGCCGGCCAACATTATGATTACCGGGCACGGCGTGGCAAAGCTGATGGATTTCGGCATTGCCAAAACCACCGACGACGCGCAACTGACGCGCCCCGGCACAACGATGGGTTCGGTCTATTACATGTCGCCCGAGCAGGTGCAGGGCGGGCCCATCGACGCCCGCTCCGACATTTACTCCTTCGGCGTAACGCTCTACGAGATGTTTACCGGCAAAAAGCCCTTCGTTTCGGAGAGTTCCTATACGGTGCTGAACGCGCAGATCAACGAAGCGCCTGTGCCGCTTGTGCAGGTGGACCCGACCGTTCCGTTGGCATTGAACAACATTGTGCTCAAGGCGATGGAGAAGAATCCAGCGGCGCGCTTCCAGTCGGCGGAGGAGTTCCGCAACGCGTTGCGGTCGCTCCGGCAGCCGCAGGCGGAGCCGGTAGCCGCGTCCGCCCCTGTTCCAGCAGCTTCGCCGGTCCCTGCGCCAGTTTCGGCTTCAGTCTCGGCCCAGTCTGCCGCGCCCGCCACCGCATTTTCCGCAACGGCCGTAGGAGCCGGTGCCGGTTTCGCCACGCAGGCGGCTCAAGCCTCTGCCGCGCCAGCGCCGGAGGCACAATTCGCGCCAGTCCCGCAGGTTCCGGCCGCAGCGGCCAGACCGGCCAAAAGTCATCGTGGGCTATGGATCGTGATGGGAGCAGTGGCGGCAGTGCTGGCGATTGTGGCCGTCGCAACGATCGTGCCGCGTTTTTCCCCCATGCTTGCCGGGCATATATCGGCGAAAGCGCAGCCCACTCCGCAGCCCAACCCCACGGCATCCGGGTCTGCGTCCTCGGCTCCGGCCACACCGGCGGAGGGTGCGAGCGGCGCGGTCCAGCCCGTCTCGCAGCCGGCATCGGCTCCCGCAGCTTTTTCCACCTCGGCGATCTCTCATCAGTCCGGCTCGCAGCCTGGTTCAACCACCCGTCAGCCCTACGTTCCCTCGCCAGCCTCCGAGCCATCCGCCACGACTACTGCGGCGAGCGCAATACCGGTCCCCGCAGGTCCGCCGTCCGATCAGGTGCGCCAGGTGCGTGACCGGCTGATGAATCTTTCAGCGCGGGCCGAAGCGGCGCAGACCGGCGTGCAGTCCATCCGCACGCAGCAGCAGGCGCAGGGGTTAGACATTCGCGGCGACGTGCTGGCCTTGATGAGCCGGATGAACGCCGATCTCTCCGAAGCGCAACGCACCCTCGACCAGAAAGACCTCGCGACAGCGAACGACTACATCGAGCGAGCAGACAGAGAAGTCTCCAAACTGGAAACGTTTCTAGGGAAATAAGGCAGGGAACAGGAAGCAGAAAAACCTTCCGTGCCCCATCCTTGCGACTTTTTTCTGTCGCAAGGGTGGGACAGCACTCCCGCGAACCCGCTGACTTGCTAACTCGCTATCGCGCACCGCGCGGCTAACTCGCTAAAAAATCCAGTTTTAGCTCTGCCTTGCTGGAGTCCATGCTTCCCGCCTACTGCGTCACCGTCTTAATCGAGTCACCGACCTTGAATCCGGCGCCTGAGACAACATTGCAGACCGCCGAAACATCGTCCACATCCGCAGCCTGAATCACGCCGACTTTCGTAGATAGCGTACGGAGCACCGCTCCGGTAGCGGGATCTTTAATCACCTGCGTGCCGCGCTGCACGGTGAACTGGTCGCCGGGCTTGATGCCGGCCTTCTTGCCCACATTGAGAATCACCTGCCCGTTCACAACCGCGGCCACCAGCCCCTCCACGGTGATCGAGCGGAGCGAAATCTTCGGCGCATCGGCCACAACCTCCGTGCTGAGTTTCTGCACGGCAGCCTTGGTAGCCTCGCCGATGATCGTGTTCTGAAAGTCGCTGGAGCCAAAATCCACTCCGCCCCCGCCGTGCCCGTTCCAGTTGCCTCCGCCCCCGCCCATTCCCATGCTGGCCCGCGACGAAGTCCCGCTGCCCTCAGCCACGCCGAGAATTTCACCGGTATCGACGCTCACAATACGCGCATTGACAGCAACATTGGCATTCGATTTCGAGCGATGCAGGCTGCCCAGCGCGCCGCTCCATCCGCTGCCTCCACCCCCGCCCAGCCCCTGATTCTTCGTCTCGTTGCCGAACTCGGTAATGGAGCCGACAATAATGGCGTCCACGCCCAGCAACTTGCCAATTTTGGCGGCGCTGGTCGTGTCGGCGCGGTTGGAGTTGGAAAAGTTCTGCTCGTTGAGAATCTTATCCATCGCCGAGCGCTCGATGACCGAGTAGCTGCCATCCTTGACCAGATTGGTAATCAGCATCTGCGTGATGCCTTTGCCAATGTCCACATTCGTGCCGAAGAAGGCTTGCGAGGAGCTTTGCACGGTGGCGTAATCGAAGTCGAGAACGGCGATGCGGGGCTTGCGCTGTGCGGAAACGGGTCCGAGAGCGGCAAGCAGAAGAAGCAGAGCAGAGAGAGCAGGGAAGAGTTTCGGAACTTTCATCGTTGCGATCCCCTGGGGAAGATTTTTTACGCGCTTAAAGCGCCTCGAAAGATGGTGTCGCAAGAGGCTGCAGCGTTAAAAACGGATCGTGACCCTGGGCGGAGCTTGCTTGGCGGGCATCTGCCGCAGCGGGAGGAGCAAGCGCCGGTTAGTGAACTGTGCGAAGGCCGAAACATGCCTCCGAAAACGCTAAAAACCATAATTTCCGGAGAGATTCCGGCACAAGCAGATTCCCTCCGGTCCAAGGCGCATGTCAAGCCAAATCCGGCGACCGAATCCGGCCGGGAGAGACGTGAAATTCGTGCGCGCAACGGTTGCTCCCACGCCTCCGCTCGTGCTAACCTTTAATCCTGTGCCGAGGAATGCGCGGAGCAGTAGTGTGTCCGTGTATTTCGAGGTCTCCGGGGCTGTTTTCCGGAGTGGCGGGGCGGTTTTCGCAAGGGTCCGCGAGACTCCCGGAAGGGCTGGCGTAGCTCAGCTGGTAGAGCATCTGATTTGTAATCAGAGGGTCGGGGGTTCAAATCCCTTCGCCAGCTCCACTCTCAAGGAGGAGTTCCGAGACGGAAACGGCATGGTAAGTTTTGAGCCGGCGCGCGGTTGCGTCGCCGGGCCTGTCCTGAAGCGGTGATCCCACGGAAGGCCATGCAGCGCAAGAGCCGGAGTGCTCCGGCAGGGACGCTGGTGCGCTGAAAGCGGGTTTGGCTGGGTCGGATAGGATGATGGGTTGGACCTCCGGCGACGGGTTTTTGTCGGCGGGGTGAGTTGGGCACAGGTGGCCGAGCGGTTAATGGCAGCAGACTGTAAATCTGCCGCTCCTTGGAGCTACGGAGGTTCGAATCCTCCCCTGTGCACCAGATTTTGGTTGTAAGGTTTTGAGAGGTTCGGCAATGGGCGATTCAAGTCCGGAGAAGCCTGCGGTTAGCTTGGCGGGTCTGGACAGGAAGTACCGAATCGCTCTTGCGTTGTATGTAGTGCTTGCAGTGCTGGTGTGGTTCACGATCGGCGAAGGCAGAGTCGAGGTCTTCGGAAAGCTGATCGAGATGCGCTGGATTCCGATTTTCGTGCTTGCAATGCTTGTTTTTCGTACCGTGGTGGCAATGCAGGCCGAGCGCATCCGGCGCGGCGGGAAGTAAGGCAGCTTTTAGCTCTCAGCTATTAGCTTTTAGCTTGGTGGTTGCGGGATCGGGCCGTGGTGCCTGATGCCGGCAGGATGAGCTAAGAGCTAACGGCTAAAAGCCAAGGGCTGGTTTTAAGAAGGGCTGATGTAGCTCAGATGGTAGAGCACTCCCTTGGTAAGGGAGAGGTCACCGGTTCAATCCCGGTCATCAGCTCCAGAAATTCAGCTTTCAGCTTGCGCAGTGGTGGAACGAGCCGAAGCGGCTGGCGCGGGCGGGATCGAGCTAAAAGCTAATGGCTAAAAGCTAAAGGCTGTTTTGGGCGGGAGTAACTCAGTGGTAGAGTCACAGCCTTCCAAGCTGTTGGTCGCGGGTTCGAATCCCGTCTCCCGCTCCAGGGATTAAGTTGTGGAAAGTTCGCAGGAGTTTTGAGTGGGAATGTTCGAGCAGGCAGCGATTTTTGTTCAGGACGAGCAGGGCTACGCGAAGTTTCACGCGCTGTTGGACGAGGCCTTTGACGCTCGCGATGTGGATGTCCTGTTGAACCACGTAGCGAAGGCGGGCTTCTCTATACGGAACTTCGAGGAAGTGCTGAAGCGCGGCTGGCTGGGCAAGGAAGCAGGCGCTCTGTACAGCGCCCTCCCGGTAAGCGACCAGGGATTGACTCGCGAGCGCTATCTGCGGCTGGTTGAAAAGGTGCCCGCCGAGTTGCGGCAGCGGTACTTCAAGGCATACGCGTATTACGCGTGAGAGTTTAGCTATTAGTTGATTTTCAAACGGAAGGAACGGAGCAAGGGCAATGGCGAAGGAAAAATTTGATCGTTCGAAGCCGCACGTGAATGTGGGCACGATTGGACATATCGATCACGGCAAGACGACGTTGACGGCGGCGATCACGAAGGTATTGTCGAAGCACAACCCGAAGATCGCGTACCGTTCGTTTGATTCGATCGACAACGC
>JAATFM010000212.1 GCA_015655195.1 Terriglobales bacterium
GCGCCAGGCAAGCTGGTCGCTGCGAAAGACATTGGCCAGCGTCTCAATCTCAGCCAGCCCAAGCGCGGCGGAGTTCGTCGGCGCAACGTCTCCTGCGCCGGTGCCCTGCACCACGGGAGAAGCAAACCGCAGCGCCACGCGGGCGCGGGCCTCGTACTGGTTGGGAGCAATGAGGCAATAGAGAATACAGAGAAGGAGCAGGCCGCCAACTACGCCAAGCACAAATCGCCTGTGCGCGGCCACCGCCTGCGCTGCGGCACGCAGGGATAGCGATGCGTCGGCCCTGTTGGCCGAGGGCTGTCTCGGTGGTGCGCTCTGCGATTGGGACGTCTCCGGCAATACAGGAACCTCAGCTCGTAAACCTTCCCTCGGACTCAATCCCATGCCGCTTTCCGATCACCCCGCACATCTTCTTTCCCCGCCCCTCACACGGCGATTGCCAGCCGCGTGGAATTCTCCGCCATCTGCCCTTCGCGAATCTGATCAATACGACGCCATGCGACCGTCCGCCGCAGACCCTCCTCGAAATCGACGCGCGGCGCGTAGCTAAACAGTTCCCCGGAGCGGCCAATATCGGCCTGCGAGTCGCGGATGTCTCCAGCGCGCGGCGGCGCATAGGCGGGCTCGCCCCGGTATCCGGTCAACCTGCGCAAAATGTAAAAGGCGTCATTCAGTGTAATGCGCCTCCCTGCGCCGATATTCACCACCCGGCCCGCAACCCGCGCCGCGGGCGCCGCAGCGGCCAGCAGGTTGGCATCGACCACATTGTCGATGTAGGTAAAATCGCGGCTCTGCTCGCCGTCGTCGTAAATCGTGGGCTGCTCGCCGGCAAGCATCTTCCGGCTGAAAACCGCCAACACACCGGAATGCTGCGATGCGGGGTTCTGATACGGCCCAAAAACATTAAAGTAGCGCAATACGACGCTCTCAAGCCCATAAATGCGGTGAAAGGCACGCATGTAATGCTCGCCGGCCAGCTTGGCGGCGGCGTAGGGCGAGATCGGATTCGGCTCCATGTCTTCGTGCAGCGGCACTGCGGCAGCGTTGCCATAAACCGAGGAGGAGCCGGCATAGATCACGCGTCGCACACCGGCGGAGCGGGCGGCAACGAGCAGGCAGAACGTAATATCGGCGCAGTTGCGATGAATCGTGACGGGATCGGAGATGGAACGCGGCACGGAAGCCAACCCCGCCTCGTGAAAGATGATCTCCACGCCGGCACAGGCTCGCTGGCAGATCTCCGGATCAATCAGGTCGCCTTCGAGGAACTCCATTGCCTCAAGGCCAATCAGGTTTTCCCGCCGTCCGGTGAGAAAATTATCGACGCCGCGCACTCGCTCGCCGCGCTGGAGCAGCGCCGCAGCGATGGAACGGCCAATGAAACCCGCTGCTCCTGTCACAAGAAATCGCGCCAAGGCTCACCTTCCCTTAACCCGCAGGTACTCGCCATACTAATGACTTGGGTAATACTAAGGATATTACCTGAAAATCGCCCTCGCACCGCAGAACTTTCGCCGGTGACGCGCAATTCCGGTAATGGGTTGTTTGAAAGGTGCGGGCTTCAGCCCGTACCTTCTGCGCACAAGAAAAACCGGGTTTTAGCCCCCAAAAGTTGCTTCCTTACCAAATTGATCTATTTGCCTCAATTCAGCCATCGGGCAGCCAAGTTTTACAATTAAAGTCATGTCCATAGCAGTTGCAGGCGCACTGGCAGGCGCAAAAGATCGCATTCAATCCAGAGAAGCACGGGTTGGAATCGTAGGGATGGGATACGTCGGGCTGCCGCTGGCGCTTCTCTTCAGCGAGGAACGCTTCCGCGTCACCGGCTTCGACATTGCCGCCGACAAGGTGGAGGCGCTCAACGCGGGCGGCTCGTACATCGTACGGATTCCGCCGCAGGCGATTCAGGAGGCGCAAAAATCCGGCTTCCATGCCACCGCAGATTACTCGCAGATCGCCCAGATGGATGCCGTCATCATCTGCGTTCCCACGCCGCTCAACGAGTACCACGAGCCGGACCTGAGCTATGTGACGGGCACGGTCGAGTCCATCGCGCCCTGGATTCACGAGGGCCAGCTTATTGTGCTCGAAAGCACCACCTACCCCGGCACAACCGAGGAAGTTGTCGTTCCGCTGCTTGAAAAGGGCAACCGTCACGGCATCAAAGTCGCCTGCGCCGAAAGCGGCTCCGGCGTGCACGTAGCCTTCTCACCGGAGCGCGAGGACCCTGGCAACGATACCGTCTCCCGCCACGACATTCCCAAGGTAATCGGCGGATGCGGGCCTGCTGCGGTCGAGCTGGCCTCGGCGCTCTACGGCTCCATCTTCCGCCGCGTGGTGCCGGTCAGCAGCCCGGCGGTGGCCGAGATGACAAAGCTGCTCGAAAACATCTACCGCTGCGTCAACATCGCGATGGTAAACGAACTCAAGCAGCTCTGCATGAGAATGGGAATCGACATCCACGAGGTGATCGACGCGGCAAAGACCAAGCCCTTCGGCTTTCAGGCGTTTTATCCCGGTCCGGGGCTGGGAGGGCACTGCATCCCGATCGATCCGTTCTATCTCTCATGGAAGGCCAAGGAATACGACTTCCGCACGCGCTTCATCGAGCTGGCCGGCGAGGTCAACACCAACATGCCGTACTTCGTCATCGAGCAGACGGCCAACGCGCTGAACGAGCACAGCAAGGCTCTCAAGGGATCGAAGGTGCTGGTCCTCGGTCTGGCCTACAAGCGCGACATCGACGACCTGCGCGAGTCGCCTTCGCTGCCCATCATCGAGCTGCTGCGCGACAAGGGCGCTGTCGTCGCGTACAACGATCCCTACTTCCCCACCGTGGGCCGCGGACGCCACTACGACCTCAACATGACGAACACGCCGCTCGACAACCTGGCCCAATACGACGCCGTGCTGATCGTGACCGACCACACCAGCTACGACTACAAGGCCATCGTCGAGCAGTCGCGGCTCGTCGTAGACACACGCAACGCCACGAAAGGCATCGATTCCCCGAAGATCGTCCGCTGCTGAATCGCGGGACGCCTCCCGATCCAATCGTGTATTGTGAACTCGATCAAGTTATGATTCTCCCCCACGCCACGCTGGCCGAGCCGCCGCACTTCTCTGTCCTTGAGAGGGTCGTTTTTGCCGCGCTCGTCATTGCCAGCGCCGTCTCCTTCTGGCAGCGCTTTGGCCCGATTGTCCGCAAAATTCTTCAGTCGAAAAAAGACCCCGGCTTCCGGCTCGCGCCCATTGGCAGGCGCGTGTGGGATTTCTTCTCCGAGGTTCTCCTGCAATCGAAGGTCATCGCGCAGCGACCGCTGCCTGGCCTCGCGCACGCCTTCGTCTTCTGGAGCTTCCTGGGCTTCGCCCTCGTCACGCTGAACCACTGCGCCGTGGGCCTCGGCATCGGGTTTCTCAACCCGGAAAGCCAGGGTCTCTCAGGACTCTTCAGCCGCCTCTACTTCTACCTCGCCGCAGTCTTTGCACTGCTCTGCGCCGTCAGCATCACGGGGCTTTTTGTGCGGCGCTTTTTTGTGCGACCTGTCTGGCTGGGCAAAAAAGTTTCCATCGAATCCGGCTACATTGCGTTTCTCATCTTTGCGTTGATGGCAACCTATCTCGCCGCCTTCTTCACCACAGATGCGTCGCCCGCTGCGCGCATCCTTTGGTGGATTCATACGCTGGCGCTGGTCGTTTTTCTGCCGCTGATTCCGCACACCAAGCACCTGCACCTTGTGCTGAGTCCGGCAACAATCTTTCTCTCCCGCGAAAAGTTCAGCGACATTCCCCCGCTGGCAAACGACGAAGACTTCGGCCTCGTTGCCGGTCAGGATCTGACGCAAATCGTCAGCCTGCAAGCCTACTCCTGCGTGGAGTGCGGCCGCTGCACCGAGCACTGCCCCGCGGCCAGCACCGGCAAGGCGCTGAACCCCAAGGACGTCATCCTCGGCCTGCGGTCGTACCTGAACGAAATCGGCCCGGCCACAGAAGAACCTCTACTCGGCAAACACAACTCGCAGGAAGCCATCTTTCAATGCACCACCTGTGGCGCGTGCGAATTCCAATGCCCGGTCGGCATCGAGCATCTGCCTATCATCGTTGGCCTGCGCCGCGGCGCGGTCAACACCGGCGCATGGGAGGACGAGCGCGGCGCCAAGCTCTTCAACCAACTGGAACGCGGCTCGAACGCGCTCGGCATGAGTTCAGCGGAGCGCGACAAATTCATTCAAAAAGAGTCGCTGCCCATCTTCGACGGCACGCAGGAGTATTGCCTGTGGCTGGGCTGCATGGGCGCTTACGACCCCAAGGGACGCGAGATCGTCGCCGCCTTTGCGCGTATCATGCAGCACCTCGGCACCAGCTATGGCGTGATGAGCAAAGAAAAATGCACCGGCGACCCGGTGCGCCGCCTCGGCAACGATCTCGTCTTTCAGCAGCTAGCCGAAGCCAACCTCGAAATCCTCGCGCAGAACAAGGTGAAGAAGATCGTCACGGTCTGCCCGCACTGCGTCCGCACCATTCAGGAAGACTGGAAGGCTTACGGCACGCCGCCCGAAGTGGAACACCACACCGAGTTCCTGGCGCGCCACATCACGCAACTGCCTGCCGTCAAAACCAAAGAGTCGATCGTCTATCACGATCCCTGCTACCTGGGCCGCTATCGCGATGTCTACGACGAGCCGCGCCAACTTGTGCAGATTACCGGCAAGCTGGTGGAAGCCGAGCGCAACCGCGAGCGCAGCTTCTGCTGCGGAGCCGGCGGCGGCCTTGCGTTTCTAGGCGAGGAATCCGGCGAGCGCGTGAGCCACGCCCGCGCGCAGGAACTGACCGCAACCGGAGCGAAAACCATTGCAACGGCTTGCCCCTTCTGCAACTCGATGTTCCGCGACGCCGTCGGCGAGCCGAACGGTCTCTCCGCCGCGCCAAAGGTTCTCGACATTGCCCAGCTTATCGATAGCCACCTGGGCGAGCCGACGCTTAGACTTTACACGAGGAAGTCCGATGAAGATCATCGTAGCCATTAAGCAGGTACCCGACCGCGATGCGCCCATCCGCATTGCCGCGGCGGGCAAATGGATTGAAGAATCCGGTCTGCAATTCAGCATGAACGAGCCGGACGCCTACGCGCTCGAAGAGGCGTTGCGGCTCAAAGAAGCACATGGCGGCGAAGTAATCGTGCTAAGCGCTGGTCCGGAGCGCGTCGGCACGACGCTCCGCGAGGCGCTGGCCAAAGGCGCGGACCGCGCCATCCACGTCACCGCCGACGATTTGGGCGAACGCGATGCGCTTGGCGTGGCGCGTCTGCTCTCTGAAGCCATCAAGCCGGAATCGCCCGACCTGATTCTCACCGGCCTGCAATCCGAAGACCTGGGCCTCGGGCAGACCGGCGTAATTCTCGCCGAACTGCTCAACCTGCCGCACGCCTCGCTGATTCTGCACGTAGAAAAGACCGACGCGGGCCTCAAGGTAAAGCGCGAGCTGGAATCCGGATGGTTTCAGGAGATCGAGCTACCCACGCCCGCAGTTCTCACCATTCAATCCGGCGGCAACAAGCTGCGCTACGCTACGCTGATGGGAATCAAGCGCGCCAAGACCAAGGAGACGCGCGTGCTGAACGCGGCAGAACTCGCGCCCGTAGCGCCGCCGACGGCAGTGCTGGAAAAAATCGCACTGCCAACCAAACAGCGCTCGACACAAATCCTGCCCGGCACGCCGAAAGAAGCCGCCGCGGCACTGGTAGAAAAACTCCGCTTCGAGGTGCGCGTGCTATGAGCAGAATTCTTGTCATCGAAGAAGCGCGCATCGACGGCAATCACCGTTTCTTTCACGAAACGTTGGCAGCGGGCCGCATTCTGAGCGAACTCACCGGCCTTCCTGCAGAGTTAGCCGCCATCGGCGACCCAAACGAAAATGTTTTTATGCACTTCTCCGGTCCCGTGGCTGCAACAGCCTATGCCATCCAGCATCCGCTGCTTGTGAGCTACACTTCCGACGGCTACACGCTCGCCTTCGAGCAGTTGATCCGCAAGCTCCAGCCCGCTTACGTCGTCTTTCCGCACACCTATCAAGTGCGCGACTTCGCTCCGCGCCTCGCAACGCGCTTCGGTCAGGTTCTCATCGGCGACGTAACAGCCATCGAAGCAGGACCGCTATTTACGCGCCAGCTACTGCAAGGCAAGCTGCAAGCGAACTACCGCCATGCAAGCGACGGACCTTGTTTCATCTCCATTCAGGCCGGAGCCTTCCGCGCAGATTCCGCCAGCGGTGGCACAACAAGCATCTCCACCTTCGAGCCGGAGATCGATGCGGCGCAGATTCGCACCAGGCCCGGCGCGCCCTTCCGCGCTGGCACGCAGACGGTCGATCTCGCCTCCGCGCCGCTTATCGTCAGCGTAGGCCGCGGCATCAAGGAGGCAGCAAATCTTCCGCTCGTCGAAGAGTTGGCGCAAGCCCTGGGCGCGGAGCTTGCCGCCTCTCGTCCCATCTGCGACAACGGCTGGCTGCCAATGGAACGGCAGGTAGGCAGCAGCGGCCAGACCGTCGCTCCCAAGCTCTATCTCGCCGTCGGCATCTCGGGAGCCATCCAGCACCTCGTCGGCATGAAAGGCTCGCAGTGCATCGTCGCCATCAACAAAGACCCCGACGCGCCCATCTTCGAGGTTGCCGATTACGGCATCGTCGGCGATCTCTTCGAGGTAGTTCCAGCGCTGACGGAAGCGATCAAAGCAGCGAAGTGAAGGAAGCAACAGCTATACCGCCCCCTTCCCTTCGCATCTTGACTCACACTACTCGTTATTCGCACCACTCTTGAAAAGCCCCGGCTCGAACTGCCGCGGCCACCGCATCCATGTCGCCGGCCAGCACACGATCCTCTTCGAGGCGCGGCACAACGGCGCGCACCGCGGAGAGAACACCCTCAACTGGCGCGCTGGAACGCAGCGGCCTGCGAAATTCCAGCGCCTGCGCCGCGCACATCAGCTCAATGCCAACGACACGCTCGACGTGTTCGACAATCTGGCGGAGCTTGAGAGCGCCGGTCATTCCCATCGAAACATGATCTTCCTTGCCGCCATCGGTGGGAATGCTGCCAGTGGAAGAAGGCGTAGCCAGCACCTGGCACTCGTTGATAAGCGCGGCTGCAACAATCTGCGCAATCATGAAGCCCGAAGAAAGGCCCGGATCTCCAGAAAGGAAGGCCGGAAGCCCTTCATTGATGTCGGGATTCAGCAGGCGGTCGATGCGGCGCTCGGTAATGCTGGCCAGATCGGTAAGCGCGACTGCCGCGTAGTCGAAGGCGTAGGCCAAAGGCGCGCCGTGAAAGTTGCCTCCCGAGAGAACGCCGTCTTCGATTGCCGCGGAATCGGTAAAAATCAGGGGGTTATCCGTCGCGGAGCCCGCTTCAATTTCCAGCACGCCGGTAACGTGGTCCAGAACACCGCGCACCGCCCCATGTACCTGCGGCATACAGCGCAGGCAGTAGGCGTCCTGCACGCGGGTATCGCCCTTTCGATGCGACTCGCGAATCTCCGAGCCTTCGAGCAGCTTCATCAGATGCGCGGCGGAGGCAATCTGCCCCTTATGCGGGCGCGCCGCGTGAATCCGCGCGTCAAAGGCATCCGGAGTTCCCATCAACGCTTCGAGAGACATCGCGCCTGCCGCATCGGCCTGCCGCACGAGCCGCTGCGCTCGGGCCACTGAGAGAGCGCCCACGGCAGTCATGGCCTGCGTGCCGTTCAGCAGCGCCAAGCCTTCTTTTGCTGCCAATACGAGCGGCTTGAGGCCGGCGCGACGCAGCGCTTCGCTGCCTGCAATGCGCTCGCCGCGATAAAAAGCCTCGCCCTCGCCAATCGCCACCAGCGCGAGATGCGCCAGTGGCGCAAGGTCGCCGCTTGCGCCAACCGAGCCCTTCTCCGGAATAACGGGCTGCACGCCGGCATTCAGCATTGCCACCAGCAATTCGACGAGCTGCGGCCGGTTGCCGCTGAAGCCTTTGGCCAGTACATTAGCACGCAGCAGCAGCATGGCTCGCGCCTCTGCCTCAGAGAGCGGATTCCCGATTCCGCCCGCATGGCTTCGCACCAGGTTGGTTTGCAACTGCGCGAGCTTGTCCGGCGGAACGCGCACATCGGCCAGCTTGCCGAAGCCGGTGTTGACTCCATAGACCGTTTGCCCGGAGGCAAGGATCTGCTCAATCCGCGCGCGGCCCGCAGCCATTCGAGCCTGTGCATCTGCGGCAACATCCACACGACAGCCGCGGAGCGCGACAGCCTCAATTTCCGAGAGGCTCAGCGGCTCCCCGGTCAACATCAATACATTCATATTTCTTAATCCAGTCCCAGAATACGGAGGTTCTTCGCCTTGTCCGAGGCCGCGCCGGCGAAATCGTCGAAGGCACGCTCGGTCACGCGGATAATGTGTTCGCGGATAAAGGGCGCGCCCTCGGCTGCTCCCTGCTCCGGATGCTTGATGCAGCACTCCCACTCCATCACGGCCCAGCCGGGAAAATTGTATTGCGCGAGTTTAGAAAAGATTTGGTTGAAATCAACCTGTCCGTCGCCGAGCGAGCGGAAGCGCCCGGGGCGGTCGACCCACGGCAGATAGCCGCCATAAACTCCAGCTTTGCCCGTCGCATGAAACTCCGCGTCCTTGACGTGGAAGGCTCGGATGCGCTCGTGGTAGAGGTCGAGGAAGGCGAGGTAATCGAGCTGTTGCAAGACCATGTGGCTCGGATCATAAAGGATGTTCGCGCGAGGATGGTTTTCGACAACGGCGAGGAAACGTTCAAATGTTGCGCCGTCGTGCAAATCCTCGCCCGGATGCAACTCGAAGCAGGCATCAACGCCAACCTCGTCGAAGGCATTGAGAATCGGCAGCCAACGTCGGCCAAGTTCGGCAAAAGCCTCGTCAATCAAGCCTGCCGGCCTCTGCGGCCACGGATAAAAAAACGGCCACGCCAGTGCGCCGGAAAATGTAGCGTGGGCCTTGAGGCCCATGCGCCAGCTTGCCTTCGCAGCCCAATGCAACTGCTGCACCGCCCACGACTGCCGGCTCTTTGCATCGAGACCGGCGGGCGCGAATCCTTCGAGCAGCGTGTCATAAGCCGGATGGCTGGCAACTAGTTGCCCCTGCAAGTGCGTCGAAAGCTCCGTGACCTCAAGCCCTGCGGCCCGCACCGTCCCGAGAATCTCGTCGCAATACTCCTGGCTCTCGGCGGCGCGCTCAAGATCAAAGAGCCGCTTGTCCCACGAAGGAATCTGCACGCCAACAAAGCCGAGCCCCGCAGCCCACCGCGAGAGATTCTCAAGCGTGTCGAATGGCGCGGCGTCGCCCGCAAACTGCGCCAGAAAAATCCCCGGTCCCTTGATCGTCTTCATTCCCGCACTCCCTCTCGCTGACTCGCTGACTTGCCGTGCACGCAGCGCAGCTAACTCGTTGCCTCTAAAACTCCACCCACTCGCCGCTCGTATTGCTCGCAATGGCACGCTCGATGAAGCGCATTCCACGCACTCCGGCACGGATGCCGGGCAGCGTAGCAGGCGACTTCGCGGCTTTATCCGCCTTCCACGCTTCCATCCAGTCGGCAAACTCGCGGTAGAGAACGGCAAAGGCTTCCAGATACCCCTCCGGGTGCCCGCCGGGCAGGCGCGTTACGGCTCGCGCATCGGCGCTGAGATAGCTACCCGCAGCGTGGCGAATCTCTTCCGGTCCATCCGCGTGCTTGATGTGAAGACGGTTCGGCTCTTCCTGCGCCCAGTGCAGAGAGGCTCGCTCACCGTAAACGCGGATTCGCAGACCATTGCCCTCGCCTGCCGCGATCTGCGAGACGGCAAGTACGCCGGAAGCGCCATTTGCAAGCTTCAGCAGCGCGGTGCAGTCGTCGTCCACCTTGCGCGTTGGCACGACGGAGCGGAGAGTCGCGTGCATCGCCGTAACGTCGATACCGGTAATGTACTCGGCGAGGTGAAAGGCATGAGTCCCAATATCGCCGATAGCGCCGCCGGGGCCGTTCCGCACGGGGTCAATGCGCCATGCGGCCTGCTTCTGGCCGGTCTGCTCGATGGGCGAGGTGAGCCAGCCCTGAAGGTACTCTACAAGCACCTTGCGAACTGTACCCAACCCACCGGAAGCGCAGATGGAGCGGGCCTCGCGCACAAGCGGGTAGCCGGCATAGGTGTGCGTCAGTGCATAGGGAAGCCCGGCCCGCACCACAACCTGCTCCAGTTCCAGAGCTTCGTTATACGTTGCCGTGGCAGGCTTATCACTTACAACAGGAATGCCCGCGGCCAGCGCAGCCTTTGCAACAGGCAGATGCAAATAGTTCGGCGTGGCAATGACAACGAAGTCTATTCCATCCGGACGCTGAGCTTCAGCCTCAATCATTGCCTGCCAACTCGGATA
>JAATFM010000082.1 GCA_015655195.1 Terriglobales bacterium
CACCCTCGGCTGCTGCTGCTTCTTCTGCGACCGGTACCGGGTCCGGCTCCGTCTTGCGCTTTTCGTTCAGCAGCGCGGTGACAACCCGATGCACCGATTCCAGAGACTCGCGGAACTTGTCGAGCGACGGATAGAAGTCTGTGCCGTAGGCATCCCGCTGGTAGCTGTCCAGCTCATCGACAGCCACAAGCGCAGCCGTCAGCCCCTCATCGGCATCCATATATAGGCTCTTCGCCGTACCGGCAAACGCCTGGTCGAAATCCTCCGCCGAAATCCTGCCCTGATTGATGGCCTCCTCGCGGGCCTCTTTCTTCTCCTTCGTGGATGCATCTTTCTCGTAGCCGACCATCCGGGAGTCCTGGTAGACCTCGTAGCTCCACCCGTTTTTCGTGAGGGGAATCTTGTATGCCGCGTCAGCAATCTGCCGGGTTGCCGTTTCCGCGGACATGGCCCGGAATTCCAGGTCGCCACCATCCTCGATCATCGGATGCAACGTCTCCCAGAAGCCCTGCTGCAATGCCCGCAGCGTTTCAATGGCAGGCGCGAGCACGGAAAAGCCTTCCAGCCGGATGCTGGATTCCAAGTACCAGCTCGCCAGACGGATGTCTTTGCTCTTCTGGGCAAGCGTATCGCCGGCCAGCTTGTTCACAGCGCGGAAATCGGCCTTCTTGGTAGCTGCGCGCTCCCATGCCCCGGCGGGAAGATCGTCGGACTCCTCCCGGCGCGCCTCTTTGATCTGCTCGAAGATGGGGTTGTAGTAAAGGTCGGGACCGGATGGATTATCGCCGGCAATGGGCTCCAGCAAATCTTCGCGCAAAGGCATCTCAGGCTTCCTTTTCTTCCTTTTCCTCCGCACGCCACTGCACGCCCAACAGCTCCAGAATCGGAACTTCCACCCCGTCGACGAGCATCATCTTCGCCCCGAATGGAACCTCGCCGTACTTCTCGTCCGGCTCCCACGCCACCTCGCGCCCCAGCGCGATGACTTCCTCCGGATGGCGGAAGGACAAGGGAGACAGCGCGGGAATCAGCACTTCGCCCAGCTCCTGCAACCGGAATTCCGGGCTCGTCTCCACCCGTGCGCTGGCCCAGACCAGGTCGCGCAGATTTACCGGCTTCTCCAGCGTCAGGCTGCGGAGATGATGGAACGGAATCCACGTATAACTGCCGGCGATAAACACTTCGAGATTGGGCCCGATCCGCGGGTCGGGGTCCTCGATGTTGTCGAATGGTTTCCCGTTCAGGAAACCACCGATAGGTTGGCTTTCCTTGACCTCCGGCGTATCGCCGCCGGCAAACATCTCCGAGCGGGTACGCTCCGCGTGCAGCGCGCTGCGATAGAGCAGCGCGCCCGCGGCGGCCTTCGAGTTGTTGGTGGCGAGGAAATCAAGCTGCTTTTCGGCGCGGTCGTACTCGCCCGCAAAAAGCAGCAGCTCGAAAAGAAATATGCGGCGCGTGGCGTCGAGCGGATTTGCTTTCAACTCGTCGCCAAGCGCCTTGATTGCTTCCCGCAGCTTTCCTGCGCGGTACAGTTCTTTGGCTGTCATGGATCCTAGCTGAGCGTGTTTGTCTTGGTGTTCCAGGTAACAGCGCCGGTCGATTGCAGGTTGCCCTTCTCGTCCTGAGCCTGATAGTCAACCTTGATCTGGTTGTAGCTGAAGGAGATGGATTCCGTCGGAATCTCGCTCGATGCCGAAATCTGCTGGCTCGTGATGAAGATCTCCTGGAAATCGATCTTGAGGTAGGGCTTGCCCTTCGCGCCGGACTTGACCGCGCTCAGAGTGCCGGTGGCAATGTGCGTGCCTTCGAGAATGGACTTGAACAACAAGGGGCTCGCCTTGTCGTAATTCTTCATGATGCTGAAGTCCGACAAGTCCGCCTTGCCGGCGCCGGAGCCGCCGCTACCCGAAACCGAAGTAACCTGGGAAGCGCCCCAGCTGAACGAGAGCACCTGGATCTGATTCTTGAAGTTTGTGTCTTCGGATTCGCCGTCAACACCGTCGAGCTTCAGGAAATAATCAACCGCCATAGTAGCATCCTTTCACGTTACCGCCTCCGCGAGGCGGGCAAGAGAGTGATCGTGCGAGCAACCGGGAACTACTTGCCCGCAGGTTTGGGAAGGTCCGCCACAAGGCGAAGGGATACCGTCAGCTCATCCAACTGGAAGTGCGGACGGAGGAAGGCCACTGCACGCAAAGCGCCGGGTTTCCCAGGCACTTCCATCACCTCGATGCGCGCCTCGCGGAGCGGACGCTCCGCCTTGGCCGCCGGAGAAGCATTATCGCTGGCAATGACGTACTGGGAGACCCACTGATTGAGGAACGAGTCGGCCTGGCTGCGGCTCATGGTGCTGCCGATCTTGTCGCGCATCATCGCCTTGAGGTAATGAGCGAAACGGGACATGGCAAGCATGTATGGCAACTGCGAGGAGAGCCTGGCGTTGGCATTGGCCTCATCCTTGTCGTACTTTTTGGGCTTGTTGGCCGTCTGCACGCTGAAAAACGCAGCGTAATCGGTGCCCTTGCAGTGCACGAGCGGAACCAGACCCTGATCGGCCAACTCCTTCTCGCGGCGGTCGGTAATCGTGACTTCGGTGGGGCACTTGAGCGCCACATCGCCGTCGTCGGTCTTGAAGTTATGCGTGGGCAGAGCCTCGACCAGACCGCCGCCTTCCACGCCGCGGATCGCGGCGCACCAGCCATACCGAGCAAAGGAATTCGAGAGCCGCGCTCCGAGCGCAAAAGCCGCATTGCCCCACAGGTATTTCTTGTGATCGGTGCCGTCCACTGCCTCTTCGTAGGCAAACTCGTCGATGGGGCGCGTCTCCTTGCCGTAAGGCTCGCGGAGCAGGATGTGCGGCATCGTCAGGGCCACGTAACGGGAGTCGTCCGAGGCGCGGAAGCTCTTCCAGCGGGCATACTCCGTGCTGTCGAAGACCTTGGAGACATCGCGGACACTGCTCAACTGGCCGAACTCGGAGAGATTCAACAGCTCGGGACCGGCAGCGGTAAGGAACGGTGCGTGCGCCGCGGATGCAACCTGGCTCACCTTCTCAAGCAGCTCGACGTCTTCGCCGCTGCGCCCGAACTCGTAATCGCCGACGAGGGCCGCGAAGGGTGCACCGCCGAAGACGCCGAACTCTTCTTCGTAAACCTTCTTGAAGAGCGCGCTCTGGTCGAACTCCGGCGCGCGCTGCAAATCGCGCAGCAGGTCGCGCTTGGAGACGTTCAGCACCTTGATCTTGAGCATGTCGCTGGTTTCGCTGTTATCCATCAGGTACTTGATGCCGCGCCAGGTGCCTTCGAGCTTCTGGAACGCCTCATGGTGCAGCACTTCGTTCAACTGCACCGAGATCAACCTGTCGATCTCCGCAATGCGCGTGCCAATCGTGGCCTCCGCGTCGCGCGAGAGCGTCATGTGCCCTTCGAGGACCTGGTTGATGAATTCCTTCACCATGTCCTTGCCGCGCTGCTGGGATGCGTCATCCTTGCCAAACCGGCCCTGAGAGACGATTGACTCAAGCAGCGATACTTCTTCCGTAGTCCCTTGCGCTGCGGCCTGTGCGGCCGCCTGATCGGCAGTGCTCATCGCTTATTCTCCTTCCGGCTTGGAGCCCAGTTCCGCACGCAGCCGGCCCAGTTCTTCCGTGTTCGATACGGCGTCATACAGCGCCTGATCCAGTTGATCGTTGCCCTGCAAGCTGCCGCGCAGATTCGACAGGCGCGTGCGCAGATCCAGCAGTTCCTTGATGGGGCCAACCTGCTCGGCAACCTTGGCCGGCGAGAAATCGTCCAGGCTCTCGAACTTCAGGTCCACGCCGATCTGGCCGGCCTTGTCGCTCAGCTTGTTCTCAACCGAAAACTTCAGGTGGGGCTGCATTCCCTTGAGAACGCTATCGAAGTTGTCGGGGTTGATCTCGACAAACTTCCGATCCTTCAAAGCCGCCAGGGGCTTCTCCGGCTGGCCGGTAAGATCGCCGAGCACTCCCATGACGAAGGGCAGCTCCTTCATCTCGATAGCATTGCCGACTTCGACGTCATAGGTAATCTGCACCCGGGGCGACCGGACGCGGCTTAGTTTCTGCTGAGTGCTCTCTCTCGCCATACGACCTCCAAATTTTCTGGTTGTGACCTGTGCAACTACAACAACACAAACACGCGCGCGTGTCTACTCGATTTTTTTCGAAGGGGAATTACTTTGGGACTATACCTCGCTCCATCCATGATTGGCCGTTACATCCGCCCCCCGGACAACGTTGCCCGACCGGCCAATCAGTATCTCGCGCAATATTTTTCTGTCCCGATAAGTCCAGCAAATTATGCCGCGCCGAAATGCGCGTGTCAACTACTCGATTTGTGAATTTTCTCCTCAGCCGAAACTAACTCCGGCGCGCATTTGCACTCACTGACTATAAGTGCGGTTTCCCTCTTCGCCGTATCATGCGATACTCAGGCGAGGTTCTCGCCCTATGAGACAACTTCAGCCAGTGGTCTGGTCCAAGGGGACATTTCTCTCCCCTCAGCACCTGCAATGCCAGGAACGTTTTGTCGAAGATTGTTCGCGCTTTTATCTTGACTCGCTGAACCCGCACCTGTGGGGTTTGCGCGAGTTGCAGATTGACACCAAGGCGCTCTCCGAGGGCCGTCTCGCCATCCTGAGCGCCTCGGGCCTCTTTCCCGATGCGCTGCCCATCGACATTCCGCTCTCCGAGTATCCGCCGCCTGCGCGCGTTCTCAACGAGTGCTTTCGCGAAGGCATGACAAGCTGCGTTTTCTACCTCGCCATCCCCGAGTATCTGCATGGCGGCATGAATGTTTCCGTGGACCGCAGCAGCGTCTCGACGCGCTTTCAAGCACAGGTGCTGATGGTGCGCGACGAAAACTCCGGCGCGAGCGAAAAGCCTATCCAGGTGGCGCGCAAGAACCTGCAAATTCTGGCCGAGAACGAGAGCCGCGAGGGATCGGTCACGCTGGGCTTTGCGCGCATCCTGCGCTCACAGACCGGCTCCTATCAGCTCGATCCCGATTACGTTCCGCCGCTCATCAACGCGCACGCGCATCCGCTGCTCAAGAGCATCCTGAGCAATCTCATCGAGCTGATGGTGACGCGTTCGAGCCAACTCTCCGGCACGCGGCGGCAGAAGAACCAGTCGCTAGCCGACTTTACCGCCGCCGATATTGCAAACTTCTGGCTGCTCTACACGATCAACAGCCACCTGCCTGTCTTCCGCCACTTTCTTGAGTCCGGCACGGTGCTGCCCGAAGAGCTGTTCAAGGAGATGGGCGAATTTGCAGGCGCACTCACCACGTTCTCGCTGAAGATTGCGCCGCGCAATCTGCCCGCATATCATCACGAGCAGCTCGGCGTCTGCTTTGCGGAGATGGACCGGCTCATTCGCATCATGCTCGACACCGTGGTGCCGAGCAACTTCATCGCCCTGCCGCTGAAGTTCGTCCGCGACACGATTTACGCCACTTCGATCGAGAAGGATTCTTACTTCCAGGGCTCGCGCTTTTATCTTGCCGTCTCAGCGGACATACGCGAGGCCGACCTGATCGACCGCGCACGCAAGCTCATCAAGACCGTCTCGGCGAGCGAGATCGAGCTGCTGATTCGCAACGCGCTGCCCGGCATGAAGCTCACGCATGTACCGACGCCGCCGCGGGCGATTCCCGTCAAGCTCAAGCACCAGTATTTTGCCATCGAGCAGGAAGGGCCGTTCTGGGAGACAGTGCTGCGCTCGCGCACCTTCGCCGCCTATGTGCCGTCGGAGATTCTGAACCCGCAGATGGAGCTCGTCATCCTGCTGCCGGAAGCGAGTTCCTGAAGGTAGGCCGGGGATTTATCCCCGGTACGCCCAGGCTGTATCGACAATTCTGCGGTTACCTTTCGCCCGTTCTCCCACCATGCTTCCGTGCCCCATCCTTGCGCCTTGTTTCTGGCGCAAGGGTGGGACTACGCAAAATTCCTATCAGCGAAACCTATATGCCGATTCGGCCTAATGCTTGAGCAGGAAAACGACCGTTACCAGCAGCACCACCAGCAGAAAAATAATCAGCACCAGCAGCAGCGGAACGAACTTCTGGAGCTTGGAGCCGCCCTGCGCCGGAGCAGCGGGCGGTGCCTGCATCGCGGGAGGCTGCATCTGCGGCATCGGTGGCATCTGCATGTGCGGCATCTGCATGGAGCCGGCGGGCGCGCCCATGTGGCCCATTCCTCCGCTCATGCCACCTCCGCCGGGACCGGAGATTCCGCCACCCACATTGCCGGGCGCGGCTGAGCCGTACATTGACATTCCACCTGCCGAGGCGGATGCCGACGCGCCCATGCCACCGGGGTTCATCAGCGATTGTGGCGAGAACTGCGGCGCGGGTAGCTTTATGCCGGGGATTGCCGGCATTCCCGGTGCCGGCGCAGAAGGTGGCGCGCCTGGCGCTCCAGGCGCGGCTCCCTGCTGCGGCCCCTGGCGAAGAGCCGCTTCACGCAGCTTTGAGGCGTTGAGAATGCGAGTCACTTCGCTTGGCCCGGAACTTGTCGGCATGGACGGCGCGGACGCGGCAGGCTGCATGGACATTGCCCGCGTGGCTTCGCTGCCGGCAGACTGGACCGGCGCGTAACCGCCGGTCGCCGACTGTGGCTCAGGGAACGAAGAGGATGAGCTGGGCGAATCGAAGGTACTAGTCCATGAGCCGCCCTGGGGCGCGGAAGGCGGGACCGGCGCGCTGACTGGCGACTGGGAGGAAGAACTATCCAGCTTGCGAAGCAGAGTCGTGACGCCAACGCCGAGATTCGGGTCCGACGGCGGACCGGAGGCCGAAGAGTCAAAGCCTCCACTGCTTCTGGGCGCAGGCTCAGTTCCGAGATTAAAGCTGCTGGGATTATTGCTGGCACTAAAACCACTGCTTTCGCGCGGAGGCTCCCACGCGGGGCTGGCCTGCTGCGGCGGAGGGCCGGAACGGGAGAGAATCTGCGTGAAGGAAGCGGGGTCTGGCGCAGGAGGCGGAGGCGCACCGAAACCCGGCCCGCTGAAACCTGAACCGCTGCTGCTTGAGCTGCTGCTACCTGGACCGCCGCCTAAGGTTCCGAACATCTGCGTAAGGGAAGGCTGATCGGAGACACTCGCGGGCGGAGGCGCGCTGGCAAACGCCTGTTCCCTTTCGGCTGCCGGAACCCTGCTGAAAAGCTCGGTGAATCCGCCGCTTTGGGACGAAGCCGGGGCCGGAGTTGGAGCCGGGGCTAGATTCGGGGTCGGAGCCGAATCGGAAAATATCGGAGCCGGAGGCTGCGTGGACGGCCCCGAGGCCGATCCACCGAATGTTCCGAACATCTGCGTGAAAGAACCACCACCGCCGGAAGATGCAGGCGCGACTGGCGCAGCAGGCGGCGCGCTGAAAGAAGGCAACGTGGACGGAGAAGCCGGTTCCGGCAAGGAAACCTTACCAAAAAGCTCGGTGAATCCACCGCTTTGGGACGAAGCTGGCGCTGGGGCCGGAACCGGGGCCGGAATCGGGGCAGGAGCAGGCGGCGTGGACGATCCCGCCGCCGATCCGCCAAATGTTCCGAACATCTGTGTGAAGGAACCGCCGCCACCGGAAGACGCAGGCGCAGCCGGTGCCGCAGGGGGCGCGCTAAAGGAAGGCAGCGTGGGCGGAGAAGCTGGTTCGGGCGAGGAGATTTTGCCGAACAGCTCCGTAAACCCACCGGACTGGCTCGAAGCTGGAGCTGAGGTCGGGGCGGGCGCAGAAGCAGCGGGCGGCACGCTGAAGGAAGGCGGAGCGGGAGTTGGTTCCGGCGAGGAGACTTTGCCGAACAGTTCGGTAAATCCGCCGGACGGAGCTGAGGCCGGGCTGGAAACTGGAGCTGAAGCCGGAGCGGGCGGTGCACTTTGCCAGCCACTCGAAGGCTCGGCGGCTGGCTTTCCCTGCGCGCCGAGTGTGCTGAGAAGAGCGGTGAATCCGCTCGGTTCCGGCGCAGGCGCTGAAGACGGAACTGGAGCCGGAGGCGGGGCTGGAGCCGGAGCGGCAACAGGCGCATCCGCCGCACGAAGCCGGTTGAGAAGACTGTCCTGGCTGGCGCCCCTCTCGGCGGGAGCCACCCGATGCACTACCGGCTCAGCCGGAGCGGGCGGGGCGGGCGGCTTCTTCGATCCGCCCATCAACAGATTCAGCAAATCGTCATCGGCAGAAGCAGAACCGGACGAGACTGCACCCGACTGGGCAGCGCCTGCCGGAGCAGAAGCCACCGGCTTGACCTGACCGAATGCAGCCGTCGCTCCAAAGCCCGGCTCGCCGCCGCCCTGCGAGGACGCCGGATTGCCGGCAGGCCCATCCGGATTCCAACTTTCCTGATTTCCCATCTCTCGGCCTCCGCCTGCACGCCGGCTGCGCGCTTCAATGCGCGAATCTCGCCCACGCAAGATTAACCCAAATCGCTTGAGAAAAATACATTTTGCGTTCTAATATAGCCGACGATACACTGCAAGCTGTCTCATCCTCGCATTTAACGCTTCGACACAGTTTTGTAAGACCCGCTGTGGGGCTGGTCTGATACAAAACCATTGCAGGCGTCACTTATGATTGCAGCGTCGGCAGATGGATGAGGCGGCTTGCTGAACCGGTTTCTTGCGTAACCTGCTGCTGCGTTTTTTGTTCCGCTTTTGTTCTGTTTTGTTCCTGGAGGGCCGCCTTGACTGATGCGAGCCGCGCCGCTCCCTGCTTTTCAGAGTTCTGTTACCTTTCACGGCGGTCCGACTTATGAAATTCCTGTCGCGTGTTGTGTGGTCAGAAGGAATGCACCTCGGCCCGCATCACTTTCAGGCTCAGAGCCGGTATTTTGAAGACACTCTCTGGTTTCTTAACGCGTATCTGCACCAGGAGCCCTGGGGATTTCTTCACTTCTCGATTGATGCCGCCGCTCTGCGCAACGGAGTGGCGACGCTGAGTTATGCCTCCGGCATCCTGCCCGACGGGCTCATCTTCGATCTACCGGATTGCGACGCGCCACCGCCGCCGCTGCCGCTCGACAAAGTTTTCACACCGACGGACAGCGAGGTTCTGCTCTACCTCGGCATTCCCCGCCGCCGCAACGACGGGACCGACTGCAATCTCTCCGGCGACACCTCGGCGCGCTACAGCGCTGCGGCCCGGACTATCCGCGACGACTCCTTCGGCAACGGCGAGTACAACGTCTCCTTCGCCAACAAGAATTTCGCGCTGCTGAGCCAGTCGCAGATTACCGACGAGGTCGTCGCCGTCCCCATCGCCCGCATCCAGCGCGACGGCAAGGGCGGCTTCCTGTGCGACCCGGATTACATCGCGCCGTGTCTCCGCATCGCCGCCTGCGAGAACCTCGTCGTGCTGCTGCACAATCTCGCCCACGCCCTCGAAGAAAAGATCGCTTCCACCCGCGCCGTCCGCCAGGGCTCGCGCGGATTCGAGCTTGGCACCTCGGCCCTCGACGTGGCGAACTACTGGTTCATTCACGCGCTCTCCGCCGCGCTGCCCGCGCTGCGCAATCACCTGCAGGACCGCCGCAGCCACCCCGAGGACGTGTACCGCGACCTGGTGCGGCTCGCCGGCTCGCTCGGCACTTTTGCCATGCAGGCGCGGCCCGACGAGATTCCACCCTACCGGCACGGCTTTCTCACCGCGACCTTCGGCGAGTTGGATGCGCTGATCCGCAAGTATCTCGAAATCGTCGCGCCCTCGAACACGGTAACGCTCGACTTCAAGCGCGCGGAGCAATATATTTATTCCGCGCCGGTTCTCGACGAGCGGTGCCTGCGCCGCGCCCGCTGGGTCTTCGGCATCCGTTCCTCGATCGGTGAATCCACGCTGCTGCGACAGACCCCGCAGGCCGTAAAAATCTGTTCCGCCGAGGGCGTCGGCAAGCTCGTGCAGCGCGCCCTGCCCGGCATGGAGTTGACGCATCTTCCCGTTCCACCCTCCGCGATGCGCGCGGAGGCCGACATGCACTATTTCTCCGTCTCTCTCGCCGGGCCCTGTTGGCAACACATTTTGCAAACCAAGCAGGTTGGCGTCTACCTGCCGGGCGAACTCGGAGACGCGCAGTTCGATCTCACCGTGATTCTGGAGACATCCGCATGACCGCCACAAACGCAACTCCAGCCGCCGCACCGGACGGGAAGACCAGCAACCTCGCGCTGGTCTTTCAGGAGGTCTTTACCGTCGTGCTCCGCACCCGTGTGCTGGGCCAGCGCGTCGATAACGCCGACTACTTTCGCAATACGCTCAAGCAGATGATTTCGAGCGCCGTACAGGAAGCGCGCGGGCAGGGCTACTCCGACGAGGCCACGCGCATGGCGATTTACGCCATCGTCGCCTTCGTCGATGAAAGCATTCTCAACTCCAGCGATCCCGTTTTTGCCGGCTGGGCCGGGCGGTCTCTTCAACAAGAAATGTTCGGCGGCCACGTCGCCGGAGAATACTTCTTCCGCAACGTCACCGACCTGATGAACCGCCCCGACTCCGCCGAAGTCGCCGACGCGCTCGAACTGCACGCGCTCTGCCTGATGCTCGGCTACCGCGGCCGCTTCGCCTTCGGCGAGTCCTCTGAGATTCAAACCATCCTGCAGCGCATCCGCGAAAAGATTGTCCGCATCCGCGGCGCGTATGCGCTCTTCCGCCCGCAGGAGACGCCGGCCGCGCCTCCCGCTAAAAAGGGCGATCCGCTTGTCGGGCTGCTGAAAATCGCCGCCATTCTCATCGTCGTCCTTGCCATCGTTGCCTACGCCGGGTACTTTCTCCTGCTCGGACAATCGGTATCCGCCACAGCCGCCTCGGCGGTCGTTTAATCAGTTGCTGGAGCTCTTCCCATGCGCGTCCTTGTCGGGATTCTCTGTTTTGTTGTCTATCTTGCGCTTATCATCTGGCTCGCCTTTGCACTGCACTTTGCGGGCCTGCGCCTGATTCTCTTTATCGCGATTCTCGGCCTGCTCGGTGCGGCCATCGTCGGCTTCGTCCTCTGGTTTCTGCACCAGAACAGCAAGTCGTCTTCGGGCGGCGGCGATGTGAACGCCACCGACATGACGAATCTTTCAGCGCTGCTGAAAGACGCCGACTCGAAGGTGCGCCAGGTCAACCGCGCGGGAGCCAAGTCGCTCGCCGCGATGCCGCTGCTCTACATCGTGGGCGATGAAAACTCCGCCAAGACGCAGACCGTGCTGCAAGCCGGCCTCGACCCGGAGCTGATCGCCGGCAATGTCTTTCAGGACGGCGGCGTAGTCCCGACCTCGCTGGCCAATGTTTGGCTCACCGGTTCTGCCGCGCTTGTCGAGGCCGGCGGCCCTCTGCTCAAACAGCCGCCGCTCTGGAAGCGCTTCGTACAGGCAACGGTTCCCTCGCATCTCGGCTCGGCGCTTTCGAGCAACAGCAAGCTCCCGGCGCGCGCCATCGTGGTCTGCGTCAGCATCGAGCGCATCCTCGCGCCCAGCACCGCCGAGCAGATCAAAGCCCTGGCGCAGACGCTGAACGAGCGCCTCCGCGAGCTATCGCAGATTCTCGGCATCTCGCTGCCCGTCTACGTTCTCTTCACCAAGCTCGATACGATGGGTTCCTTCAGCGATTTTGCCGTGCGGCTCTCGGAAGAAGAAGTCAAATTCCCCGTCGGCTCGCTGCTCTCTTCCATCGGCGCAGGCTCGGGCCTCTATGCCGAGCGCGCCGCCGCTTCGATCGGCTCGAAATTCGACCAGCTCGTCTACGCGCTCTCCGAGTTTCGCCTCGACGTGCTGGCACGGGGCACGGAGATTCAGCAGCAGGCACGCGCCTACGAGTTTCCTCGCGACCTTCGCAAGCTGCGCGCCGGAATTCTCTCGCTGCTCGTGGAAGTCGCGCGGCCCAGCCAGATCGGCGTCAATCCCTTCCTGCGCGGCTTCTTCTTTACCGGCATGAGGGCGCATATCGTCAGTGATGTTCTCGACGTGGCCGCTACACAAGCGCCACCGCAGGCCGCTCCCGGCACGCCGGAGGGCGCAACGCGCGTCTTCTCATTCTCCGGGATGAAGCCCGCCGCGCCAGCGACAGCGCAGCGCTCCGGCGGAACGCGCAAGGTGCCGCAGTGGGTCTTTTTGCCGCACCTCTTCTCGCAGATTCTGCTTGCCGACAAGTCCGCACTCGAAACCAGCCGCGCCAGCACCCGCACCAGCGGCCTCAAGCGATTCCTGCTCGCCACGGCCAGCGTGCTCGTGCTCGTCATACTGGCGTTTGCGTCGATCTCCTTCTTCCGCAACCGCTCGCTCGTGAGCAGCGTTGCTACGGCTTCTGCCGCGCCTATTACCGCCGTCGCACCGGGCAACTTCGCGGCTACGGATGACCTGCAATCGCTCGACAAGCTGCGCGCAGTAGTGGACGAGCTCGACAAGTACAAGACCGACGGCGCGCCGTGGCTCAACCGCATGGGGCTGAACCAGGCCGACAAGCTTTATCCCATCGCCTGCCACGCCTATACGAAGCGCTTCGGCTCGCTGCTGCTGGCACCGACGCAGCGCAATATCGTGACCGCGATGCGCGCCGTGCCCGCCGCTCCCAAGCCCGACGACGATTACAGCGCCACCTATCGCCCGCTCAAGGCGTACATTATGACGACCTCGAATCCGAACCCGGATTCCCCGGCCGACACGGTAGAATTCCTGCCCTCGGCGCTGCTCACCGCGTGGCAGGGCAAAGGCACGCCGGAGCCCGCCGCAGCCTCGCTTGCGCAGGCTCAGTTTGAGTTCTACGCGCGCTTGCTCGCCGAGCCAGGCTCCTGCATGGCAATTGCCGGCGGCTCGCCCGATCAGGCCGCCATCGCACAAGCCCGCACCTATCTGAACGGCTTCCAGGGATTCCAGCACGTCTACCAGTCGATGCTGGCCGCGGCCAACCGCAAGGTTCCCGGCTTTACCTTCAACAGCAAATACCCCGGCACCGCCGCTTACATCGTGAACAGCTTCCCGATCCAGGGCGCCTTCACCAAGCCCGGATTCGCCTTCATGCAGGACGCCATCCTGCATCCCGACCCGTACTTCAAGGGCGAAGAGTGGGTGCTTGGCCCCAGCACCGGCCCGCAGATCGACCGCGCCGCGCTGACCGCGCAGCTCAAGCAGGTTTACACCGCAGACTTCCTCTCAACATGGCGCACTTACCTGCAAAAATCGCAGTTCGTAGGCTACCGGAACTACGCCGACGCCGGCGCGAAGCTCAGCGTGCTCGATTCCAATACCTCGCCGATGCTGGAGCTTTTCTGGCTGATCTCGTCGAACACCGCCGTACCGGCCCCCGAGATTTCAAGCCAGTTCCAGGCGCCGCAGACGGTCGTTCCGCCGACCAACCCGGACAGCCGCCTGCTCGCGCAGCCAAACCAGCCTTACATTGCCGGGCTGCAAGGGCTCGAAGGCGCGGTGAAGAATCTCACTACCGTGCCGAATCCCTCCGACCCCAGCGCCGTTGCACCGGTGAATCAAGCCGCCGTCAGCGCCGAGCAGGCCGCCGAGAACCTCCGCAACGGCTTTACGCCGGACCGCACCGCGAATCTCGACCAGACTTCGTTCCGGCTGCTGCAAGCACCGATTGAAGCGGCCAAGGCGCTCGCCGCGCAGGCTCCCGCACAGGCCGCCGGAGGCGGAGCCAAGGCATTTTGCGCGCAGGCCGCGCCGGTGCTTGCCAAGTTCCCCTTCAACCCGCAATCGACCGTGGACGCGACGCCGGAAGAAGTCGCGCAGGTCTTCGCGCCTCCGCAGGGAGCCTTCTGGCAGTACTACAACAGCGCGCTCAAGTCGATGGTGGTGCAGACGGGAACGAATTTCTCGCCCGTGTCCGGTTCGCCGGTTCATATCGGCCACGGATTCCTCTCGTTCCTGAATCACGCGGCAACGATCTCCTCGGCGCTCTTCCCCGGCGGCGGCAACACGCCCACGCTGAACTTCACCCTCACGCCGGACAAGGCCGACAGCATTCCCAGCGCCGTCCTGAATATCGATGGCCAGTCGCTCGCCGCCACCGGCTCAGCCGCCACCTTCCACTGGACGGCACAGCCTTCCAGCCACACCACGCTCAGCGGGCCAATCAATCCTCCGCCATATCAGGGAACCTGGTCCGTCTTCCGCTTTGCCTACGATGCCGAGCATCCGGCTCCAAACCGGCTCAAGGGCAACTTCCAATTCAACAACCGCTCCCAGGGCGTTGTAATCTACGACGTATCCGGACCCGGCGCTCCGCTGCTGAATCCCGATTTCATGCGCGCCGCACGCTGCGTCTCCAATCCGGCGCAATGACGGCCGCCATGCAGTTTTGAACGATTTCCGACTTCCGACTTCCGAGATTTTGAACGATTTTTCGAGAGAAGAGCCCTCCCCATCGAGGCCGATATGACAGAAGAAATCCAGAACCCGCCCGCCGAAGTGCAAGCCGAGCATTCTTCGGAACCCGCCATCGCGACGCCGCACGCCGGAGAGACCGCGCATGCTCTCCCTGCTTCCACCCCGGAACACGAGGCGGAAACTGTCCCTGAGCCGGAAATAGCGTCCGCAACGGAAGCGCCGACGCGCGACGCAGCGACGGATCGAGCGATTGAAGAGGCACTTTTTGCTCCGGATGAGCCGAAGGCAGCCGCGTCTGAGCCTGTTGCGGCGGAGTTCGAGCCGGAACCGGCTACGGAAACCGCCTCGGCTGCGGAAATGGTCACGCAAACGGCGTTTGAAACGCCCGCTCCCGCCGCTGCCGAAGTGGCTCCGGCTGCCGCTTTCGTTTCCAGCCCCGCACGCGCCAATCTCGCCGTTTCCGCGCTCAGCGACATCGGCTGCGTCCGCACCAACAACGAGGACGCATACGGCTACGACTCCGATCTCGGCATTTTCGTGGTCTGCGACGGCATGGGCGGCATGGCCGCCGGCGAGGTAGCAAGCTCGAATGCCGTGGCCGCGCTCGTCAACACCTTCGCCGACTCCGCCGGCACGGCGCTTTCCGTTGGCACGCGCCTCCAGCACGCCGTGCACACGGCCAACCGCACCGTGTGGGACCTGGGCCAGCTTCCCGAACACAAAGGCATGGGAACCACCACTGTTGCCGCAGCGCTCGACGGCGACAAGCTCATCATTGCCAACGTGGGCGACAGCCGCGCCTACGTGCTGCAGGGCGGGCAGGCCGCGCAGGTCACTGTCGATCACTCCTATCTCAACGAGCTGATTCGCAACGGCACGCTGACCAAGGAGAACGCGCACCTCGCCGACCTGCATGGCTACGAGTCCGTCATCACCCGCGCCATCGGCGTGTCTGAGACCGTGGAGCCGGATTTCTACTCCGTCGATCTCACCCCCGGAACTTTTGTCCTGATCGCCAGCGACGGCCTGACGCGTTACGTGCAGCAGGATGAGATTGCCGCCATTCTGCAGTCGGCTCCATTTGAGAAAATCTGCACCAACCTGATCGACCTGGCAAAGCTGCGCGGCGGGCACGACAACATTACCTGCATCCTGCTGCTGTCGCTGCCTCCAGGAGCCGTACAGCCCGCGCAATGACCGAACCTCAGCCCCAATCCGGACCGGATGCGAAGACTGTAACGGTCGACTTCAAGATTGCTCTCGAAGACGGCACCATCGGTATGAGCGCCGTCGTGCCGGAGGGCCAGTGCACCATCACCGACCTGCTCCCGGTCCTGCAATCGCTCGACATGTCGCTGCTCAGCTCGGTCGAGGAGCAGATTGGCGAGGCCGGGCTGAAGGTTTCCTGCAAGGCCGGATGCGGAGCCTGCTGCCGGCAGATGGTGCCGCTGAGCCTCTTTGAGGCCGAGTCGCTTGCCGCCTGGATCGGCACGCTGCCGGAAGCGGTGCGGCAGACGCTTGCCGGGCGCTTTCACGCGGCCCTGCGCAAACTTGCAGACGCCGGAATCATCGACCGGCTGACGAAGGAACGCTGGTTTGCCCGTGAAGATTCCGCCTGGACGCTCCCCATGGACTACTTTCACGCCGGCGTTCCCTGCCCATTCCTGATCGATGAGTCCTGCTCCATCCATCCCATCCGCCCGCTCGTCTGCCGCGAGTACCTTGTTACCTCCGACCCGATCCACTGCGCCGCTCCGGAGACTCTCCAGATAGCGCCGGTTCCCGTGCCGCTCCATCTCGCGCATATTCTTGACCGCATGGGAGCCGAGCTGGAGCCGGGAACGCAGGGATGGATTCCGCTCGTCTTTCTCTTTGCGTGGATGGAGAGCGGCGCGCACCCCGGCAAGTCCTATTCCGGCACCGGGCCGGAGGTGCTGCACGAGTTTGTCAGCCGGGCGAAGTACGGGGAGCATCCGAAAAAGCCGGATGAAAAAGAAGCAGCAAGTTAGCGCCGCTTCGCGGCAAGCGAGTTAGCAGGTCAGCGCTCAGGCCACGGCAGAGGAAGCAACGGCCGAGACGGCTTGCTGCTCCTCGGCATCGAGCCGGGAGGCGGCTTCGGCAGCGGCGGCGGCCAGCACGCGGTGGTGGATGGTAAAGAGCGCCAGTTCCAGCCGGTCGCTTACTCCGGTCTTATCGTAAATTGACCGCAGGTAGTTTTTGATGACCTGTTCGGTGGTCTTGAGCCTTCCGGCAATCTCGCGGTTCTTGCATCCTTGCACGATGAGCGCAACAATCCGCATCTCTTTGGCGGTGAGGCGGTCGCGGACGCGCCGGCCCACCACGTCCTCTTCGAGCGGCTCGGCCACCACAAGCTGTGTCGGAATCCATGTGTCGCCGGCGGCTACACGCCGGACACAATCCACAAGCGACTGCCCGGTGACGGAGCGGAAGACCACGCCGCGGAAGCCCTGCTGCACGTAGAGCGAGGCGCTCTCGCTGTTTTCGGCAATCACGATGCCCCGGCTGCCGGTCTCGTCGAGCGTCTTGCGGAGCAGGGCCATGTCAGGCTTGAGCGAGGCGGCAAAGAGCACAATCGAGCCGGGAAAGGTGGCAACGGCGTGCAGCAGGCGGTCCATGTCCGAGCACTGCGCGATAATGCGCACGTCGTCGTCCATGGCCAGCACCTTGGCCGTCCCGGCGCGAAAGATTGCCTGTGAGTCCGCAAGAATGATCTTGTTCATGCCGTCTGTCTCATCCAAGCTGCGCTGAGGAGCCTGCTCCCGTGCGCGTCTTTCCGCAGCAAACCCGTGGGACCCCGTCCAGACCCCGCCTGGAATCCGCCCCGGCCCGTCAATCCCGCTCCGCACGGGCGCATGGAGCGAAATGGCCTGCCTGCATTGCTTTCCTAATCGGCGGCGCAGAGGAAAACTCCGCGATGCGTCGAAACGAGACAACCCCGAGCCGACGAAATGACTTCCGCCGCACATGGAACCGAAACAGGCAAGGTAACGAGTCCGAAGTAACTTAAGAAGAGATTACAAGGCTCCGCATGGAGCGGCCAACAAAAATCGTGCCGCATGGATCGCCCCGGTGTTGCCTGCGATGGGACATACCCGGCACCGGGCCGGCTCCAGACTGGCACCGTGGTGGTGTCAAGTTGGTTCCAGAGGCAGCGGGCCGGTTTGCCGGGAAGCTATGCCACCCTGGCCGGAAAAGCAAAGACCCGGCAAGGGTAGTCCTCGAAGCCAAAGCCTGAGCCTTTTCTGCGCTGTAACGGCGCGGCTGAAGCTGCGCCGTTACAAAACCACGACAAGTCAAGACACCCTTTACGGAAAGTTCTTTCGAGCCGCTGAGGGCGCGGGCCTTACACTGTTGTGCATGGCCCGCCCGATCATTCTGGCTGTCGACGACGACGTTCACGTTCTGGAAGCCGTGGTGCAGGATCTGCGCCGGCAATACGGCAGCGAGTACCGCGTGATGCGCGCCGCCAGCGGACAGGCGGCTCTCGATACGCTCGACCAGGTAAAGACGCGCGAGGAACCGGTGGCGCTGATTGTCAGCGACCAGCGGATGCCGGGCATGACGGGCGTGGAGTTTCTGGAGCGGTCGCGCAACGTCTACCCGGAGGCGCGCAGGGTTCTGCTGACGGCCTATGCGGATACCGAGGCCGCGATTCAGGCCATCAACACGGCGCGGATTCACTATTACCTGACCAAACCGTGGGACCCGCCTGAGGAGAAGCTCTATCCCGTCCTGAGCGACCTGCTCGACGACTGGAAGGCGGGCTACAGGCCGCGCTTCGACGGGCTGCGCATCATCGGGCACCGCTGGAGCCCGCGCGGGCACCTGATGCGGAGTTTTCTCACCTCGAACCACGTTCCCTACCGCTGGCTGGATGTGGCAAGCGACGAGGCCGTGGGCCTGCTGCGGGAGCGGGGTATTGCGGGCGAGGACCTGAAGAGCGAGCAGCTTCCCTTCGTGCTGTTTTCCGACGGAGTGGCCGTAATGGCTCCCAGCGTGGACCTGTTGGCCGAGCGGGTGGGCCTGAAGGTACAGGCCAGCCAGGAGTTTTACGACCTTGTGGTGGTAGGCGCGGGTCCGGCGGGTCTGGCCGCGGCTGTCTACGGGGCCAGCGAGGGATTGCGGACTCTGGTGATTGAGCCGCAGGCACCGGGCGGGCAGGCGGGTACCACCTCGAAGATTGAGAATTACCTGGGCTTTCCGGCGGGAATCACCGGCGCGGACATGGGGCGGCGGGCGCTGATTCAGGCCACGCGCTTCGGCGCGGAGTTCGTGACCCAGCGCGCCGTGGGGCTGCGGATCGAGGGGCAGTACCGCTTTGTGCTGCTGGCGGACGGGCGGGCGGTTTCCAGCCACGCCGTGCTGCTGGCGCCGGGCGTGCAATACCGGCGGCTGGAGATTCCGGGCGGCGAGCAGCTCACCGGCTGCGGAATCTACTACGGCGCTGCGCTGGTGGAGGCTGCGGGATGCCAAGATGAAGAGGTTTATACCGTGGGAGGCGCCAACTCGGCCGGGCAGGCGGCGCTGCACTTTGCGAAGTACGCGCGGCGGGTCACGATGCTGATTCGCGGCGAGGGCCTCGCGGCAACGATGTCGAAGTACCTGATCGACGAGATTTCCACGACGCCGAATATCGTGCTGGTACCGCACACGCAGGTCACGGAAGCGCTGGGCGGCGATCACCTGGAAGGCCTGCGGCTCAAGGGGCCGGAGGGGGAGAGCGTTGTGCCCGCTTCGTCGCTGTTTGTCTTTATCGGGGCCGCTCCGCGGACGGAGTGGCTGCCAAGCGCCATCCGGCGGGATGAGAACGGCTTTCTACTGGCCGGGCCGGACCTGCGCGTGGAGGGAAAACAGCCTCCCGAATGGAAAGAAACGCGGGAGCCGTTTCTGCTGGAATCGAGCGTTCCGGGGGTCTTTGTGGCCGGCGATGTGAGGCACGGATCGGTGAAGCGCGTGGCGTCGGCGGTGGGCGAAGGATCGATCGCGGTGCAGTTCGTGCACCAGTATCTGGCGAGTTTTTAGAGTGCGGACTAATTTAAGGCCGTTTTTTGGCCGAAAACTGAATCATTCCGGGCAAGCAATCCATCCTTTTTAGAGGTAGGTTTAAGGGTCAGGTTCAGGGGGAAGCGGAAAAGCGGCGATGGGCGAATGCGTTCAGACGGTTCGGGTGAAACAGATTGCGCTGAAGGAGATTGCCGGCAGACTTTCTTGCCTCCCCGACTTCGCTCAATCCAGCCTCTGCACAGCGCTCGCCGAAGGACCGGTCGATCTGATCGATGCGGAGGCCGGCGCGGTTCTGATTGAGGCCGGTGAGTCGCCTCTCTGCTACCTGATCGTTCTTGAAGGCAAGCTGCGCGCCGAGCGGACCGAGCAGGATGGCTCGGTCACCGTGGGCGGCTACGCCACGAAGGGCGAGGGCTCCGGCGAGACGCCTCTGATGACGGGTAAGACCACGTCGATATTCCGCGTCGTGGCCGAACAGAACTCCGAGATAGTGCGCTTCAGCCATGAGCAGTTCTGGCAGGTGCTGGGCTGCTGCCCGGAGATTCGCGCCGTGGCAGTACGGGATATGACGAACCGCATACAGGCCCACCAGATGGAAGCCCTGCACCGCGAAAAGCTCGTCACTCTCGGCACAATGGCTGCGGGGCTGATGCACGAGCTGAACAATCCCGGCACGGCGGCCAAGCGCGCCGCTTCCCTGCTGCGCGGAAACCTGATGCAGCTCCAGGAAATTGCGCTGCGGATGAGCGAAAAGCCCAAGACGCAGGAGCAGCTTGCCTGCATGAAGAGCCTGATGCTGCACGCCGCGGAAAGCTGCCGGCCGCGGGCGCTGAGCAGCGCCGATCAGTCCGACGCCGAAGAAGCGCTGAGCGAGTGGCTGGCCGGCGCGCAGGTGGAAAACGCATACACGATTGGCCCGGCACTGGTAGAGGTGGGCTTTACCGCCGAGGAGCTGGCCTGCGCGAAGGCGGAGTTCGATGCCGCGTCCTTTTCCGACGCGCTGAACTGGCTCGGCGCTCTGGTTTCGAGCTTCTCGCAGGTCTGCGCGATTGACGAGAGCCTCGGGCGAGTCACGGACCTGGTAATGGCGGTCAAGAAATTTGCATGGGACGACCGATCCGCTACCCGTTCGCTCGACGTGCACGACACGCTGCAATCGACGCTGACGATTCTCGGCCACAAGCTGCGCATCAAGCAGATCAAGGTGGAGAAGCGCTTCGACGCCTCGCCGGCAACGATTGCGACACGCGGCTCGGCGCTGAGCCAGGTGTGGACGAACCTGATCGACAACGCCGCAGACGCCTCGCCGGTGAACGGACAGATCGAGATTGCCACGTGGAACGAGCCGGAGTGGCTGGCGATCTCGATTACCGACCACGGCCACGGCATTCCCGAGGACGTGAAACCGCATATCTTCGAGGCGTTCTTTACCACCAAGCCGCAAGGCTCGGGCACCGGACTGGGCCTTGAAATCGTACACCGCATTGTGACGCATAAGTTCGGCGGGCAGATCGATGTGGAGTCGAAGCCCGGCGAGACGCGGTTCACGGTGCGCCTGCCGCGGCAGACGAAGGCATAAGCACCGAATCTCTCCTGAAGATCAGGCAGCGGGTCAGCATAGGAGCAGGGGCTAAAGCCCTTTCTCTCATGCGGCTTATTCGGCAGGCCGGGGATAAATCCCCGGCCTGCCAGTCGTGCCTTGTTACAAAGCAAATTCAAACTGACCCACTATCCAAAATTCCCCTTCGCTTGAAGGAACGCCTCCGCCTGCCGATAAATAAGGAACGGGGTCAGTGTCTCTGAGCCGGGCCGGGACGAAGCTGCGCCCGGAAACGGGCACAAGTTCCATTCAGGCGCGATTCAACCGACGCGGATTCCGTAGCTACGCTGCTTGGGAGGCAGGGATGTTTGCCATTATCGGCATTGTGGTGGTTTTTTGCGCCGTTCTCGGCGGTTTTCTGATGGAGAAGGGACACATCGAGGTTCTCATCCAGCCGGCTGAGCTGCTGATCATTGCCGGAGCTGCGGCGGGAACGCTGCTGGCGGCCAATCCCACGCACATTCTCAAGGCGATTGCCGGCGGGGTGGGAGGCGTGCTGCGCGGCTCGCACATGACGAAGGAGCGCTACCTGCGGACGCTGAAGATGATGTACCAGCTTCTATCGAAGGTTCGCAAAGAGGGACTGCTGAGCATCGAGAACGACATCGAAAAGCCCGCCACTAGCACGTACTTCAAGTCGAATCCGGAGTTTTTCGCCGACCGCATGGCACTGGACTTTGTTTGCGACACGCTGCGGATGGGGCTGACGGGCGGCGTGGAGGTATTCGACATGGACCAGATGCTGGAACTGGACATGGAGGTGCACCACAAGGAGGCGCACTCGCCGGTGAGCGCGCTGGCCGCGGCGGCGGACGCGATGCCGGGCCTGGGTATTGTGGCGGCGGTGCTGGGCGTTGTCATCACGATGGGCTCGCTGGGCGGCCCGGCGGAGGAGATCGGGAAAAAGGTGGCGTCGGCGCTGGTGGGAACCTTCCTCGGCATCCTGCTCTGCTATGGCGTGGTGGGTCCGCTGAGCGCGCACATGGCAAAGATTGCCGAGGAACATGATTCCTACCTGCACGTACTGCGGGTGCTGCTGATGGCGTTTATGAAGGGCTCGGCACCGCTGATCGCGATCGAGACGGCGCGGCGGGCGATTCCGGCGCGGGTGCGGCCGAGCTTTAACGAGATGGAGAAGCACTGCAAAGCCCAGCCGGTCGCGGCGGCGAAGGCGGCCTGAGGGGACGAGCAATGTCGCAGCAGCAACAACAGAAGAAACCGCATCCGATTGTTATCAAGCGCAGGCACCGGCACACGGCGCACCACGGAGGCGCGTGGAAGGTGGCGTATGCAGATTTCGTCACGGCGCTGATGTCGCTCTTCATCGTGCTGTGGCTGATGAGCCAGAGCGCGAAGATCAAAGAGGCCGTGGCGGGCTACTTCAACGACCCGCACGGCACGGCCGCGCTGATGGGCACGACGATGAAGGGCTCGGGGATTCCCGCACCGGTTCCGGCGACCGACATGAACGCTCTTAAGGACCGGCTGCTGCAGGAGATCAAGGCGAAGAAGGATCTGGAAAAACTCTCCAAGCAGATCGAGATTACGGTGACGCAGGAAGGCCTGCGCATCGAGCTGCTGGAAGGCAAGGACGCGACGTTTTACGAGAGCGGCAGCGCAGTACTGAGCCAGAACGGGCAAGAGCTGCTGGCTCTGCTGGCCGCAGAACTGAAGACGCTGCCGAATCATCTGCTGATCGAGGGGCATACCGATGCGGCGCAGTATGGCTCCGGCGCGGACTACACGAATTGGGAGTTGAGCGCCGACCGGGCCAACTCGGCGCGGCGGCTGATGCAGCACGATGGAGTGCGCTCGGATCAGGTCTCGCAGGTGCGCGGCTACGCCGACCAGATGCTGCGCGTACCCGCGAATCCCTATGACCCGACTAACCGGCGCATCACGATCCTGGTGAAGAACGAGCCGGGGGTTCCGGCGAAGCTGCCGGTAGCGCCCGCTCCGGCGGCGGCGACGGCGATGAACCGGACAACAGCGAAAGCTACGCCAGTGACGGAGACTGCTCCGGCGCGGAAACCGGGCCTCTGAGCGCAGAGGCGGGTGAGTCTGCTTTCTTGCTGTCCCACCCTTGCGGCAAGAAGAAACCGCAAGGATGGGGCACGGAGATTTTGTGCTATCCCACCCTCGGCGCAAAAACAAAGACGCGCCGAGGGTGAGGCACCCGAATCGGACAACACCGTATCGAAGCCTAGTCCCTATTGCTGCTGCTGCATCTGCTGAAGCTCGACGACGGGCGTGGCAGGGACGGGCTCCTGCGCGCGCTCGACGAGGACGGACCAGTCTTCGGGAATGGGCAGCGAGCGATCGAGCGCAGGAGCCTTCTCGGCGGCCTCAACGTGGACGGCGACGTAAAGCTCGCTGTCGGTATTGCCGCGGAAGATGCCGCGCGTCGGCGGCACGTCAGCATAGTCGCGGCCCACGGCTGTGCGAATGTGGCGATGATGCGCGACAAGGTTGTTGGTGGGATCGAAGCCAACCCAGCCGAGATGCGGGAGCAGCACATCGACCCAGGCGTGCGTGGCGTCGGGGGTGGATCGGTCGTGGTCCTCGCGGCTGCGGTACAAGTAGCCGGAAACATAGCGCGCCGGAATGCCGACGTGGCGCAACAGCGCGATCATGGTGTGCGTGAAGTCCTGGCAGACGCCGCGATGGCTCTCGATGGCATCGTCGATGGGCGAATCGACGCGGGTGCTTCTGGGAACGTATTCGAAGTAGCCGAAGAGGCGCTGGTTGATCTCGTGGACGAGCATGAGGGGGTCGTCGCGGCGGGTGACTTCAAGCTCTTTCGCGAGGGCAAGCAGCGCGGGCGATTCGACGGCGAAGGTCGAGGGCAGAAGCATCTCCCAGTAGTCGCCGTTCTGGATGAGGTCGTCGAGCGCGGCCCAGGCGTCGGGCGCGAGGAATGCGGGGACGGCGGGCGCGGGGTGCTGCTCGACGACGGACTCGGCAACGATGATGAGTTGGTTGTGGTCGCCTGGGATGTCGAAGTGGTGCACGTTGTTGCCGAGGTAGTCGCGGTAAGAAAAGACGCGGCAGCGGGGGCTGACGGAGAGCGAGAAGGTGAGACAGTGCTGAAGAGAGTCCGAGCGCGGGTTCATACGCGTTTCCATAATGCTCTCGCTGATAGGGCGGGAGTAGCGGAAGCGGGTGAGGTGGCGGATGGAGTAAAAGTTCATGCTTTCCCTCAGGGGCTAAAGCCCCCGTATTTTTGCTGCTCTTGCGGCACGGCTAAAGCCGTGCCCTTTCAAAGCTTAGACGGCTAATGCAGGACTCATACGGTCAGCGCCGACTGGATGGAGTATTGGATGTAATGGCGGTAAATCTGCTCGTGAATCGACATGCACTGCTTGCGGATGGAGTGGAGAAAGGCCGCGGCGTCGCCGGAGAGGATTTCGCCGACGGTGGTAAAGCCGAGCTGCGCGTGCAATCTGCCAATCGACGCACGAAGCTCCTCCGGAGGCCGCCTGCCACCGGTGCGCTGGATGGAATCGATGGCGTGGAGGGTGCTTTCGACGCAGTATCGGATGGCGTGGGGGAAGTCTCGGTTGAGGAGGAGGAATTCGAGGATGCGGTCGGCGTCGATGTCGGCGGTGTAGACCTGACAGTAGGCTTCAAAGGCGGTACAACAACGCAGCAGGCCGACCTGTTCGAGGAACCGGAAGCCGGATTGTTCCTGTCTGGCCTGTTCCTGCCCGGCCAACTCCTGACCCGATTGTTCCTGCCCAGTCTGTTCCAGTCTTGCCTGTTCGTGCCCAGCCCACTCCAGCCCGGAGAGCTGCGTAAGATCGGGCTCAAAGACTTCAAGCAGCGTGGCGGTCGAATACGAGCGTTCGAGATAGCGGCCGAGGCGAATGAACTGCCAGCCCTGACCGTGAATCATGGTAGTGTCGCTGACGCCTTTGAAGAGATGGATGCCGTCAAGGATGGAGGCAAGCACATCGCTCATGCTGACTCGGGCCTGGTGCTGCGCCTCAGGCGAGTGAATGTGATGGAAGAGGCGGTTGAGGCGCTGCCACTGCTCGGTGGAGATTTCTTCGCGAATCTGGCGGGCGTTTTCGCGGGCGCCGTTGACGCAATAAACGACGGAGGCGTGGTTGGAGGAGTCGAAGACAATGCGGCGCGCCATCTCGTCGAGGTCGCCGGACCATTCGAGGTCGGGTGGATTACCGAGCGCGGCGACGAAGCGCTGCCAGCGGGTTTCGGCGCTTGCGTTGCCGGCGTCGAGCATGAGGCTCATGGTGACGTCGAGCTGGCGGGCGGTGTTCTCCGCGCGCTCGAGGTAGCGGCTCATCCAGTAGAGGCTGTCGGCGACTCGGCTGAGCATGGTGGCGTTCTCCCGGACTCGGATTTCAAAGCTGACTGCCACGGCGGACTCCGTTGGTGCTTTTACCTCGGGGGCTAAAGCCCCCTGCATTTCTCTTGTGCCGTTTGCGGCACGGCTTTAGCCGTGCCCTTTCAAAACTGGTTCCTTTCTATCCCACCCTTGCGACAGAAAAAAGTCGCAAGGGTGGGGCACGGTGCTTCAGAGGTTCAAAAATCAACCTTGCAAAACCCATGTGTCTTTGCTGCCGCCGCCTTGCGAGGAATTGACGACGAGTGAGCCTTTTTCCAGAGCTACGCGGGTGAGTCCGCCGGGCACAATGCTTACTTTGTCTCCGAAGAGGATGTAGGGCCGTAGATCGACGTGGCGCGGCTCCAAGCGGTCGCCGATGAGGCATGGGGCACGGGAGAAATCGAGCGTGGGCTGCGCGATGTAGTTGCGTGGATTGGCCTCGATGCGGCGCGCGAACTCCTCGCGCTGCGCGGCGGTCGAGTGCGGCCCGATCAGCATTCCGTAGCCGCCGCTCTCGCCCACGGCCTTGACGACGAGCTTGTCGAGATTCGCGAGGACGTGTTTGCGCTCTTTGTCTTCGGTCAGCAGGAAGGTTTCGACGTTGGGCAGGATGGGGTCTTCGTCGAGGTAGTAGCGGATGATGCGCGGCACATACGCGTAGAGCGCCTTGTCGTCGGCAACGCCGGTGCCGAAGGCGTTCGTCACGGTGACGTTGCCGGCGCGATAGGCGTTGAAGAGGCCGGCGCAGCCGAGGATCGAGTCGGGACGGAAGACGAGCGGGTCGGCGAAGTCGTCGTCAACGCGGCGATAGATGACATCGACACGCTTGAGGCCGTCGGTGGTGCGCATGTAGACGATGTTGTCGTGGGTAACGAGGTCGCGGCCTTCGACGAGATCGATTCCCATCTGGCGGGCGAGAAAAGTGTGCTCGAAGTAAGCGGAATTAAAGACACCTGGCGTGAGAAGAACGATGTTCGGCTCCGGGCGGCCCTCCGGCGCAAGCGAGCGCAGGGTGGCAAGCAGGAGCTGCGGGTAGCGCTCGATGGGGCGCACGCCGTAGTTGTGGAATAGCTCCGGAAAGGTGCGCTTCATCACGCGGCGATTGGTAAGCATGTAGCTCACGCCGGAGGGAACGCGGAGGTTGTCTTCGAGAACGACGAACTCGCCGGAGTTGAGGCGCAGCAGGTCGGAGCCGATGACGGCGATGTAGACGTTGCGCGGGACTTGCAGGCCGCGCATCGGGCGGCGAAACTGCCGGCAGCTATAGACGAGTTCCTTGGGAACGACTTTTTCGTTCAGAATGCGCGCGTCGGAGTAGATGTCGCGGAGGAAGTGGTTGAGGGCAGTGATGCGCTGGGTTAGACCGCGCTCGATGCGCTCCCACTCGGCGGCGGTGATGAGCCGCGGCAGCAGGTCGTAGGGAAAGATGCGCTCGGTGCCTTCGTCACGGCCGTAGACGGTGAAGGTAATGCCTTGCGTGAGAAAAGAAATATCGGCGGACTGCTTACGGCGCTGAAGCTCGTCGTGCGGCAGGCGGGCGAGGGTTTCGGCCAGGGCGCAGTAGTGCTGGCGAATATCGCCGGCGGGCGAGCGCATCTCGTCGAAGGCGTGGTCGAGCGGGTAGTCTCCGAAGAGGCTTTCGAGCTCGGCGGTGGGACCTGCGCTCATGTGCGGTCGGGCTTCCTTTTGCCGCGGATTCAGGATGGGCGGCTCGCCGGAGAGGCTTTTGCCGATTCCTGTTCTTTTGCTTGTAACACGGCAGGCGTTAGGGAGCAATCAGGAAGCCCATACGATACCCTGTTGGGACAGGAGACCTACATGCAGAGACTTTCCTTCCCTGCCCGAATTTCCGCGCTGGCGCTTTGCGGCCCTGCCCTTTGCTGCCTCGCCCTTTCGGGTATTGCCACATCAACCGCCGCGGCGCAGAAGACGCCGATCCAGATTACCGCCGACCTGACTGACGCGCCGCGCAAGCTCTACCACGCGGAGGTTGACATTCCGGTCACGGCGGGCGAGATGACGCTGACGACGCCCGAGTGGATTCCGGGAAACCACCGGCCCACGGGACCGGCCGAGGACATTACCGGCGTGGTCTTTACCGTAGACGGCAAGAAGGTGGAGTGGCGGCGGGATGACGTGGACTTGTACCAGTTCCACGTGAAGGTGCCTGCGGGCGCGACTACGCTGCACGCGCATCTGGACTGCATTGTGCTACAGCGCGTGACGCAGAAGATGGCGGTGCTGGAATGGGAGAAGCTGCTGCTCTACCCGGCGAAGACTCCGGTGCGTGACATTCCGATTCAGGCATCGCTGAAGGTTCCGGCTGGATGGGGTGTGGGAACGGCGCTGCAACCGGAGGGCGCGGCTGCGTGGCCGATTCCGGCGGCGGGTTCGACGACCAAGTTTGCGGTGACGAATGTGGAGCAGCTTCAGGATTCGCCGATCATTGCGGGCGCATATTTCCACGAGTTTCCACTGGCTCCGGAGATCAAGCCGGCGCATTATCTCGACGTGGTGAGCGACGATCCGGAAGACTCGAAGATGCGGCCCTCGGTGCTGGCCGAAGCGGCGAACCTGGTGCGCGAGGCTGATGCCGAGTATGCCTCGCACCACTACAACGTCTACCACTTTCTGCTGACGCTTTCCGATATTGCAGGCGGCGAGGGCCTGGAACACGGGCAGTCGAGCGACAACGGCGTGGGCGAAAAGGGATTTGCCGACGACGCGCACCAGTTGCCCGAGTCGGACCTGCTGGCGCATGAGTTTACGCACTCGTGGAACGGAAAGTATCGTCGGCCGGTGGGGCTATATCAACCGGACTTTGCCACGGCGCAGCAGGGCGCGCTGCTATGGGTTTATGAGGGCATGACGCAGTATCTCGGCAATGTGCTGGCGGCACGCTCGGGGCTCAAGTCGCAGGCGCAGTACCGCGACCTGCTGGCGCTGAGCGCGGCGAGCCTGGATTACAAGACCGGGCGCGAGTGGCGCTCCACGGGCGACACGGCGATTGCGGCCAGCATTCTGCGCGGAGGCAACCCGGCGTGGGCCAACTGGAAGCGCGGGCAGGACTATTACCAAGAGGGCGAACTGCTATGGCTCGACGCCGACACGCTGATTCGCAAGCTGACGAACGATAAGAAATCGCTGGATGATTTCGAGAAGATTTTTCTGGGCAAGAGCGGCAACACCGGCCCGCTGATTGTGACTTACAACTTTGACGAGCTGGCAACGGACCTGAATCAAGTCGTTCCGTACGACTGGGCGAAGTTCCTCCACGACCGGATCGACCGCGTGAACCCGCGCGCCGACCTGGATGGCATTGAGCGCGGCGGCTACAAGCTTGTCTTCAAAGACAAGCCAAGCGGCTCGGCGCGGATGATGGCTGCGGCATACGCGCGGTACGGGATGGGCGCGGATTACTGGTACTCGCTGGGGCTGCGCGTTGGCGGCGACGGCAGCATTGTGGACGTGCGCTGGAACGGCCCAGGAGACAAAGCACAGCTTGCGCCGGGATACAAAATTCTGGCGGTAAATGGGCGCACCTTCTCGACTGAATCGATGCTGGCCGCGATTCACGCGGCGAAGGGAACAACGGAGCCGATCAAACTGCTGGTGCAGCGCGAGACCTATGTCTCGGAGTACACGATTGACTACCACGACGGCGAGCGTTACCCGGTGATGGAGCGCGTGGACGGCACACCGGATTACCTGGACGAGATCACAAAGCCGCGCACGGTGCCGGAGAAGGCTCCGGAAGAGAAGAAGGCTGACAAATAGCTGTCAGGGAACAGTACTCAGAAAGAGCAGCGGCCCGCGTATAAGTTGCAAGCGGATCGTTGCTCTTTCTTCTATTCGGATTGAGTGGTGGAATTTGACAATAAAAGCATAGCCCGCTGGAAGGAGATGAAATGCTGCCTCTATGGTTTCTGATTTTGAGTCTCTTCTTGCCAAGAATTGCGCTGTTTATCGATTGGGCCCACCTTTGCCGCTATTTTCCTCTTCCGTTTCCTCAGCCGTGGTCGGCTCTGTTGTGGATCTTTGCTCCCAGAATCATTGTCCTCACGATGATCTACCGGGAACAGGGTATCCATTTCTGGTTCCTGATTCATTTGATCGTTGCAATCCTTGTTTATTTGGGAGGTGGCAGCCAGGTTAATCGGAATGAATCGTAGGACTGATTTTCCCTTCGCTGCTGACATTGATGGATTGCGCTGTGCAGGTTTTTGCTAAATCCGAGTAGCCGTTTTTCTGGCCACTGCTCACTGACCACTGTTGTACGTTAGTCTGGTTTCTCAAGGAGATTCCAGACTTCCATGCACAGATTTCTCTGCCGCACTCTGGCCGCTGTGGCGTTTTGTATCTGCCTGCTCGCTTCCCTTTCCGCGCAGCAGCCCGCGCAGGCCCCCGCCGAAGACTTCGTCAAGTCGCATTACACGAAATACGAATTCCGCATCCCGATGCGCGATGGCAAGCGGCTCTTCACCGCTGTTTATGTGCCGAAGACGGGCGCGTTCGAGAAGGATGCGGGGCCGTATCCGTTCCTGATGAACCGCACACCGTATAGCGTCGGCCCTTATGGAGAAGATCAGTACCCGGCGCATCTCGGCCCGTCGGATGAGTTCGAGAAGTCCGGCTACATCTTCGTTTACCAGGACGTGCGCGGGCGTTGGATGAGCGAGGGCGAATTTGTGGAGATGCGCCCGCACATCGACGACAAGAAGAGTCCCAAGGATGTGGACGACGCATCCGACACCTACGACACGATCGAGTTTCTGCTCAAGAATGTGCCGAACAATAACGGCAAGGTTGGCATCTCGGGCATTTCGTATCCGGGCTTTTACACCTCGGCGTCGATCATCGACTCGCATCCGGCGCTGGTAGCGGCCAGCCCGCAGGCTCCCATGACAGACCTCTTCCGCGGCGACGACAGCTACCACGGCGGCGCGTTCATGCTGGAGGCAAACTTCGGCTTCTATGTCTTCTTCCGGCCAAATCGCAATCCCGAAGACCCGGAGCACGCCGAGCACGTGCCATTCGACTTCAGCACGCCGGACCACTACCGCTTCTATCTCAACGCGGGCAACATTGCGGACCTTGAAAAGAAGTATATGAAAGGCTCGAACCCGCTCTTCGACGACCAGTACAAGCACGACACCTACGACGATTACTGGCAGTCGCGCGATCTCTCGCGGCACATGAAGAACGTGAAGTGCGCGGTGCTGGTGGTGGGCGGCTGGTATGACGCCGAAGACCTGAGCGGCCCGTACAAGACCTATTACGCGATCAACAAATTCAACCCGGAGACGCCGACGACGCTGGTGGAAGGCCCGTGGGTGCATGGCGGCTGGGCGCGCAGCGACGGCAGCCATCTGGGCGACATTTCTTTCAACGCCAATACGAGCGAATATTTCCGCTCCAACATTCAGTTCCCTTTCTTCGAGCACTATCTCAAGGGCAAGGCGGCAGGCGCGCAGCCTAAGGCGGTGGTCTTTGAGACGGGAACAAATGTGTGGCGGAGCTTTGACGCGTGGCCGCCGAAAGCTGCGAAGGCAAAGACGCTTTACTTCCACGCCGGCGGCAAGCTGAGCTTCGATCCGCCTGCCGAGAGCGCGGGCGCGGACAGCTACGTGAGCGACCCGAACCATCCCGTACCGTTTGTGGGCTACACGACGGACACCTTTCCGCAGCGGTACATGGTGGACGATCAGCGCTTTGCGAGCTATCGGCCCGACGTGCTGGTCTACGAGACCGAGCCGCTCGAAGAGGATGTGACGATTGCCGGGCCGATTTCGCCGAAGCTGAAGATTGCCAGCACCGGCACGGACTCGGATTTTGTGGTGAAGCTGATTGACGTTTACCCGGACAACGCACCGGACGCGGAAGGCACAGCGAGCGGCAACAAGCGCGTTCTGGATGCGCCGCCGCTGCACATGGGCGGCTACCAGGAGATGCTGCGCGGCGAGCCGATGCGCGCCAAGTTCCGCAATAGCTGGGAGAAGCCGGAAGCGCTCGTGCCGGGCAAGACGACGGAGGTAGACTTCACGATGCCGGATCTGTTTCACACCTTCCGCCGCGGGCACCGCATCATGGTGCAGGTGCAGAGTTCATGGTTCCCGCTGACCGACCGCAATCCGCAGACCTTTACGGATATTCCTTATGCCAAGCCGGAGGATTTCCAGAAGGCGACAGAACAGGTCTTCCGGCAGAAGGATGCGGCGAGCGGCGTGGAAGTGCTGGTGATGCCGTAGGGTGATGGAAATCCCACCCTAGCCACAAAAACAAAGACGTGGCGAGGGTGGGGCACCCGGTGTGATCTGGGAACGACCAACTACTAGGGACGAGGGACGAAGGACGAATCGCTGGTCTTGACGCGCAGTAGTGGCAGCATCATAAGCAAAAGCAGCAATGCGGCTGGGACGATCGAGAGTCCCAGCCGCAAGCTGTTTGCGCGCGTGGAGACAAAGCCGGCGAGCCAGGGCAGCACGGAACCGCCAAATCCGCAGATGGCCAGGACCCAGCGCAGATCAGAGGCGCGAGCGGCTCGCGCAAAGAAGCGTGAGAGCAAAAGAGGAAAGATGGGGGCGAGCGCAATGCCGAGCAGCAGCATGGCAAGGTTCGCTCTAGCCGCGCCAGTAAAGCCTACCAACATGCCTGCCGCGAGAAGCGCGATCACCACCGCAGCGACAAGCAGGCCCATGGCACGGACGCGGAGCAGCAGCAGCGAAGAAACGCCGCGCGAGACGAGAAACCCGCACCAGTAGAGCGAAGAGGAAGCCGCAGCCCACGCCGCGCCTGTGCCGGCAATTCGCATGGCATAAGTGGCAAGCCAGGTGGCAGTGGTGTTCTCGATGCCGACCTCTAGAAATGTGAGAAAAGCAAAGAGCGCGATGACGCCGTAATTTGGCGCGTAGTTTCGCACATGGTTCGGCAAATCGCCCGGCGCGGATGCTTGCGCGGCATCGGCTGCCGGAGTCTCCTGCGGCGGCTCTTCAAGTGCCAGCCAGCAGGCCAGCGCGGCGGCAACACAAACCGCAGCGAGCAGCCAGTAGGCCGAGCGCCAGGAGTGGCTCACAAGCAGGCGCGCGGCAAAAAGCGGCGCTACAAGCGCCCCCGCACTCCATGTGAAGTTGAGCAGGGTAAGCGGCGCGGCGGCGCGTCCGGGGAATGCGCGGCCGGCATAGATGTTGACTGCGGACATGGGAATGCCGACGCCAATGCCAAGCAGCAAAAAGAGCGGCAAAAGCAGCGTTGGTTGAGCTGCCGCAATGCTGGCACAACATGCGGCAGCAACAAGAAAGCCGGCAGGCATGAGGCGGGCATAGCGGCCCACGCAGAGCAGCGCGCCAAGCGAAGTGCCGATGTAGTAGCAGAGGAAGATTTCGCCGGAGCGGCTGTCCGCGAGGTGAAAGGAGCGGGCAAGCGCCGGCAGCAGCGCGCCGCCGATGGCGTGCAGCACACCGGTCAGTCCGAAGGCGGCGTGAAGTGCGGGGAGTGTGAGGCGGCGGGAGAGTGCCATGCAGGGTTAGTCGCGCCTTACGCGGCGGCGTTTGGGATTGGGCGGGCAGGTGGACTCGCGGATGATGAGTTCGGGATGAATCGGCACAAGATCGGGAAATGCAGCCTGTCCTCGAATGCGCTGAAGAAGAAGGCGCGCGGCCGTGGCACCCATCTGGTGCAGCGGCTGGCGAATGGTGGTGAGGCTGGGATTGTGGTAGGCCGCGCCCTGAATGTCGTCGAAGCCGACAACGGAGATATCTTCCGGCACGCGCAGGCCGTGATTCATCAGTGCGCGGGTGGCTCCAATAGCGGCAATGTCGTTATAAGCGACGAGCGCAGTAAAATCGCTGCCGCGCTCGATGAGCCGGTTGGCGGGCTCAAAGCCCAACTCCGGCGTGGAGACGCGCAGCTCAAGATTGATGCACAACTCGGGCGGAACGGGAATCTTCATCTCGCGCGCAACGGCCATAAGGCAGCTCCAGCGCTCATCTGCGTCGGAGCTGTGGCTACCGCCGCGCATGAAGGCGATTTTGCGATGGCCGAGTTGGTAAAGATGGCGCAGAGTGAGTTCGGCGGAGCGTTTCTGATCGAGGACGACGTTGGTGACGCCTTCGATCTTGCGGTGGCCGGCGACGACGACAACCGGAAGCGGAAGCGGCTCTTCAAGAATCGTGTCGATGAAGATGAAGCCCTCGACGGAGCGGTCCATGAGCAGCCGCGGGTACTCCTGAATGAGATCGGCCTTGCGACGATGGCTGGCCGTGAGATAGAAGTAGCCCTCTTCGATGAGGACTTCCTCGACGCCGGCAAGAACCTGGCCGGCATAGCTGTCGCTAAGCTCCGGCACCAGCACGCCAATGGAAAAGCTCTGCCGCTTGCGCAGAGAGCGGGCGTAGAAGCTGGGGCGGTAATCGAATTTGGCGGCGGCCTTCAGGACGCGGTCGCGGGTCTCCTGCGGAATGGAGCGGACGCCGGGAGCATTATTTAGCACCAGCGAGATGGTGGCAGGCGAAAGGTTCAGGTATTCGCCCAGCGTCTTGAGGCTGATCGGTTGGCCGGGACGCGGCTGGGTTCCGGTTGTAGGGCGCTTTGGCATCCGGTGGCGCGCAGTCCTTTGTGTCAGAGTGGCACAGACGCATGTATGACGGTAAGGATAAGCCGCCGCAGGCGTTAGAAGCAAAGTGACCTTCAGAAAGAATCCACGTACAATCAAGAACAGGCTGTGCGCCCGCGGAGAGGTGGCCGAGCGGTTTAAGGCAGCGGTCTTGAAAACCGCCGAACCTTTACGGGTTCCGTGAGTTCGAATCTCACCCTCTCCGCCATTCTTCGTTTTTGGCCCTATCGACGATCAAGTCAAATGGTTTTCTATAATTAAATGTTAGACTTACGCCATCCGATGAGCAGTTCGAAAGTACGATTTTGGCGAGTTTACCTTGCTCCGGTCCGGAAAGTGTAAGCCATTTATTTTTAGACACTTGAGCGAGTTCGAAAGTTTTCTGCACCAGACCGATCTGCGAGCCCAAATCCTTGCCTGTCGCCTCTTCTAACACCGCCTGCAGGTGCAGCTCTTCCGACCGCCATTTGTCGCTCATCGTGCGCCACATCTTCTCGTCAATCAGGCCACTCAACCGATCCTGGTATGCCTGATGCTTGAACCCTTCGATCTCGTCGAGCTGCTTGCTTGTGGAGCGCAACACTTCCATCCGCTCCGTATCGATCCGTTGATGGTCCGCCGTAAGGGACGCGAGTATGCTGTTGGCGACATGCGAGGGGAGCTGAATCCGCGTAACGGCAGCACCCAGCATCTCTGATAACTTCGCTTCCGGTAAATAAGGAACTTTGTGACGCCCCTTACCGAAGCTGCAGTGGTAATAGACGTACCTGCCCTTTGCCTTTTCGGCTGTCAGCATGCACCCATCCTTAGCGCAGATCACCAAATTGGAAAATGCAAAGGCGTGCTTCCGGGACTTGAGCCTGTTGCCATTTCGTCCTGAGATCAGTTCGTGAACACGGGCAAAAGTTGCGTGATCGACGAACTTCGGATGCTTGCCTTGGTAATCGATGCCGCGCCAGGTAAACTTGCCGATGTAAAACTCGGACTTAAGCATCCGCTGAAGATGGCTTTTGCTGATTTTCACGCCGGTTCTTTCAATGAGTTCCTTGCGGAGAGAGTCGGTGCTGTACTCTCCAGTAGCGTAGAGCCGAAACATCAACCGAACAGCTTTGCCATTCGTCGGGTGCTCCATGATCGTGCGGGTTTCCCGATCATGCCTATATCCATACCATGCCATGCCCGGATAGTGGCCTCTCTCCGCCTTGATATTTTGCCCCTTGACAATCTCTTCCCGCAGATTGTCGATGTAGTTGCGCGCCAGCAGCGCGAAGATTCCCTGTACGAGCCGGTCCTGGGAGTTAGTGGCCTTGCGAAGAATCTGCCTCTCCTTCACCAGGTGAATCTCGATGTCGAGAGATTCCACCAATTCCTCAACCCGCACATAGTCCTGCATATTGCGGCTCAGTCGATCCGTCTTCTCAAAAAATGCAACCGTGACATCGCGATTGTTGCGCATGAAATCCAGCACCGCATCGAAGTTTTTGCGCCCCTGCTGCTTTGCGCTTTCCGCAAAGGAGAACTCCTTCACGATTTCCACGCCCATCTCCGCGGCATAGGCGCGCAAGAGCTTGGTTTGTGCCGGTAAGGAATAGCCTTCTTTCTGCTCCGTACTGGAGACACGGGAAACAATAATCCCTTTGCGCACTCCCGCCTGCGCCCCAGTCACCAGTTGCAAACGATTCTCATGCTTGAAATGCGGCATTGGGCCTCCCTGCTTACGATCTCACCTTGCGCGAAACAGATTTCGCCTTGGCCGGCTGCGAAGCGGTGCGGAACCAACCAACAACTCGTCCGTGCAGCTTTACTTCCTCTTCTTTGACAATACTTGGCTTACCGCTCCCGGCGGCATTCAGCGTTGCTACCGGCACGGAAAACTCAAGCGGCACCAGTGCAAGCGAGCCACTCACGACCCTCGCCGAATCAACGCACACCGGAGTAAAACCAGTCTCATGTTTACTGGCATACAGGTTCAGCCAGCCGACATAGATACCATCGTCAATATGTGGCCATCTGCCGTACTTGTATTCCGGGGTATGACCACTCTGTAGAATGTCGGCTGCAATCATTGCCTTGGTCCGTATATTCGATGAATAACTCAACAGCACCTGCTCTCCCTCAAGCTTCTGAATGTCTGTCTCCGACGGATCGACCAGCAAGATGTCTCCCAATCCGAAGCCAGAACGAATAAATTCCTGCGAGACATGCACAGCAAAGAGATTGCTCTCTGCCAAGACCAATTGCCGAGGCAACGACAGATAGTCTTCGACCTGTTCTGGGGCCGGCGGCACTCTCCATTCCGCATGAAGCGACGCACGAACAAGAGGAACAAGCTTTGCATCCCCTGGGGTTGATTCCAGCTTTTCCTGAATTCGCTTCTCGGAATCCCTCGCCAGCTTCTGAAATTCCGGAAACAGATGCTGGAAGTCATCTCGCTCAATTCCGGCCTTCTCCCAGAACCAGAGCGCCATTGACGGCATAGCTTTGCCTGCCAACTTTGCCATCTCTTTCCAGTTCCTCGGGGCGGGGCTGGTCTTGCCGGTCTCCCAAGCCAGAGCAGAGAGACGTGCCACCCCGCATAGGCGCGCAAACTCTTCCTGTCTGTATTGCAAGGCATTCCGCAATTCCCGGATACGGGCACCATCTTCTTTCCGCATCCGACCTTTCCCCTCGATAGCCCGCTCTTCCCGCGCCAGCTTGGCAGCGTGCTCGGAGCTCGTCTTCACACCTTCGCCCATAAATCCCCCAACTTCACACTTGACATTAATTTTGGCTACTGATAAGTTTGACTACCGTAGTCATATATGACTACGGTAGTCACTGTAGACATAATACGCCAATTAGTCGCTCTGGCGACCACAAAGAAGGACGCCAATGCCGACAAACCGCAACCCACAAAACGACGTTGCACAGAGGAGGAGCAGCCAGCAGACTCCGGGCCCCAATCCGCCAGCACCCACTACCAAGGACGCCACCCCGGATCAAAAACTCACCACGGCCGTGCAGGAGGATGCCGTATCGCGGCTGATTCACTGGCCGATGGCGGCGGCACCCTGTCCGCGTGCAGGCGATGAGCAGGAAGTTGCCGAGGCCATTACCACGCCGATGGAGGCGGTGCAGTGGACACCGGCAGACCTTGCCCAGATGCATGCATTTTTCCACCACTTGGACCGGCTGGATCGCGAATGCACTATTGATCTTCAACGCGCCGCTTGAATAGCGGACCAACACTCCTGCGGATGCCTACTCGACATATCCGCAGAAACGAAAGGACTCCATGGAAAATAATTACGTACTGCTTTATGCGCGGGCAGCCTGCGACGAATCGTTGAGCGGCTCCAATAAGCCCATAGAAGAACAGTTCCGCGAGTTGCGTGTCTACGCTGCCGAGCATGGATTTACCGTCGCCGAAGAAATTGGCCTTGCCTGCACGACCTCACAGCTCGGACTCGAGAAGATCGGATCGTATCTGCGCAGTCACCCCGAGGTGCGCATCGTCGTTGCGCTGAGTGCGGATCGCCTCTTTCGTACTATGGTGCACTACGTCTCGATCGAGGATCTCATCGAGGAGTTCGGCATCGAGATCCGACTGGTGAAGGAAGGACAGATTCTTCGCACGGTCGCAAACGCGCAGGACCGTTTCGCACAAGGCGTTTTCGCTATGCTGGCGCATAACTACATCGACAACCTGCGGGAAGAAATCATCAAGGGACAGCGCACGAAGGCAGAGGCTGGCCGCTATCCTGGGCGGGCGCCCTTCGGCTATCAGCAGGTCGTTGACGGGAAGATTGTCGAGCATCCCGTCCACGCCGACATCGTCCGGCAGATTTACTTCCGCTATGCTAGCGGAAAGACCAGCCTTCGCGGACTCCAGAGTGAGTTGGAGTTCTGGCTTGGGTATCGTTTGTCTGCCTCCAAGATCATGCAGATCCTCCGCAATTGCTTTTACGCGGGGAAGTTCCTTTGGCGCGGCGAGAAGTACACGGGCACTCACCCGCGCCTGATTAGCCCCAGCACCTACAAGCGCGTCCAGAAGCTTTTGGCTCGCCGGACTCACTGCCCGCGTATCGACCACGTGAACAGCGAATCGTAGCCGCGCCCCTGAGCATCGGTGCCGGGCAGGTCCAGTCTGCCCGGCATTTTCGTCCTTAAACCCACACCAACCCGGATGGCCTGCAAGGCCTCCAGAAAGGACATACATAACATGGCCGTACCCGCATTATCGTACTCACGCGTATCTTCCAAGGAACAGGAGGAAGGCTTCTCCCTCGAGTCTCAGAACCGCACAGCACAGCAACATGCCGCATCCAAGGGGCTCAAGATTGTGCACGCAATCAGCGTTTCGGAGAGCGCAAAGAAGGAGGGGCGGAGGCACTTCAACGAAATGATCGATTACCTGCGCGAACATCGCGAAGTACGCGTTGTTATTGTCGAAAAGAGCGATCGACTTTACCGCAATCTGCACGACGTCGTTGCTATCGAGGATCTTGTCAATGAACTTGACATCGAGATACATTTTGTAAGAGAAGGGCAGGTACTGAACAAGTCTTCACGCTCACAGGACAAACTCGTACAGGGAATGTTCGCGCTGATGGCGCGCAACTACATCCTTAATATGCGCGAGGAGATTGTAAAAGGCCAGACTGTCAAGGCTGAGAAGGGCCAGTACCCAGGACGCGCGCCTTGGGGGTATCAGCATGACCGCGCAGCTCGCACGATCGTTGCCGATCCCGAACGGTCCGAGGTCGTTAAGTCAATCTTCACGCTTTGCGCGGAAGGAACTTACACCATTAAGGCTCTGCGTAGGGCCATCCTTGATAAGCACGGCCTCCGGATCAGCAAGTCCGGGCTGCACGGCATCCTCACCTCTCGCTTCTATATCGGATTTTTCACGTGGAGGGGCCGCGAGTACCAGGGCACCCATCCCAAACTGGTCGATGAGCAGACCTTCGACCGTGTGCAGGAGATCGTCTCGGGCAAAAGCAAGTCGAAGCCGCGGAAGCACAAGTTTGCATTCGCGGGCCTCATGCAGTGCCTGAAGGATGGATGTCGCATTACGGCCGAAGTACACAAGCAGCATCACACCTACTACCACTGCTCCTTTGGACAGGGACGGCATAAGTTTCCCTATCTGAAGGAAGAGCGGGTCGCTCTGCTTCTGGGCTCCGCCCTCAAATCGCTCAGGCTGCCGACGCAATCGAAGCGCGGAATGACGATGCTCTCTCTTCGAGTGCGGCAAGCCATCGCAACGAAATCAGTGGGCTCAACAAGCGGCTCGTCGCCCTGAAAACCCGCATGGCAAACACATTCTGCGATAGGGCCGATCATCCGGAGCGGATTGATGAGGATGTCTATCAGGAGTCCATGGGACGGTGGCAGGCAGAACGCAAGCAGGTGGAGGCTGACTTGGAGCATGCATTGAACTCTCCGGTCAATGATCGTTCGCTCTCCGCAGAGCGCATCATCGATCTTGCGGAGCGCGCGCACGAGATATATCTGCGAGTGGACAACTCTCGGCGTGCCGAGCTGCTGAAGATGCTGCTCTCCACGTGCAAGACCGACGGAGAGGGTATCCAACCGGAGTTTCGCGCTTCGTTTCGTGTGCTCTTTCCTTCGTGAGGATGGAATTGTTCGCGATCGGTGCAGATACTTCCTAACGAAACTTGTGCAAGCAGGCATAAACCTGTGCACACAAATAGAGAGAAGAACATCCAATGAAATCCATAGACACTTTCAGTAATTATTTCGATTTTAAGGAACTTGTCTGGACGATCGGTTACCGATTGACAGCGTATATAGGGAGCACGAATGTCCAGACGGTTAAGGCATGGTTGCAAAGCGGGCTGCCAGAAACTCTGGAAGAGCGCATGAAGGCCGCCTTCGATGTGGCAATGCCTATCCGGCAGGCAGAATCGGAGTATATTGCACAATGGTTTCTCTGGGGCAACCTAGACGCTATGCCTACCACTGATTCCCCCGCCACTCTGCTGCGCGAGGCTGCCGATATTCAGGCCGCACGCACTGCGCTGATGGTACGGGCTAGGAAGGACTTCCTCGATAACGTCGCCAGTGATCTTAAGGACGTAGAGAGCCGCCTAAAGGAATGGATTTCGCAAGCCAACATGCCGCCCCACATGCGCTACAAAGTAGGTATAACGCACGACTGCAAGAGGCTTTGTCTTACTTTGCTCCACGCCGGATTCTCTCTGGAACAACAGCGCAAATGGGATCATGGCGAGGATTGGCCCTTATGGGAGGATCTGATCGCGGCCGTTCCTGAAATGACGAAAGCGCGAACCAGTCCGAACATCGATACGGGATGCCCATTCCGGTATCTTCGCTGCTCGCCAAAATAAACAATCTCACTACTAGGTGCCGGGGGCGCACCTAGCCGCAGACATCCAGAATTTCTCGACACCATCAAGTGCCTCCCCTTCTGTTGCTCTCTGCAACCTGCTCACACAGTAACAAGCCACAACCGTATTCAACTGCCAAGCTGCCCGTACGGCGGTCAGATGCAATTGTGTCTCAACAGTTAGAGCCCAAACCGTAACACATTCATTCTAAAGCGCACTGATGGCTCAGAAAGCGCACAAAAACACTCATTTTGAGGCAAGCGAACCCTAATCGAACCCAGATTTTTGTGAAAAAGCAGAGGTAGAAGCATCGGATCCGTCGAACTCAAAATCTCTTCTCCGGCTTCGCACTGCAGCACACAAAACTGTATCTATTTACGCAAGCCAATTCTTTTCAGCAGTTTCCAAAAGCATAAATATATTTGGCTGATCTAAGCTGTTGGAGATATGAAGTCTTAGAGCGGCATCAGTTGCTAGCAGAGGTCGCTTATTAACGTCTCGCCATCTCATAGAAATAAGAGGATACGTGTACCTCTTGGGAGTGGTGGCTAAAAGCGCCGAATGCTAAAAATTGCACAGTATAAGTAGTTGCAGAATTTTTCCTTGACAACACTTTGCCGTATCGAGTCTATTTCTTATATCTTCGATTTACATTTGAAAGACCCGTTCAAGCCAGCCAAAGGTTTGGTTGGGCATCAGAACGAGACTTCCATCTACGCGCCGGCAACTCCGATGCGGGCGCGCATGTCGTAGACGTTGTGTGGCGGCCTCCCAGATCTTCGCACAACTGGGCTCTGGAGTTCCTCAGAGCAAATACGACATGGAATTACGGGCTCTGTACTTCTTGTTGCTTTGAGAGATCCGACCGGCGCAGTGCCTCTGAAAAGACATGCGCCAAGCTGGATAGCCATATAGCGCTCGGCGTGTTTTCTATCCGAACCACTTGCGTCGTCCTTGAAGAAGTAAGTCCATATCAGCACCGCGCAACCTTATTCGCTGTTGCTCTGTTTTGGTGATCGTTAGGGGAGAATCCGATGAAGAGGTTCCTTTGCCTTAGTTCTGTTAAATTGGCCTGCCAAACCGCATTCATAGCCTCTTTTGTCTTTGGGGCCGTGCTGTGTGCTGCTCAAGCAGTTCCGCCCTCTGACCCCAATGTAGACAACGGCACGCACTGGTATGGAACCTATGATGGCGTACACGAGAACATCAGCTTATCGAGCGGCAATCTTTCCTTTTGCATTCCGCTTGTCAC
>JAATFM010000283.1 GCA_015655195.1 Terriglobales bacterium
AGAGCCATGGTAGGACAGAGAATTCGCATCCGGTTGAAGGCATACGACTATCGCGTGCTTGACACCTCGACCGGCGAGATTGTGGAGACGGCCAAGCGCACCGGAGCATCGGTGGCGGGTCCGATTCCCTTGCCGACGGTGAAGAACAAGTACTGCGTGCTGCGTTCGCCGCACGTGGACAAGAAGTCGCGCGAAGCATTTGAGATTCGCACGCACAAGCGGCTGATCGACATTCTGGAGCCGACGCAGCAGACGGTAGATGCGCTGATGAAGCTCGATCTGCCCGCGGGCGTGGATGTCGAGATCAAGGCGTTCGAGAAGTAAGCTCCTGCGGTTGGTTGGGCATTGTTCCCACCCTAGCCGCAAAAACAAAGACGCGGCGAGGGTGGGGCACCCACATGGATCGCGTTGAAATCCCGGCAGTGCGAAGTTGAAAACTTCGCATGATGAGGAGAGGACGATATGGCAGTTTCGGGAATTCTAGGCAAGAAGATCGGCATGACGCAGGTCTTTGACGAAAAGGGCAATGTGCACCCGATTACGGTGCTGCAGGCCGGTCCCTGCGTGGTGACGCAGTTGAAGTCGTTGATGAAGGACGGCTACGAGGCCGCGCAGATCGGACTCGTCGAGTTCGTGAAGGCGAGCAAGCTGACCAAGCCTGAGGTGGGACATCTGGCCAAGACCGATGCGCCTCCAGTGAAGTTCGTTCAGGAAGTGGGCCTGGAACTGGCTGCGGACGGCGGCGAGAACACCAAGGCTGGCGACCGCGTGCTGGTGGACATCTTTGCCAACGCGAAGTTTGTGGATGTGGTTGGCACTTCGAAGGGCCGCGGGTTTGCGGGCGTGGTTCGCCGGCACGGCTTCGGCGGCGGTCCCAAGTCGCACGGACACATGTTCCAGGTGCAGGGCTCTATCGGCGCATCGAGCTTTCCGTCGCGTGTTTTCCCTGGGCAGCGGATGCCGGGCCACTTCGGCACCGACCGGGTGACAGTTCGCAACCTGCGGATTCGCGGCATCGATCTCGACGAGAACCTGCTGATGGTCGAGGGCGCGGTTCCGGGAGCGAGGGACGGCTACGTGACGATTACCAAGGCTAAGGCTCCTCCGCGCGAGCGCCGCGGATTCGGCGGCTCGGGCACGGTCGATCCGTTGAAGGCTTCGAAGAAGGCTTCGCCGAAGAAGAAGTAAGACGGCCGGTTAAGAAATATGCGCTCGGAATGAGTGCGACAAGTTGAAGAGCTGACGGGCAAGTGAGTCAGCGGAAGAAGAAGACAATGGCAAACGTGGATGTAGTCAATCTGAATGGGCAAAAGGTGGGCTCGGTGGAGCTGGCGGACGTCGTCTTTGGCGCCGACCAGGTGAACGAGGCTCTGCTGTGGGAGGCCGTGAAGCACTACCGCGCCTCGCAGCGCCAGGGCACGCACGCCACCAAGAACCGCAAGCTGGTTGCCGGTTCGGGCAAGAAGCTGTGGAAGCAGAAGGGCACGGGCCGCGCTCGCGTGGGCTCGGTGCGTTCGCCGCTCTGGCGGCATGGCGGAACGGTTCACGGACCTCAGCCGCGCAGCTACGAGTACGCTTTCCCGCGCAAGAAGCTGCTGGGCGCTCTGCGCTCGGCTCTGGCGGCCAAGCTGGCCGACGGCAAGCTGACGGTGGTCGATTCGCTTGAGATCAAGGAAGCGAAGACGAAGCTCTACAAGAAGGCTCTCGAAACGCTGGGCGTGACGCGCACGGCGCTGATCGTCGAGAACGGCAAGACGCTGACGCAGGCTCTGGTGCTCGGTGCGCGCAACCTTGAGGGCGTGGAGCTGGTGCTGAACAACGAGGTTCACCCCTACGATCTGCTGCGCTACGACCGGGCGATTTTCTCGAAGCCGGCGATCGAGCAGCTGGCCGAGGCGCTTGTGAAGTCGGTCTCGAAGCGCAAGGCCGAGAAGGAGGCCGCGTAATGCCGACGACATACACCGTAATCCGCCGCCCGCTGATCACCGAAAAGGGCCTGGGCGTGAAAGAGACCGAGGGAACGCTGGTCTTCGACGTGGCGCCCGGCGCGACCAAGACGGAAGTGAAGCAGGCCGTGGAGACTCTCTTCAAGGTGAAGGTGGCTGCGGTTCGCACGGCGAACGTCCTGGGCAAGGAGCGCCGCCGCGGCAAGTTCGCGGGCTTC
>JAATFM010000305.1 GCA_015655195.1 Terriglobales bacterium
CGAAACAGCGAATGGTAGCGAAGCTGAAGACCATCAAGGTTGAGCTTCTCCGCCGGAAGCATGATCGTATCAGCCAGGTTGGTGCATGACTTCGGAAGGTGGTCACTGGCTACTACCAATACCATGCTGTTCCCGGGAATATTGATCAGTTGCGCACCTTCAGACAGCGCGTTAATCGACTCTGGCGGAATGTTCTCGTCCGTCGCAGCCAACGCGCCAAGAAGAGGTAAGAGTTACTGACTCCAGTCTTCGACAGGTGGATACCCATACCCCGAATCCTGCATTCCTACCCTCACGCCCGCTTCAACGCCACACATCCTTCATAAGAGCCGTATGCGTAGACGCGCACGTACGGATCCGTCCGGGGGCGCTCAGTGATGAACGTCCCTACCGGGGACCACAGAGAATGCTCGGCGAGGATGCAGAACATCGCAAGAGTGAAGCATACCTCGCATACTTAGCTGATCCTTTGGCCTTCCGGAAGGCATAACGAACGCGTTGGTTCAAAGATCGGCCTTATGCCAGGGCCGAAGCTGCGGCTGGTTCGCTCTGCGCGATGGCTGCGATCCGGTGGAGCATCCCCTGGAAGATGCAGTAATGGATCGGATAAAGAGCGTACCAATAGAGAAGGCCGCCGAGTCCGGCTGGATCAAAAATTGCAGTTTGTCGAATTACGGAGCCATGGCTGGTCGGTTCCACTTCGAACTGAAGCCACGCACGGCCCGGTACTTTCATCTCCGCCACTAGGCTTAGCCTACGGTCCGGTTCAAAACTCTCAACTCGCCAGAAATCCAGAGCATCGCCAGCGACAAGCGTATGAGGATCGCGGCGGCCCCGGCGCAGTCCCACACCGCTGACAAGGAGATCGAAGAAGCCGCGAACCTGCCACAGAAAATTGGCAAAGTACCATCCATTTGAACCGCCAATCCGCCGGATGGGAGCAAAGGCCAGAGCCGGGGGAACGGATACTTGCATGGTCCGGGAATCGACCAGCCTTGTCCCGAACCGCACACCACCCCAGGGCGCAGGCTTACCGCTGGAGGAAAGCGCGTCGGACCAGAAGGTTGCGGCATACTCCAGGCTTTCATGGTGAAGGGCCCTCTCAACGGCTTCTCTCAAGCCCATTGGCTGAATAGGAAAGATGGTTAATGCCGACTTGTCGCGGACCAGTGTCGGGTTCCTCATGCTCTCGATCAGCTTGCGGCCAACGCGAGCATAGATGGGAGTGACCAGGCCAAGCCATAGACTAGACAGGTGGGGCGTCAGGACGGGCACCGGAATCATCCATCGCCGCAGTCCGCATTGCCGCGCATACTCCTGCATGATCTCGCCATAGCTGACCTGGTCGGGACCTCCGATCTCAAAGACGGCGGATTGTCCAACCGGTAGCTCCAACGCTGCCACAAGATAAGAGACTACATCTTCGATCGCAATCGGCTGGGCTTTGACCTCAACCCATCGCGGGCAAATCATAATCGGCAGGCGCTGTACCAGAGCACGAATCATCTCAAACGAAAGGCTTCCGGAGCCGATAACGATCGAGGCGCGAAATTCAATCGTGGGAACCGCCGAATTGCGGAGGATATCTGCCACCTCGTGGCGGCTCCGCAGATGCGCGGATAACGCTTGATCCTGGTTTCCGAGACCTCCGAGGTAGACAATGCGCTCGACACCCTGCTCGCGGGCGGTGTCGGCGAAATTTCGGGCGGCTTGCCGGTCTTCCTCCTCGAACTGCCCCGCCGAACCCATGGAATGGACGAAGTAGTACGCGGTCTGCACTCCGGCCATCGCCGGTGCAAGCGAAGCGCGATCCAGGCAATCTGCCTGCATCACCTCCGTAGAGGGAGAAACCCGAGACCGAAGAAACTCAGGATGTCTGGCAAGGCAGCGGACGGGCTGACCAGCCGCCTCAAGCGCTTTACGGAGGCGACCGCCGATATAACCCGAGGCTCCCGTGAGCAGTACAAGCGACCGATGGTTCGTACCCATTGGGAACCTCAATTGCCCTCGTAATGTCCGAGTGGCACAATCCTAGCATTGTTTGTCGGATGCCCCCTGTACCAGATTGACCACTGAGTTGTAGTAAGCTACCGGCCAGTCAATCTCCGTCGACGGCGGCTAGCGGTTCGCCCTTCCCGTTCGGGAGCAAAGGATGCACCGCTCCGCTAATCGAGCGAACGCGGATGGGAAATTACCCCTTTATTATTGAATAACGATTTTACGTTCTCTATGGCTGCCTGCTGGGTATGCCGCTCAAGAGTTCTGGGCAATATATCGTCTCGAGTCAAACTTCCGTCCCGTCGAAGCTCTGGACATATATCGAATTTTCCCGAAGACAGGACGCTCTCCCCAGGCCCTGTCGAACTTTCCAGCTATCGCCCATGCAATGCCACCATAGCCATTCGGATCGCGTCCATCCAAAAGGTATTTGTCGTTTAAATGGATTGCATATTGCATTGCCGTCTTCATATCCGGTGTCCACTCCAAAATCTTCTTTGCCCAGTACATGCGCACATAGTTGTGCATCCATCCGCGCGCCACCATCTGCCGTTGCGCGGCGTTCCAAAGCTCGTCGTACGTCTTCGCTTCCTCCAGTTGCTTCAGCGTATACGTGCGTTCGCGCTCGTCTCTTGCATGTTCCGCAATCGTCTTCAGCGCCCATGGTTCAGCACCTTCCAACGAGTCGTACTTGTCGTTATATAGCGCATAATTCACGCACAGCTCGCGCCACGTAATCAACTGATCCAGATAGGCGTCCGCATTTGCTCGCAGCGACATGTCCTCTTTAACCGCCTCTTCTATCTCTAGCGCAATCGTCAGCGGGCCGATGTGGCCAAAGTGCAGATACATCGACAGCATGCTCGTTCCATCCACCTCGGGGCGATTTCGTTCCCGGTCATAGCTTCCAAGCATAGATCCGACGAACATCTTCAGCCG
>JAATFM010000225.1 GCA_015655195.1 Terriglobales bacterium
CCTGCCGCACTCTGCGCCAGAAGATCGAGCAGATGGGACCGGTCAACATGATGGCACTCGAAGAGTACAAGGAAACCGCTGACCGGCACACCTTCCTCGAAGCGCAGCGCAAGGATCTCATCGATTCCATCGAGAACACGCAGCAGACGATCAAGGAGATCGACCAGATTTCGCGCGAGAAATTCGACGAAGCATTTGCGCGCATCAACGAGAACTTCGCGCAGGTCTTTACGCGGCTCTTCAATGGCGGGCAGGCATTCCTGCGGCTCACGGATGAAGAGAACCAGGCCGAAAGCGGCCTCGACATCGTAGCCTCGCCGCCGGGCAAGAAGCTTCAGAACGTGCTGCTGCTCTCGGGCGGAGAAAAAGCGCTGACGGCCGTCTCGCTGCTCGTCGGCATCTTCCAGTTCCAGCCCAGCCCCTTCTGCGTGCTGGACGAAGTGGACGCCGCGCTCGACGAAACGAACGTGGGCAGGCTCGCCGACCTGATCCGCTCGCTGGGCAAGGAGACGCAGTTCCTCATCGTGACGCACTCCAAGCGCATGATGCACTCCGCCGACATGATCTACGGCGTGACGATGCAGGAGCCGGGCGTTTCGAAGGTCGTCAGCGTCAAGCTCGGCAGCGGAGCGGCTGCAAATCAGGAGTTGCAGCGGGCGACGGCATAGGCCTGTCCTTGAATGCTTAGACCCGCGGGGTTTAAGCCGCGCAAACGCACGAAAGCCGCAAACAGCGCGCTTGGTAGAGCGCGCCGCTTGCGGCTTTCAGCATGGATGCACCCATACACTATGAGCTTGAGCGGGGGCCGGTAGCCAGCACTGGAGGTCGTTAGTGCGTAGCCACCGGCGATCCCTGCACACAACCGGGACATACCGTGCTTCCCCGTTCCACGGCACTCCCGTGTCCCCAGGCTCAAGAGCGGTGTCTTGCGCATCGCCCGAACCATGTTGACGAACTCAGTTTCGCGCCGTCGCGCCGGACCGTCCGTGACCGGCATCACAGGGCGACGCCTTCTTGCTGATCCCGCCCCTGTCATTGACACTACCCCGCCTGCACCGCGAAAATCGAAGGTTCAATACCGTTACGGAAGGCTCTGCTTTGACCGCTCTCCTCACTACTGATTTAGGCTCTATTTCGCTCATTGGCCGCGGCAAGGTGCGTGACCTTTACGCAGTCGGCGACAACCTTTTGCTCGTTGCCACGGACCGCATCTCGGCTTTCGATCACGTTCTCGCCACCGGCATTCCGGGCAAGGGAAAAATTCTCACCCAGATTTCGCTTTTCTGGTTTGAGCTGCTCTCGGAGATCGTGCCGAACCATCTCATTACCGCCGATGTGAGCAAGTTCCCTGCCGAGCTTGCGCCCTATGCCGACCAGCTTGAAGGCCGGTCGATGCTGGTGAAGCGCGCCACAATGTTTCCCGTGGAGTGCGTGGCGCGCGGCTATCTCGCCGGCTCCGGCTGGAAGGAGTACAAGGCCGAGCATAGCGTCTGCGGCATTGCATTGCCCGGCGGCCTCGAAGACGGCTCGCGGCTGCCGGAGCCGATCTTCACCCCGGCCACAAAGAGCCAGGACGGCTCGCACGACGAAAACATTTCCTTCGAGGCCGTTGAGAAGGTTATCGGCGTCGCAGACGCCGCCGAACTGCGCCGGCTCACGCTCGCCATCTATGCGAAAGCCACGGCTCATGCCGAGTCGCGCGGACTCATCCTTGCCGACACGAAATTCGAGTTCGGCCGCACCGCGGATGGAATTCTTCTGGCCGATGAAGTGCTGACGCCGGACTCATCCCGCTTCTGGGATGCAGCCAACTGGAAGCCCGGCGGCGCGCAACCCTCCTTTGACAAGCAGTTTGTGCGCGATTATCTCGAATCGATCCGCTGGAACAAGCAGGCCCCCGCGCCGGCGCTGCCAGCGGACGTGGCCGAGCGCACACAGGCAAAATATCTTGAAGCCTTCCGTCTTCTCACTGGCCGCAGTCTAAGTCTTTGAGCTTGGCCTGTGGTTGGTCAGTTTGTGAGCAGAGGCTAAAGCCCATTCTTTAATTGCAGCTCACTCGGCACAACTAAAGACAAAGCAGGCTCACCACGCCCTGTTACGAACGAATTCAAACTGGCCCACTGCCGCTAAGCCTGTAAGATTGACGAACGCACGGAAACGGAGGGCACCGCATGAACTCTCTCTCGCTGGTAGACTGGGCCGTCATCGTGATCCTCGCCGTCGCCTTTTTCAGCGGACTGGCACAGGGATTTTTCCGCTCGATTTGCGGCCTCGCCGGGCTGATCCTTGGCCTGGCCGTGGCGGCGTGGAACTACCACCATCTCGCCGCATCGCTTTCGAGTTTTATTCACTCGGAAGGCGTGGCGGAGACTATAGCTTTTCTACTCATCCTGGTCGCCGTCATCGTTATTGCCGGCTTCGTCGGCCAACTGCTGGCCAAAGCCTTCAGCCTCATCGGCCTCGGCTGGCTGGATGGGCTTGCAGGCGGCGTATTCGGGCTGATTCAGGGCGTGGTTGTCATCACGATTCTGATTCTCGTGGTCGTGGCCTTCTTCCCGCAGACGCGCTGGCTGGCCGACGCGAGGCTTCCGCGGCAATTCTTTGCCGCCACGCATCTCAGCAGCCGCATTGCGCCTTCGGAGCTTGGCGAGCGCATTCGGCAAGGGCTTGAGAGATGGGAAAAGCAGTCGGAGCGATGGCTTCATCCGTAACAGAACTGGCGCTGAAATTTTTCCGCAGCGCACCCCGGTCGAATATGGCAATCTAGTTAAGATCGAAAACGCAAGAGGTGGCAAAGTTGAAACGAGAACTGGACAGCTTGGTGATGCAAATGCACGCGAGCGGCATCCGCTACGAGGACGCCGTAAGGGAGTTCAAGAGGCAATATCTCCGTGAAATCCTGATCGCGCACCGTGGCAACCAGTGTAAGGCCGCCGAAGAGCTCGGCATTCACCGCAACACGCTGAGCCGCGCCATGACCGAGCTGGACCTGAGCCTGGCCGAAGTCCGCGCCGGCCTCAAGCGTCCGCCGCGCTCGGAACGTCCTGTATTTAGCGCCATCCGTCCGGGCTTCCGCCAAGGCTGAGAAGCGCGCAGGAATCATGCGCCAATTCGCACATCGCCGGTTCGTGTGTCACCCACTTACGCATATGGGGTGCTCCCTGCTCTTCGCGGCCTCGCTGGCCGCGCAGCAGCAGGTGCCTGCGCCGAATGTTGCTGGGCCGGGTCAATCCGCCCCGGCAACGGCGGCAAAACCCACGCAGGCAGCAACGCAGACGCAGGCGGATCACTCGGAATCCGCAGCCAAACCCACTGTTTCGCCTTCCGCACGACGCCGCGCGGCCAAGCTCTTTCTGGCGGGGGCCAAGCTCTATGTTGCCGGCCGGTTTGAGGCTGCGCTCGCCAACTATCAAAAAGCCGCGGCGCTCGATCCGGAGAACCGCGATTATCCACTCGCCATAGAACTTGCGCGGAATCACGCCGTCGTTGCACTGGTGCAGTCTTCGGCAAAAGAGCGCAATCTGGGCAACAAGCCGGAAGCCCGCACAAGGCTTGCGCACGCGCTTGAGCTTGATCCGAAGAACGCCTCTGTCGCCGAGCACATTCACCAGCTTGCCGGCGACGCGATTGCCGAATACGCACACGAGAGCGGGGCGCAGCCGGAGTACACGCTCGCTGCACCGGAGGAGCTCGATCCCGCGCCCGGCACGCACAGCTTTCACCTCCGCTCCGCCTCGCCGCAGCTCGCACAGCAGGTTTACAAGGCATACGGCATTGACGCCGTACCGGACTCAAGCCTTCGCGCCACGAGCATCCGCTTCGATCTCGACGATGCCACATTTGCAGAGGCGGCTCACGCGCTCGCGCTCGCCACCGACTCCTTCTCCCTGCCGCTCACGCCGCACCGCGCTCTCATCATTCGCAACACGCAGCAGATGCACACCCAATACCAGCGCGGCGCACTTGAAACTGTCTCACTCACAGGTCTCACTACGAACGAGATGCACGACATTCAAGCGGTTACGAAAAATGTCTTCGAGATACAGAAGGCAAATCTCGATGAGAACGGCGGCGTGCTCACGCTGGAATCCACGCCGGCAACGCTCCGGGCATTTAACAACACATGGAGCGATCTGGCTGAAGGCCGCCCGGAGATTCTGCTTGAAATCCGCATCCTGGCGCTGGCGAACTCGAAGATGCGCAACACCGGTCTTCAGACGCCGCAGCAGATGGGCGTTTTCAACGTGCTCGGCGAGGCTGAATCGATCCTGAACGCCAACCAGTCGCTCGTGCAGCAGATCATCTCCTCCGGCCTGGCCGGGCCGAAGGACATTGCCACCATCCTGGCCATTCTCATCGCCTCAGGCCAGGTCAGCAATCCGATCTTCCAGAATGGCTTTGCCATCTTCGGCGGCACGTGCAGCCTTTCGAGCGGCACATGCAGCCCCGCTGCCTTCGGGCTGTCTCCCGGCGCGTCTGGCTTCAATCTCAACGTCAACTCCTCCGACTCGCGCGAGTTGGACGATTACCAGCTTCGGCTGGGTGACGGCGAAGAGGGCACACTCAAGAACGGTGAGCGCTACCCGATTATCACTTCCAGCTATTCGAGCCAGCTCTCCGGCAGTTCTGCCAACATTCCCGGCCTCAACGCCGCCGGATCTTCCGGCGCGCTCTCCGGAATTCTCGCCTCGATCGGCTCCGCGCCGTCTATTCCTCAGGTCCAGTATCAGGACCTCGGCCTCACGCTCAAAGCCACGCCGCACGTGATGCGCTCGGGCGACGTCTCGCTGAGCATCGACATGAAGATCGATTCCCTGCAGGGCACATCGCTTAACGGCAACCCGGTGCTGGCCAGCCGCACCTACACGGGCGTGGCAACGATGCGCGCCAACGATGCCGTTGTCGTAGCCGGCGAGATGGATTCGTCGGAGGTTCGCGCCGTGAGCGGCACACCGGCGCTGAGCGAAGTTCCCGGCCTGGACAACGCCACGGAGAAAAACACGCAGCAAAGCTCCTCAACGCTGCTCATCATCATCACACCGCACGTCGTTCGCAATCCACACGGCATAGGCCACTCGCCAATGCAGATACTGGAACACTCGGCGCAGAGAGCCTTTTAGTTCGTATCGAGATATAAGCTGTACGATCCAGTGGAAATTTCCAGATAATCCTATCCTTGCGTCAGAAAAAAAGCACAAGGATGAGAGCCTCATATATGGGGCTGCGTTAAAGCAGCACGCACAAAAAGGACCTCCGCGCAAGATACGCGGAGGCCCTTTTTGCTTCTCTGTCGCGGGCTTACTTCTGAATTCCGTCGAGGCCCATCTGGAACTCGACGATCTTCTTGAGCGTCTCGTAAGGAACGTTGGCCGGAATCTGGCGTCCGTTCACGACCAGCGTCGGGGTCTCATTGATGTTGGAGTCCTTGGCCAGTTGTACGGAGGCATCGACCGTAGCCTTCGTTGCCGGCAGATCGGCGCAGGCGGCAATCTTCGTGGGATCCTGGCCAGCCTTGGTAACAGCCGCGTTGAGCGTCAGCGTGGCGCCGTCCGGTGTTGCCAGCCCGTCCTGGCCGTCAAAAACCGAGGAGACATAGGTGAAAAAGGCGCTGCTGCCGCCCTGCTTGGCGACGCAGGCGCCAAAGTCCGCGGCGCGATGCGCCTCGGGGTGCATGGGCAGTGGGTAGTTCTGGAAGACGATGCGCGCCTTGGGGAAATCGACGGCGAGCTGATCCATGTTGGCCTGCGCGGCCTTGCAGTGCGGGCATTGCAGGTCGGCAAACTCGACGATCTCAAGATCCTTTGCAGCCGAGCCGCGATAAGGGCCGTCGGCACGCTCCTGCATCATCGCCCGGTGCTCGGCATAGGGGTGGTCGCCGAAAGGATAGATGTCTTCGCCGAAGATCATGTGTTTGCCGTCGGGCAGCACGATGAACGGAAAGCGGAATGGCTTGTCCTTGCCGTTCTTGTCACCCACAAAGACGATAACCTTGCTGAAACCCTCTTCCTGCGTCTTGAGAATCGCCTCGACCTGCCAGATGCGGCTCTCGTCGTAGCCCCAGCTTGTGTTCAGAAAGGCATCAACAATGGCCCTGCTCGGCGTGGTGGCGGTAAAGTTGGCCGGATCGGGCTTGGGGAAAGTTGGCGGCCCTGTTGGCGCGGGAGCAGCGGGAGCCTGCTGGGACGCGTCCGCGGCGGGCTGTTGCTCCTGCTGGGCTTGCTGAGCCTGTTGCGCCACCGCAGCGACGGAAAGGCAAAGTGCGGCCAGCGAACTGACGCCGGCGAGACGGGAAATCGAACGAATCAAACCAATTCTCCTTGGTGCCTCGGATCTTGAGGCTTCGGGTAACGATAAGGTCGGGCTGAGGGTATTATCGCCGCTCGCGGCGGGGTGGGGCCAGTTGCGGCAAAACTCATACTTGTACTTTGACGGCAATCGGGAAGCGTCGTCCCGTGCCAAACGACTTTCGCGTTACTTTCAGCACGGGCGCGGCCTGCTGGCGCTTGTACTCGGAGCGCTCCACGAGCCGTACTACCTGCTCGACCAGCTGGCGCGAGACTGCCAGCTTTTCCGCTATCTCCTCGGGCGTCTCGTAGCGCTCCACATAGGCTTCGAGAATCGGGTCGAGAATTTCGTAGGGAGGCAGCGAATCCGTGTCTTTTTGATCGGGCCGCAGCTCGGCCGAGGGCGGCTTTTCGAGGATGGCGGCGGGAATCACTTCCTTCTCGCGGTTGAGCCACTGGCAGATAGCGTAGACCCTCGTCTTGACGAGGTCGCCGATAACGGCCAGCGCGCCAACCATGTCGCCGTAGAGCGTGCAATAACCCACTGCCATCTCGGATTTGTTGCCCGTGGTCAGCACTAAAGAGCCGAATTTGTTCGAGAGCGCCATGAGCAGGTTGCCGCGAACCCGCGACTGGATATTTTCTTCGGTGATGTCGATGGCCTGCCCGGTAAAGAGCGGCTCCAGGGCGCGGTTGAACTCGGTGAAGAGGCCGCTGATGCCGATGACTTCGAAGCGAATGCCGAGATTGGTCGCGAGCCTCCTGCTGTCATCGATAGAGCCCTGCGATGAGTAGGGGCTCGGCATTCCCACGCCTAGAACGTTCTCAGCGCCGAGAGCCTCGGCCGCAATCGCGGCCACGAGCGCCGAATCGATGCCGCCGCTCAGGCCCACAATCGCCTTTTTGAAGCCGCATTTGCGAACGTAATCCCGCGTGCCGAGGACCAGCGCGTGGTAGGCGGCTTCGGTATCGTCGTCGGCTGGCTCGGCAATGGGCTGGGCAGCAAACGGGTCCACGATGACGAGGTCTTCCTGAAAGGATGCCGCCTGGGCGATCAGTTCGCCGCGCCCGTTGAGCGCCAGCGATGAGCCGTCGAAGAGGATGCTGTCGTTGCCGCCGGCCTGGTTCGTGAGCAGCACCGGAATGCCGTCGCGTTCGGCGATGGCGGCCAGCATTCGCTGGCGAAGCTCGCGCTTGCCGTGCCAGAAGGGCGAAGAGGAGAGATTCAGATGGATATCCGGGCGCTGCCGCATCAGCTCTTCCATGGGATCGATGGAGTAGAGGCGACGCGGCCAGAAACTCTTGTCATTCCAGGCGTCTTCGCAGATGCTGATTGCCAACCGCACGCCATCGAGCTCGACCACCTGCTGCGATTTGGCCGGCACAAAGTAGCGCTGCTCGTCGAAGACATCGTAGAACGGCAGCAAGCGCTTGTGCTGTTCGAGCAGAAGCTGGCCGCGGTCGAGCAGCACGGCTGCGTTCACGGCTGGCTTGCCGCCGCCCGGCGCGGGCAGCGCCACGCCAGCCAACACGGCACAGGAAAGCTCCTTTGTCGCCTCGGCAAGCTCTGCGACGGCACTACGGCAGCGGGCCAGAAAGCTTGGCTTTTCGAGGAAATCCGCTGGCGGATAGCCGCAGATGGCAAGCTCGGAAAAGAGCGCGAGCCGCGCGCCTTTTTCCGCAGCGGCACGGCTCACGGCAATGATTTTTTCAAGATTTCCGCTAAAGTCCCCTACTGTGGGGTCGATCTGGGCCAGAGCAATCTTCACGCTTTTAGTGTAAAACGGCGAGGCACATTCGGAGAGGCTAGGAGCCCGTTCCGGCAAGGACCACACCGACCGTCCGGGCGATGATCTTGATGTCGAGCCAGATGGTCCAGTTGTCGATGTACGTCACGTCGAGCGAGACGTAGCTGTCGAAGGAGGGATCCTGGCGGCCCTGCACCTGCCAGAGGCCGGTGATGCCGGGCGTCACGTCGAGCCGGCGCAGGTGGCTGAGCTTGTACTCCCGCACCTCACTGGCAATGGGCGGACGCGGGCCCACTACGCTCATATCACCATGTAGCACATTGAGGAACTGCGGTAGCTCGTCGAGCGAATACTTACGCAGGAAGCGCCCCATGCGCGTAATGCGGGGGTCGTTCGTGATCTTGAAGAGCACACCGTCGCGCTCGTTCATGTGCATGATCTCGGCGCGAAGCTTCTCGGCGTCGCACACCATGGTGCGGAACTTGAGGCACCGGAAGACGCGGCCTTTCTTGCCGATGCGCTCGGATGAGTAAAAGACCGGCCCGTGCGAATCGAGCTTGATGGCAATGGCAATGGCCAGCAACACCGGCGAACCCACCAGAAGCACCGCCGCGGAAAAGACAATGTCGAGCAGGCGCTTGCACATCAGTGCAATCTCCGGCACCCGGCCGCAGTGCAGCGGAATGGTGGGAAACTGGCCAATGTACTCGATGGGACTGTTCCACGCCAGGCCATCATACATATCCGGCACCACGCGAAGGTCCACGCAGTTGGCGCGGGCCTTTTCGAGCACATCCTGCATCAGGCCCCGCTCACAGGGCATGGTGAAGAAAATCTCATCCACAAACTGCTGGCGCGTGCACTCGAAGAGCGTATCGAGGCTGCCGACCACGTCGCCGGAGCTGGATGCGTAAAGCGAGCTGGCGCCGGGAAACGAGATGAAGCCCTTGAAGGTGTAGCCCAGGTGGCGGATGCTTTCGAGATGATGGCGCAGGGCGTGCGCCTCCGGCCCGGTGCCGACGATCAGCACATTGCGCGTTCCCAGCCCCCGCTCGTAGCGCCGGTAGAGAACCACGCGATAGACAAACCGCCGCACGCTCAGCGCCATCAGCACCAGCACCAGCGTGGTAAAGACAATTTCGCGAGGAATGTTCACTGCGTGAATCACGTATAGAGAGCCCGTGAGCAACAAGCCTGCCGTAAAACATGCCTGAAGTGTGAGACGCTGCTCATGGAGAAATCCGCCCAGCCGTATCGGCGAATAGAGATGCAGTTGGTGGCTGATGAGAATGAGCGCAACGATAAAGCCGGCCAAGAGCGCCAGCAGCAGGCCCGTCGAACGGCCCTCAATCAGCGTGCCATGCCAGAACTGACGCATTCCGGCGATAAAACCGACATTATCCGTAAGAAGCGTTGCCACAATAACGGCTGCCAGAACGGTCGCGGCATCCATTGCCATCCACATTCGCGAGGTTCCTGCCACCAGACGATGCGCGGAGGCAGAGATTCCGGCCGGCCACTCAGAGGAGGAAGCCGAAGTTGAAGCCTTCTGCCAGAAATCTGATGTTGCCATGATTGCATCCTGCCAATCTTCAACGTTCCCTGCACCGACGCCGGCTGGCATGACATGCCAATTGCGCCTGCTCAGTGGTTGATGAGTTCAGTGCCATCAGGCCCGTAACGGGAATAAAAAATACTCTTTTGCTGGGCCCCGGCCGCACCGGCAGCTTGCGCCGACAGCGTCTGGTTTACCTGGTACTCATGTTCCGATTCAAACGGACATCTAACCGTTGGATGCAAATTCCGCGGATTGGGAAATGGAAGCACATTGATTATTTTTGTCGGCTTCCTGAATTGGAAAACAACCTGAAAACTTTATGTTAGCCGGCCCGATGCGTACCGTAAACCAGCAATAACAAACGCATTATACTACTTACGCAGACAGAATAACGGGGAATTTATGACTTTCACATACAGTTCAATAACAGATTACGTGTCTACTCGGCTGTATTTGCCTTGTGTATCCAGCATCGCCTGAATTCCCGATTTGGGCAAGTGAATTTTTAGAACTTTTTGGTTACGAAAAGACAACAGTTAGCCGGTTGGTAACTGGTAGGCATCGAGGAGCAGGAACTGCCGTATCTCCGCATCGGGCGAGGCGAGGAAATCCGAAAGCGGCCCGAAGAAGCGCGCGCCACCTTCGTGGAGGAAGAGAACCGTATCGGCCAGGCTCTTGGCAAAGCGCATGTCATGCGTGACAACAATGCTGGTAATGCCGAGCTGCTTTTTGAGCCGCTGGATGATGCCGCCGAGGCGGCGGGCAATGATGGGATCGACCATCGTGGTCGGCTCGTCGTAGAGCACGATCTCGGGCTGCGAGGCCAGAGCGCGGGCGATTGCCACCGCGCGCCGCCGGCCGGTGGAGAGACTCGCCGGCAGCAGCTCCGCAACGTCCTCGGCGCCGACCAGCGCCAGCAGCCGGTCTACGGTTTCGTAGAGGTGTGGCTCGTCGAGCCTGCCGTGTTCCCATAACGGGAAAGCCACATTCTCCTTTACTGAGAGCGAATCGAAAAGCGCACCGTTCTGGAAGACCATGGTGACGTGCTTGCGAACCTCCTGCATTGCGGCCTCGTCCAGCTCGGTAATTTCGGCGCCGTTGACGCGAATGGAGCCGGAATCGGGCTTGAGGAAGCCCATCAGCATTCGCAGGGAGACGGATTTGCCCACGCCGCTACGGCCCAGGATGCAGAGGGTCTGGCCGCGTTCGACATGGAAGTTCACGTCCTTGAGAATGGTTCGGTCGCCGAAGGAGATGGAGACATTGGAAAAAACGATAACGGGCTCAGATACGGCGGAATCGGGTTCGGAGGTGGGTCCGGCGCCGCAGTTCAGCTCCGGCGATGGCTCGGGGCAGAGATCGGCGCTGAGCTCGGAGAGGGTTTCGTCGCGCTGGGGAAGGTCGTGCGGCATAGCCTTGGCACTAGATTACGCGATTTCTGTCCTGCTGGATGCCCCCGGTCCCTGGTGTTGGGACCTGGGATAGCACTCCCGCAAACTCACCATGCGTTGAGTCTCAGTATCCCTTTGGTCCCTGCTCTTTCACTTCCCCGCTTCCTCCAGAAATCCGATAATCGAACGGATTCCAAGGCGGAAGTTTTCCAGGTTGAACTTCTCGTTTGGCGCGTGCAGGTTGTCGTCCGGCAGGCCAAAGCCCATCATTACGCTGGGCAGTCCGAGATGACGGTCGAAGTCGCCGACAATCGGAATCGAGCCGCCGCTGCGGATAAAGACCGTCTCTTTGTTCCAGACTTCTCGCAGGGCGCGCGTGGCGGCCTGGATATAAGGATTGTCTACGGGAATAAGGCAGGCATCGCCCTGGTGAATGAGGCGGACGCTGACCTCGACGCCCTTCGGCGCAATGGCTTCGACGAAGCTCTTGTATTGCTCGAAGGCTTTTGCAGGAGTCATATTCGGCACGAGGCGCATTGAGATTTTTGCAGCGGCCTTGGCGGGAATCACCGTCTTCGCGCCAGCACCAATGAAGCCGCCGGGCATTCCGTGGACTTCAAGCGTGGGCCGCGCCCAGGTGCGCTCCAGCACGCTGAAGCCGGGTTCGCCGACGAGCGTTTTTGAGCCGACTTCGGTCTCGCGATAATGTTCCTCATCGAAGGGCAGGCTCTTCCACGCGTCCAGTTCTCTGGCACTTGGGGCTTCCACGTCGTCGTAGAAGCCGGGAATCAAGATGCGGCCCTCGCGGTCCTTGAGGCCAGCGATGATCTGGGCCAGCGCGACGAAGGGATTCGGCGCAGCGCCGCCGTACATGCCGGAGTGCAGGTCGGTCTTTGCGCCGCGGACTTCAAGCTCGGTGTAGATCATGCCACGCAGGCCGACGCAGAGCGTGGGGAGTCCCGGCGCGAAAAGCTCGGTGTCGGAGACGAGCGCGAAATCGGCCTTGAGCTCTGCGGGCTTCGAAGCGACGTAGGCCGCAATTCCCTCCCCGCCAACCTCCTCCTCGCCTTCGAGCAGCACACGGACGTTGATCGGCAGAGCGCCGCCGCCGGCGAGCAGCGATTCGAGAGCCTTGACGTGCATATACATCTGGCCCTTGTCGTCCACCGCGCCGCGGGCGTAGAGGTTGCCGTTGCGCTCGGTCGGCTCAAAGGGCGGCGTGTGCCATTCGTCGAGCGGGTCGGCGGGCTGCACATCGTAGTGGCCGTACATCAG
>JAATFM010000222.1 GCA_015655195.1 Terriglobales bacterium
CCCGACGTGCTCGACCCCGCGCTGCTGCGCCCCGGTCGTTTCGACCGCCGCGTCGTAGTCGGCCTGCCGGACATTCGTGGCCGCGAGGAAGTGCTACGCGTCCACGTCAAGAAGGTTCCCGTTGCAGACGATGTAAACCTCAACGTGCTGGCCCGCGGCACACCCGGTTTCTCGGGTGCCGATCTGGCCAACATGGTGAACGAAGCGGCCCTCAACGCCGCCCGCGTCGGCCACAAGCAGGTCACCATGTACGACTTCGAGCTGGCCAAGGACAAGGTCCTGATGGGAGCTGAGCGCAAGTCGATGCTGCTTACGGATGAGGAAAAGAAGGTCACCGCCTATCACGAGGCCGGCCATGCGCTAGTCGCAGTTCTGCGCGGCAACTCCGACCCTATCCATAAGGTCACCATCATCCCGCGCGGCATGGCTCTCGGCGTCACGGTTTACCTGCCCGACGACCGTCATAACTACACGCGCGAGTATCTCGAAACCCGCCTGGCAATGCTCTACGGCGGTCGCGTTGCGGAAGAAATCTTCCTCAACCAGATGTCGACCGGTGCCGGCAACGACATCGAGAAGGCCACCGAAATGGCCCGCGCCATGGTTTGCGAGTACGGCATGAGCCGCCTCGGGCCTCTCACCTTCGGCAAGAAGGAAGAGCAGATATTCCTCGGCCGCGAGATCGCCCAGCACCGCGATTTCAGCGAGGAAACCGCGCGCCAGATCGATCAGGAGGTTCGCCGCCTCATCGACGAGGCCTACCAGTCGGCCCACACGCTCGTCGATCAGAACGCCCCGGCAATGCACCGCCTGGCCGCCGCCCTGCTTGAGCGCGAGACCATCGACGCCGAGGAGGTCAGGCTGCTCATCGAAGGCAAGGAACTGCCTTCGGAGCGCTCTTCGCTCGCCGCACCGTCCGACGGCGGCTCCGGTACGCCCCAGCAGGTCTTCAAACCCGAAGGCCGCTCCGGCACCGGTTTTCCCGAAGGCTCACCCTCACCGGCATAAGTCGGCTGCAATCCATAAACAACAAAGGCCGCCCGATTCCGGGCGGCCTTTGTTGGTGCTCTTCAGTGAAAATCGGGGTATCATCATCACTATGGCAACGATCCACATCACGGAAGCCGAAGCGATACGCGATATTGCCGGTCTGCTGGCCCGTGTGCGCGCTGGAGCCGAAATTGTCATCGAGGATGCCGCATCTCCGGCTATCGTGCTACGTACTGCTGCCGAGCGCCCTCTGCGGCGGCTCTCAGAATCCCTGCGTCTGGCCAAGGAGCACGGCTCCACGGTTACTTTGGACGGCGGCTTCGCCGCGGACCTTGAAGCGGTAGTCAACAGCCATCCGGAGCCGCTTGAAAATCCATGGGGCTGATTCTCGACTCAAGCGTTGTCATCGCCGCCGAGCGTCGAGGGGATGCAGTCGAAAAACTGATCGAGCAGATCATCGCTGTGACGGGCGATCAGGATGCTGCGCTCTCCTCGGTCGGACTGACGGAACTCGCCCACGGAATTTATCGCGCGCAAATCCCGGAATACGGCTCCGCAGGAAGGCTTTCGTTGATGAACTACTGCGCGATCTGGCCGTCTATCCATATACCAAAGCAACGGCATTGCTGGCCGCAAAGATCGACGGTGAGCAGCAGGCCAGGGGCGTAACTATTCCCCTGGGAGACTTGCTTATTGGCGTCACGGCGCTGGAACTTGGCTTTTCAGTGTTGACCATCAACCTTCGCCACTTCCGGCTCATTCCCGGTCTCACAGTGGTTAAGCTCTGAAGCGGAAGGCCACAGCGCTCCACGCCGTGGCCAACTCAGAAGTGAAGCAGCTTTACCGTTTCAAGGCTGATGGCATCGATTCTCCCCTTATCGGCTCCTGCTCCTAGAAGACCCTGTATCCTACGCCCACGCTCACGCCATAGGGTTGCAGCGAGTTCGTCGGGCTGCCGACGACGCCGGGTTCTTTCGGAATGAAATGCGGCCAGTCCTGGTACTCGAAGTCGATGGCCCGCAGGCTCCAGCGTTTGTTCAGCCGGTAGTCGAGCGTTCCTCCGAAGGCCAGCGTCGTAAAGCTGCCGTTGTCGTAGTAGTCGCCACGCGGGAACTGCATCTTCGACAGCCCGACCAGCACCTTGCCATAGCTCTGAAATTTGCCGAACTGCTTGATCGGGACGCGCGGCCCGATCAGGTAGTTGCTCTGCGTTTCGCCATAGTAGTCATTGAAGCGCAGCCAGCGGCCCTCCGCTTCAAGCTGAATCCAGTGGGTAAAGTGCACGTCCACATACGCGCC
>JAATFM010000162.1 GCA_015655195.1 Terriglobales bacterium
CGCGTGGCGCTGCGGTTTGCTTCTCCCGTGGTGCAGGGCACCGGCGCAGGAGACGTTGCGCCGACGAACTCCGCCGCGCTTGGGCTGGCTGAGATTGAGACGCTGGCCAATGTCTTTCGCAGCGACCAGCTTGCCTGGCGCGTGATTCTGGACCGCAGACTGTATGCCGACCCGGCTTTCAACGGCGGGTTTACGCGGAGCTTTCCCCGCTTCAACCCGCAGTCTCCCGATCCCGCTGCCGAGGCCTATCTGTTGGAGCGCTTTCAGAAGAGGCTGCATGTAAACACCGTGCCGCGCACGCTGTTGGTGGAGATTCGTTTTCGCACGCATAATGCGGCTCTTTCGGCGGACGTGGTGAATGCCATGATTCGCCTCTTCGAGCAGCAGGAGGCCGAGGCTCGCGTGGCTGCCACGGGCCAGGCTACACAGTGGCTTCAGGGGCAGCTTGCCGAACTCAAGGACCGCGCCGACCGGCAGGACCGGCAGCTTGCCGACTTTGAAAAGCAGCACGGAATTCTTATCGCGCCGGAACAGGAACGCTCCAGCCAGTCCGGCCAGCATCTTGCCACGTTGGCGCAGGTGGACGAGCTTTCGCAGGAACTGGTGGCGGCGACCTCGGATCGGATTCTTCGCGAGGCGCAGTATCGCGCCGCCGTTCAGGGCGACCCGGAGCTGGTTCTTGCCTCGGACCCGCGCCTGCAGAACGACAGCGGAGATCTTTCCGCCGCCGTGTTTCGCCAGCTTCGCGCCCGCCGCAGCGATCTCGAACAGGAGCAGGCGCGGCTGAGCCTGGAGCACGGCCCGAATTTCGAGCGAGTCGCGGAGATTCGACAGCAGCTCGCGGACCTGGGCAAACAGTTGCAGGCAGAAGATGCAAGGCTGCGCGAGAGCTTTCGCAGTGCGTGGCAAACGGCGCAGGACAGGGAAGCGATGCTGCGCCGCAGCCTTGACGAAAAGACAGGCGCGGGGTATCAGACCGTCGCTGCTGCCGAGCAGTACGAAGCCATGCGCCGCGAGGCGGATGCGACGCGCGAGCTGTATCTTCGCACCGACGAAAAGGTGCAGGAGGCCGGCTTTGCCGCCGGCTCTTACGGTCCGGAGATATGGGTCGTGGACCCGGCGCGCCCTCCGGTCAAGCCCGCCGCGCCGAATCTGCTTTTGTACTCGGCTGTGACGCTCTTTGTCTCGCTCTGGCTGGCATTGGGAGGCGCATTGCTGATGGAATCGTGGAAGTCGTCCGATGCTGTTCGCATTGCCGTAGTGCTTCTGATTCTTGCGGCGGGTTTTGCCGCTCACGCGCAGGCGCCTACGCCGAATACCTCCGGCCTGCCGAGCGGCGTGGCGCACATTCCGCAAAGCACAGAGACGAAAAGCGCCCCAAATGCGAAAGACGCGCCCGCGGTATGGGGCAATGCTGGAGCGAATGCCGCGGGTCCGGAGGTTGGCGCGGGAATCGCGGCCTCGACTCCTGCTCCGGCAAAGCTCGCTCCGGGAGACGTTCTTGACGTGAGCGAATTTCACACGCCGGAGTTTCACTCGACCGTTCGCGTTTCGCAGGCGGGCACGGTGATTCTACCCATGATCGGCGAGATCAGGCTCAGCGGCCTCGACGAGGTCGGCGCTTCACACGCCATTGCCGCCGCGCTGGTTGAGAGAGGAATTCTGCTTCATCCGCAGGTCTTCGTACTTGTGACGCAGTTCGCGGGGCAGGATGTAAGCGTGCTCGGCGAGGTGGCGCGACCCGGCGTCTATGCCTATACCGCGCATCACCGCCTGCTTGACCTCATCGCTGCCGCATCCGGCCTCAGCCCCGCAGCGGGCAGCGTCGTGACCGTCTATCGCCGCGACGATCCCGGTGCGCCGCACCTGATCTCGCTTAGCTCGCAACCCGGCGGCGCGGATGAGGCTCACAACCCGGAGTTGGAGCCGGGCGATACGGTGCAGGTGAGCCGTTCCGGCCTGGTTTATGTCGTGGGCGACGTGATCCGTCCCGGCGGATTTACCGTGGAGCCGCAGCAGCAGTTGACCGTGCTGCAGGCGCTCTCGCTTGCATGGGGCACCTCGCAGAATGCCGTCGCGCAGAAGGCTCTGCTGATTCACGAGCAGCCGGGAGGCGGCCGCACCGTTACCGCGCTGAACTTGAAGCGCATGTTGCGTGGGCAGGACCCAGATATTGCTGTGCGCGAGCGCGACATTCTTTACGTTCCCGATTCGGCGGCGAAGAATCTCTGGAATCGCACCATGGAATCCGTTGTGCAGTCCGTGGCCGGCGTCGGTATCTATGCGGGTCTCGTGTACTCGCAGAGGTTTTAGCTATGCGCGCGGCGGCCAGGGCGTTGCTGGTTCTCTTCGCTTTTGCGATTCCGTGGGAGTATTCGCTCGACTTCGGCGAGCCGGTCGGCAACATCGCCCGCGTGGCCGGTCTGCTGGTGCTGCTGGCCGCGATTCCGGCCATTCTGCAAGCTGGTCGCATTCGCTCGCCGGGGGCGTTGCAATGGCTCGTTCTGGCCTTCTACCTGTGGCTCTGTTGCACCCTGCTGTGGAGCGTTGACCGCGATGCCGCGCTCGTCCGCCTGCCCGGCACATTCCAGGTGATAACGTCCGTCTGGCTCCTCTGGGAGTTGGTGGAAAACCCCGCGGACCTGCGCCTGCTGCTGCGCGCCTACGTTGCCGGATCGTGGATTCTGGCCTTGCTGACGCTTCTCAGCTTCGCCTCGCCGGAGTCCGCCGGTCAGGCGCGCTTTGCGGCTGCCGGGCAGGACCCGAACGATGCCGCCCGCTTTCTCGATCTGGCGCTGCCTGTGGCCGCGCTGCTCTATGGCGCGGAGCGCTCGTGGCCGGCCAGGCTACTCTCGCTCGCCTACCTGCCGGTGGGATTGCTCTGTGTGCTGCTCACAGCCTCGCGCGAGGGATTTCTTGCCGCGTTGACGGCGCTCGTCGGGTGTATTGTGCTTCTCGCAGGCCGCAGCCGAAGAGGCACGTTCTTCGCATTCATGGCTGCGCCTGCGGCGGTTGCCGCCATCTGGATCGTTGTGCCGCAGGCCACGCTGGAACGGCTCGCCACGATTCCCGACCAGTTGCTGTACGGCGACCTGAACCAGCGCCTCAACATCTGGGAAATGGGCTGGCAGGCATTCGTGCGTGCGCCATTCTTCGGCTCCGGCGCGGGCTCTTTCGTAGCTGCCGCCGGTCTTGCGCCCATCGATACGGCCCACAACACCGTTCTCTCGCTCGGCGTGGAAGGCGGCATTGTCTCGTTGATTCTCTGTGCTGCCATCGTGCTCATCAGCGCTCGGAATGTGTGGAAGGCAACAGGCGCGTTGCGAATCGGCCTCGGCTCCGCGTTTGTTGTCTGGTGCGTCTCGCTAGCTGCCGCAACGATGGAACAGAATCGCGCTACGTGGCTGCTGCTCGGGCTGCTTGCGTGTGCTGCCCGGCTTGCCGTGGAAGCGCCGGAGGAAACTGCGCTCTGCTTTTCTGCCGTATTCCGTCCGGAAGCTGCGCCTGCACTTGCGGATGGGACCGCATGAGCCCGACGACGACAGCGGCGTGGAAAAAAGGTCCAGTTCAGCGTTCCGTTCTGCGAGCTGCGATTGCGGTTGCCGTCTCCGGTGCGGCGGTCAAGCTCCTTGCCACTTGCAAGGAATTCGTCGTCGCCGGCATCTACGGCCGATCCGATGCGATGGACGCTTTTCTCATCGCTTTCCTGGTTCCGAATCTGCTCATCAATCTTTTTGCGGAGACGATGAACCAGGCGCTGATTCCCACGCTTGTCCGGGTTCGCATTCAGGAGGGCCACGCACGGGCGCAGCAACTTCTCGCGCAGTCGATGACGCGTCTGGCGCTGCTGCTACTTGCCGCATCTGCCGCAATGACTCTGCTGGCCCAGGTTGCATTCCGGCTCCTTGCCTCGAACTTCGCCGCGCCCAAGCTCGACCTCACCGTCCGCTTGTTTTACGCGCTGCTTCCCGTGGTGCTGCTTAGCGGGCTGGCAGGCAACTGCGCCGCCGTTCTCAACACGCTGGACCGCTTTGCCGCGCCGGCGCTGGCTCCCGCGCTGATTCCGCTCGCCACCGTTGCCTGCGCCGTGTTGCTTTATCGCCAATGCGGCATCTGGGCGATGGTTTACGGCACTCTGCTCGGAGCCGCTGCGAGCTTCGCACTGCTCGCATGGCTCATGCACGGCCGCGGTTATCGGTTCACGCTTCATTGGGGCGAGCCATCCGATGCGGCGCGGGAAGTGGCGCGTCAATACGGCCCCGTCGTGCTTAGCGCCGTTGTCGCATCCGGCGGCCTGCTGGCCGATCAGGCAATGGCCGCGATGCTGCCCGCTGGGAGCGTCTCGGCGCTGGTCTATGCGGGGCGGTTTGCCGCTGTTGTTGTCACGCTGTTTTCCGGCGTTATCGCATCGGCGCTGACGCCACATTTCTCCACGCTCGTGGCGCACGAGGATTGGGAGGGCTGCCGCGTTGCGCTCCGCCACTGGACCCGCATCGCCGCGCTCGTTACCGTTCCGATCGCCGCTGCGCTTATTGCCGGCGCTCCGCTGCTCGTCCGGCTCACGCTCCAGCACGGTGTCTTTGGCCAGCGCGATACGTCTGTCGTCGCGCCCGTCATGGCAATGTATGCCGTGCAGATTCCGTTCTTCGTCGTCAGCCGCGTCTATTACCGCTTTATCCTTGCCATGCGGCGCACCGACCTGATTCTCTATTGCGGCGTTGTCAATCTCATCCTCGACATTGCGCTCAACCTCGTGCTGATGCGCTGGATGGGCCTGCCGGGAATCGCGTTGGCAACATCGCTCTGGACTGTCGCCACGCTTGCCTTTCTCTGGTTCTGGGCGCGGAGGCTGCTCGCGGAGGCATCAGGCGGGGCGCGCGATGCCAATAACGTTGCGGAGGGATTGTAGGCCGATGGCTAGGATTCCGGTTCATGCACGATACCTGCTCCGCTTCGACGATCTATGCCCCACGGTTGACAGGCATCGCTGGGAGCGGCTCATCGAAATTGTGCGCGAGTTTCAGATACGGCCGATTCTTGCCGTGGTTCCCGACAATCAGGACAGCGACCTGATGCGCTCGCCCGCCGATTCCGGCTTCTGGGAGCAGATGCGCGAACTCGAAGCAGCCGGCGCGGCCATCGCGTTGCACGGACTGGCGCATCTCTGCACGCAGCGCGGCCGGAGTCTCATCCATCTGCATCGGTTCTCGGAATTTTCCGGCCTGCCGCTTGAAGAGCAGCGGGCGCGAATTCACACGGGCATCGCAATCCTGCGCGGCAATGGACTGAATCCTCGCCTGTGGGTGGCTCCCCGGCACGGCTTCGACAAAAACACGCTTGCCGCTCTGCGCGAGGAGGGAATTCGTTACCTCTCCGATGGCATGGCGCGTATCCCATTTCTGCGCGAAGGTGTTGTCTGGATTCCGCAGCAGGTTTGGGAGCCAGTGCGCCGGGAGCGCGGGCTTTGGACGATCTGCCTGCACCCGAACTCCGTCGATAACGATCAGGCGCAGAAGCTGCGTGCATTCCTCGTCCGGAATGCGGCGAATTTCACCTCGTTCGATCACGTCGCGAAGGAATTTGAGCCTGCCGGGCTGAGCCTTTCGGAACAAGCCTATGCCGCATTTGCTATGGGGCGGCTTCGTCTGCGCCGCATGCGGAAGCAGATTTTTTCCAACCGTCTCGGTTGATGCGTGCCTGCGGGATTGACGTTTTCCGCGAGCCGGTTCGCGGTGCCAGACGTTCCGCGTAAAGCACCTCCCATCGGTCCAACACGCGCGGCAGGCTGTATCGCGCTGCCACGCGCCGCCGCGCTTTTTCACCCATTGCCTGCCGCGCGGCATCGCTCAAGCGCATCAGGCGCGTCATCGCCGCTGAGAGAGCTTCTGTGCTGCCAGCCGGCGCAAGAAATCCCGTTTGCCCTTCGGCCACAATCTCCGTTGCTCCTGCAACGGCTGTGGAAACGCACGGCAGCCCGCACGCGCCTGCTTCAAGCAATGTCAGCGGCAGTCCCTCCCAGTGCGAGGAGAGCGTGAATCCATCAGCAGCCTGCATCCAGCGCAGGAGATTCGGCTCGTAGCCTATAAACTTCACACGATCCGCAATCCCAAGCGCGGCTGCTTCGCGTCGCAGCGCATCGGCGAGTGATCCCTCGCCTGCCAGTACGAGCTGCGTGTTGTCAGGGAGAGCGGTGATAGCGTGTAGCAGCCCGGAAAAGTTCTTCACTGGCTCCAGCCTGCCCGCCGCCAGCCAGAG
>JAATFM010000015.1 GCA_015655195.1 Terriglobales bacterium
CCCGGTTGGCACAGACCTGGACGGCATACTGGCCTCGACCGTCGCTGTCAGGGCCACAGTGTCGCCTTGAGAAACAGGATTTCCCGATACGCTCAATGCCAACGTAGAGGTTCCCTGGTTGTAGAAGATCGATGTTCCGAGCGCATCCGTGAACAGAAGATCCGTCCCGCCCACACCATAGAAGTTTCCTGCAAAGAGAAATTCAACTCCAGCAGCAGCATAGGTATTGATAGGCGGTGAGAAGCTCCCTTTGCCTGTGTTCAGTAGCAACGAAGCTCCATAGAACTGGTTTGTGGTGGTAGGCAGTTCGCCAGGGTTCAACTCTTCCACCACGCCCGACAGGATGTCGGGGAATCCATCTCCGTTGAAGTCCGCTACCGTGATCGCAGGAGCTATACCCTGTTCCGAGATCAGCGCGCGATCTCCGAAGGTTCCATCTCCATTGCCGAGGTAGATTGCAATGCCAGACTGAGTGGTATCCGCACCAGTGCTGGCGGCATAGAGCCCCTGTGTGGACATCACCAGATCGGCCTTGCCGTCCTGATTCAGATCGGCTGTGATCAGTTCGATCGGCGCTTCGGTATAACTGAGGATCGTAGGGGAACTACTCGCAAAGTTTCCCTTACCGTCGTTCAACAGCACTCCCAGCGTTGGATTCGCGCCATCCGCCAAGGCAGAGAAAACCATATCCAGCGCCCCATCGCCGTTGAAGTCCGCCAAGGCAACCTGATCGAGATCCGATTCGGAGTTCGTGAATGTTACCGAGGGAAACTTGCCCGTGCCATCTCCCAAAGCAATGTAATATCCCGGAACCCCTGGAATGTTCTCTTCAGGACTCTCATAAGCCATCACAATATCGGGATTCCCGTCCCCGTTCACATCTCCCACCGCAAACTGGCTGATGGAGACCGCCAGGTAATCCTGTTTCTGCTTAGGAAGCAGCACCTCAACCGGGGCCTGAAAGGTTCCGTCTCCATTCGACAGAGCCGTATAGACGTGCCAGAAGTAGTCCGCGCCAATGCCGTAAACGATCAGGTCCGGCTTGCCATCGTGATTGAAGTCTCCAGTCACCGGACTGATAGCGATTTCTAGAAGCGGCACTTGAATCAGGGTGGGCGCTATGGTCCACTGGAAGACTCCGCCCCCCTGGTTGATTCCCACAACCGCCTGCAACACGGAACCCGCCTGATTGAAGCCCGCGACGTCGGTCTTCCCATCCCCATTCACATCGAACGCCGCTTCGACGGCCGTATCGGCCGGAAAGGCCGGCGTCTGGTCTGTAGCTCCGTTGTCCATAAGCCGCTGCGCGCCGGCGAAGGCAAAGCCGCCCATCCCGGCGCCGAGTGTGACCGTACCGTAGTTGATATCCACCGAAACATAGTCCAGCTTGCCATCCGCATTGAAGTCGCCATACGTAGTGAGGCGCCCGGGCGGAATAGGCGCGCTATAACCGTAACCGTCTCCCCACGGAGTCCCAGTTGTGGTGGTGCCGACCATTGTGAAGGTGCCGTCTCCATTGCCATGAAATGCAGCCGTGTACCCGTTTTCGCTATCCAGAAGATCCACCCAGCCATCGCTGTCCATATCCTGTAGATGGAAATCCGGAGTATGGAAACCGGGGATCGGCGTGGCGAGCACCGGCGGAGCAAAGTTTCCACCTCCAGTGCCGAGAGAGCTATACAGATAGCCATCACCGGGAGCAATCAGGATGTCGGCAGTGCCATCGTTATTCAAATCCTGCACTTTCAGCACGCGCGACATATATGGCGGGACAACGAGTTGCAAGTCGGCGTCCGTTCCAGTCACCGAGGGGATGTTGAGCGGCGAAGGATTAATCGTGAAAGTTCCGTCTCCATTCGAGGCCGCCATGAAGACATAACCGTTGAAGGGCGGACCCCCGCTCAGCGTTGGATATTCCTCCGCTTCGAACAGCATCGTCTGCTTCCCGTTGACAGTGGCAATGGTGCCCGTGTCAAAGAAAATGGATGCGCTTGTCCCGGCCGGAGGCGTGTAGGACGTGATGTCGATTTTGGATGTCGGGAATGTTCCATCGCCGGCATTCAGAATGGAATTCACTTCGATTTCGCCGGCGCTATCAACGAGCGCGCCAACGAGATCGGGATGTCCGTCTCCGTTGATGTCTGCGACAGCCAGGGCAGTAACCTGCTGGCTCAGATCGGTAACTTGAGCGGTAGTAAGGTACAGGTAGACCGGAGCGGCAAACATGCCATTCCCGGTGTTCATCAGAATCACAACTTGTCCGTTGGTGCCCCAGGAAACCAGATCCTGCTTTCCATCCCCGTCCAGGTCTACCGATATGGCATTCAAAAATCTATAGCCATACTCAAGTTGGCCCGAAGCAGGTCCTGGAGTCACGACCGGAGCGGAGAATCCGCCCTTGCCATCGCCCAGAATGACGCTGATCGAGCCATCGGTTTGAAGGAGGGCTACATCCGGGCTTCCATCTCCGTTGAAATCACCCGTCACGGAAACGACGGCGCCATAGATCAGCTCATTTCCGGTGTCAGAAATGAGCTGAGAAATAGGCACAGGCATCAGGTTGCCGGCAAAGCCTCCGAAGTTCGGCCCGGACGCGTTGCTGTCCATCGGCCTGCCAACAGCCGCAGAACGGCCTTGGGCCAAGCCTTGCCGAAGACCGGAACGCAGGGTTGCAGCCCTCTGCTGGAGATGCGAGGGCAGAACTCTCGATGGTTTCTTCAACCGCACAAACGACGAAGCCGACGAGGATGCCTGAGCCAATGCAGAAGACACGGTCAAGGGCGCTGGACCGATTGTTTTCACATCTTGCGCCTGGCCGTTTGCAAGCAATGCGCCTACAACCATGCACGGAAGCGTCAAGAAGCGGCATAGCGAATGACCTGTTTTCTTCTGCATAATGGCTCTCTCCTACAAGCAAACGTCAAAAAAGAAATGGAGTGTCCTCAGCCCTGCCAAATCACCTCATGGCAGAGAGAAAAGAACAGAGATTCTGTTCGTCTAATTCGCGAAGATCGAACTTGTCATTGCGGCCCCTCCACGGTGATCGTGAGATTGAGGGTATGCGAGTCCGTTCCTGTCAGGTTGCTGGAAGTACCCGCCGCAGTTACCGCCACGATGCTTGTGCCGGGAGCAGTGAACTGCGAATTGCCTGACGAGCTGGTGCCGCCGCCACATGCCGCCATGCCCATCACTCCGGAGAGCAGCAGGAAGAGCACCATCATTTGTCGGAGACGCACATTTTTCGCCAGCCGCTTTCGGTTGAACGCTATCAACAGGCCGGTGAACGCTGCCGGCAACCAGAAGATTCCGGCCAGCATCGTCCGCGCTTTCTGCGTCCTCAATGCGCCGACAATCGGCGTGCTGCCATTGGTATTGACGGTCAGCGTCAGCGTTTGCGGCGTGCCCGTCCCATCCACATCAAAGGATGCGGGCGTAAATACGCAGCTCATGTTCGCAGGCAGTGATCCGCAGGAGACCGTCACCGTGCCTTCAAAGTAGTTGATCGGCGTCAGCGTCAGCGTCGCCTGCCGCAACTGCCCCGGCAGCATGGTCAGCACCTGTGGCGATGAGGTAATCGAGAAGTCCGGCTGCGGCCCTCCGCTGGTCACCGTCAGCACGGCATCCACGGTCGCAAAGGTATAGTTCGCCGCTACCAGGCTTCCTGGCGTAGCGTGAATCGGATACGTTCCCACCGGCGAACCCTGCGTTGCCGTCGTCGTCTCGCCCGGTGCGCCAACCACAACCGCAGACGTATCGCCATTCACAAAGCCGCTCAGCGCATAGGTAAAGACCGGGTTCGGCACATTGTTTACCCGCGAAGCATTTGCCGCTGTTACGGTCAGAATTGCTGGAGCCACCACAACCGTCTGCGAAACCGGCGCAGCCGCCGTATAGATGCCCGATCCCGCCTGGCTCGCCGTCACGACGATGGTCCCTGCGCCGGTTACATTCAGCGTCGAGCCCACCACGCGTGCCGGTCCGGTCACGGTATAGCTCACCGGCAGCCCGGAGCTTGCCGAGGCCACCAGCGTCACCGGCCCGATGCCATATTCCAGTGCCGGAACCGGCGTAAAGCTGATCGTCTGCGCCGTACCCTGCACGACGTTCACGGTTCCGTTCACAAAGGTAAAGCTGTAGTTGCTGGAGACCAGCGTTCCCTGCGTTACCACAATCGGCGTGGCTCCCAGTGGCGAGCCCGGTCCGGCGCTGCTGCTGAAGGCGGGCGAACCCGTCACCGCTGCGGATGTATCTTCATTCACAAACCCGCTATAGCTCGCCGTAAACGGAGCAGGCGAGTTCCCTTGCGCCATCGTCTGGTTATTGGCGGTCACAGTCAGCGTCGCCTTGTTCACCACAAACGATTGCGTTACCGCGGGCGCCGCGACGAAGGTCGTATTGCCGGCCTGCTGCGCCGTCACCGCGACCACACCCGCGCCGGTCACCGTCACCACATTACCGGCCACGGTGGCAGGCCCGCTTACGGTGTAACTCACCGGCAAACCCGAGCTTGCCGTCGCGCTCAGCGAGATCGGACTCGTCCCATAGGTCACATTCGGCAGCGGCGCGAAGGTAATTGTCTGCGCCTCATCGCCCGCCACCGTAAGCGTGCCCGGCATATAGTTGAAGCTGTAATTCGCCGCCGCCAGATTCTCCGTCGCAAACGTAATTGGATATGCTCCGGCAGGCGAGCTTGCTACCACACTCGTCGTCAGCGTCGCTGTTCCCGAAACCACCGCCTGAGTATCCCCGCTCACAAACCCGCTGATCGCATAACTCAGCGGATTTGCCGCAAGACAGGTTGTAATCTGCCCGGCCTCGCACGAGAAACTGTTCGCCGTGACGGTCAGCATCACTGGCTTTACGTTGAAGCTGTGCGCCACCGGCGTTGCGGGCGCATAGGTGCTGTCGCCAAACTGGTAAGCGGTCACGGTCACGGTTCCTGTGCCCGTAATGGTCAACACATTTCCCGATAGCGTCGCCGGCCCGGTTGCCGCAAGAGTCACCGCATTGCCGGAGCTTGCCGTTGCGCTCAGCGTAATCGGCGCGCTGCCATAGCTCACATCGCTCAGCGCCGCAAAGCTGATCGTATTCGACTGTGTGCCCGCCGGCGCAACACCGCTCAGTGAGACCACATTCGCGCCGCTCACCGCATTGGTCGAGTCATCGGCAATATACAGCCCGCCGCTCACCGATCCGCTCGCTGCCGGGAAGTATGCAATCCCGATCGCGCAAGCCTGCCCCGGCGCAATCGTATCCGCGCCCGTGCAATCGTTCGACCCGCCGGAAGGCTGCTGCACAAAACCATCGGGGAAGGTGAGTCCAGTAACATGGAGCGGCGTATCGCTCGTATTAGCCACCTGTACCACCTGCATTCCCTGCGGCCCCACGCTCGCCGCGGGAAAGCTCAGCCCACTCGTGCCTGCCGTCACCTCGCGGATAACATCGTTGTTCGAGTCGAAGACATACAGATTCCCCGCGCCATCCAGGGACACGTTAGCAGGAGAACTCATCTGCGCCAGCGTCGCCGGTCCGCCATCACCGCCAAATCCCTGCGGCGACTGAATCGTGCCCGCAATCGTTGTAATGATGCCATTCGCGTCGATCTTGCGCACGGCATTGTCGTACGTATCGGCAACGTAGAGATTACCGCTGGCATCGCCCGTGATGCTGCTCGGAGAGTTGAAGTAAGCCGCCGTCGCAGGTCCGCCATCGCCGCAGTTTGTGGAGAGATACGACGCGCAGGGAGTGCCATCCACCATTCCGGCAATCGTGGTAATGATTCCCGTCTTCCCATCCACCCTGCGTACAGCCTGATAGTCCATGACAAAGAGATTGCCTTGCTGATCGACCCATACGCTGTTCGGCTCAGCCAGCAGCGCATTCACTGCGGGTCCGCCATCGCCGCACGAAGAGGACAGGCAGTATGTTCCCGGCGTGCCCGCCACCAGCGTCATAACGCCAGTCACCGCATCGCCGCGCACCACCATGTAGTTGAACTCGTCGGGAATATAAAGATTGCCAGCCGCATCGACAAAGAACGACGTCACATAGGTAAACGGTGACGGCGCGCTTGCCGGTGCGGAGCCCGTTGCGGGCGTCGGCTTCGGCGTCACGTCGGTAATCACATCGGTCTTCACGTCGATCTTGTAGATCGAATAGCTCTGCGAGAGCAGATACACATTGCCGCTGCCATCGGTATGTATATCGACCACCCCATTGATGCCCGCGCTCGACGCCGGTCCCGGCACGCCGCATGGAAAGCTGTAATTCGGGCAGGTCGTGCCCACCAGCGGGTAGGTCGTGCCTGCCACCGGAGTGCCGCTCACACCCGGCAGGGGACTCTTGCCCGAAGCCGTCACAGATGCCCCGCCGTTGTAGCTGCTGAAATAGGCATTCCCATAGCTGTCAACAGTGCCCGTCGAGCCCGGAACCGATAGCACCGTCGAGATCGTGCCCGGAACCAGCATTGCGCGCGCAGGTGTCGAGACCGTCACCGTCACCTCGTTTGACAGCGCAGCCACGTAGGTCGAGTCACCGCCATAGGCGGCGAAGATCGTGTCCATGCCCGGCGGCAGCGCCGTCGTTGTCAGGCTCGCCTTGCCGCTCCCATCGAGCATCGCCGTTCCCAGCGCCGCGCCGCCATTCTTGAAGGTCACGGACCCGCTCGGCGTCACCGTTCCCGCATACGGCACAACCGTTGCGGAGAGCGTCACGCTTGCGCCCTGCGCCAGCAAGGAAACCGACGAAGCCACCGTCACCACCGGCACCGGCGTAGCGGAGACCGTCAGGCTCTGCACATACGATGAGTTGCCCGCATAATTCGCATCGCCGCTATAGGTCGCATAGATGGAATACACACCCGCAGCCAGGTTCGACACCGTCAGCGCCGCCGTTCCATCCGTACCCATGGTCATCGAACCAAGCGTCGTGCTGCCGCTGGTAAAGGTCACTGTTCCGGTAGGCGCCACCGAGCTACCATACTGCCGCGCCACGGTTGCCGTCAGAGTCACGGTCTGCCCTACGTTGACCAGCGCGGGGCTCACGGCCAGTGTCGTCGAGCTTGTATCCTGCGCCGCCACGCCGGCAAGCTGAATCGCCGTCGAGCCACTCGTAGCATTCGAGGCAATCGTCAGGTTGCCCGCATCGTTGCCCACCGCCAGCGGCGCATACACAACCTGCGCAACGCACGTCGCGCCTGCCGCGAGCGTCATCTGCGCCGCGCAATCCAGCGGCCCTCCCTGCGCGCCGCTCCCAGCGTAAAGTTGCCGGTCAGCGGTCAGGTCCACACTGTTGATCGTCAGCGCATTCGTGTCGGTGTTGTACACATATACCGGCTGGCTCACGGAAAATCCCACACTGGCCGCCAGGTCCACCGTCGAGGCAGAGACTGCAATCCTGTGTGTAATCCTGTTGTCCGTATCATCGATATACAGGTTCCCGGCCGCATCGAGGCTTACACCCGTGTTGAATCCCGCAAGCGACAACATATTCGCCGGACAGTTATCGCCCAGCGTATTCGTGGCCGCCGCGCACACCTCAGCCTGCCCATAGTTGTTAAGGGGCGCGCCACCAGCCACGGTCGTAATCAAGCCCGCCGTATCGATGCGGCGAACGGTCAGGCTCACCGAATCGGCCACATACAGGTTGCCTGCCTTGTCGATAACGATCATGCCCGGCGAGATTGCGCTCTCTGTCGCAGGCACGCCATTCGGCACCGTGGTCGAGTACTGCCCATTGCCTGCAAACGTGTATATCTCTCCCACCACGAGATCGGTAAGCCCCGGCACCGTCCCGCCCGCATAGATAACGCGCAGGCGATCATTCGTATGGTCGCTGATGTAGATATTGCCCGAGGCATCCACCGCAACACCTTCCGGGCTGCTCAGCAGCGCATTCACCGACTGCCCATGATCGCCGCACTCATTCGGATCGGCCGGCGCAGAGTCGTTGCACGGTTGGTTCAGCGTACCCGCAATCGTGTACAGGTTGCCCACCACCGGATTGGCCGGCAGGTTCGGCACGCTGCCGCCCGCATAGAGCACACGAAGGGCGTCATCCGCGTAATCGGCAATGTAGATATTGCCCGAGGCATCCTGCGCCAGCGCATAAGGCTGAGCGATCGAGGCGCTCAGCGCGGGCCCGCCATCGCCCACCGCGGGCTTCGCGATCACGCCGGTCCCCGCAATCGCATAGATGCGTCCCACCTCGGCATTCTTCGGGAGGTTGGTCACGCTGCCGCCGCCGTAGATCACGCGGACCTCATTGTTGCCCGTATCGGACAGCAGAATATCCCCGGCCTCATCCACAATCATCTGCGCGGCGCCGCCACCGCCGCTCACCAGCGCATACACCGCATAGCATCCATCGCCCAGGCTGTTCGAACTCGTGGTGCAGTCGGAAGAGACCGCGGCCGGCTGCGATCCATTGCCCGCCACCTGGTACACGGTCCCCGCTTGCGGAGAAGTCACATAATTCGGCTGCGATGGATTCGACAGCACCGGCACCGGCCCCTTGCCAGAGGCGATTACGTGAATCACACCGTCGTCGAAGTAGAAGTTGCCCATCGCATCGGTCGCGCTGGCCCCAATATTGCCGGGGTTGTATCCGCTCACCGGCCCGGTATAGGTAGCCAGCGATTTCGTCAGCGGTTTGCCCGTACCCACATACGCGGTGGCAAAGCCAGGGCTCACGGCCACCTGCTGCGCCATGGCCGCCGCGCCGCAGCCCAGCACCATTGCCACACAGATGATGAAAAAACTCACTCGAAGACCCAAACGGCGCATCGCTCTCCCCCGGCTCAAATTGGCTTGTCTCAAACGGCTCTCACTCAAAAGACACACACGCATTGCATCGCTCATTTCCGTACCGCTCATTTCTGGTAGAGAAGAAACTGAATCATGGAAGTTCCCGCCGAGTCAGCGACATTGGCAACGGTCACAAACAGTGCATACTTTCCGCCTGGATTTCCCGCCACGGCCACGCCCTGCAGCACACAGGTCGGATTTCCTGCCGCGTCCGTACCGCCATACGGCCTTCCCGCGCACATCTGCTGCGGGTCGGGCGTTGTTAGCCTTACGGCAGGAAACAGCCCGTTGTTGCTCGCATCCTCTGCGCCCAGGTCCAGCGTCAAGTCGCTCGCTGCCGCCTGCGCCGGATCGTCATTGGCAAAGACTCCTCCGGTCATCGCGCTGCCCACACCGTTTGCAAAGCGCACCGGCGCAGTCATCTGCCGCGGCGGAACGGCCTGCGGACTCGACGCCATCGCATCGAACTCGATGCCCTCATACGACACCCCGGCAACTGCGGCCGCGCCCAGCGCCTGCGCGGGTTTTTCGACTCCCACCAGCGCCGGCAACTGCGACGTAAAGTCGCGATCCATCACAAAGAATCCCGTCTGCCCCACATCGACGGTAAACAGCACCTGCGTTCCGTTCACGGTCGCGGGCACGGTCGTCGCATAGCCTTCGGCAGAAGGCGCGCACAAGCCATCGGCCAGCGCGGCGGGCTTCTCATCGCTGCCATCCATTCCCGTCAGGTCGTAGTTGGAAAAACTCCATCCAGCCTGCACCGCCGTCCCACCGGACTTCGGCGTAATCGTCACATGCCCATATCCCTGCACCGTCAGATCCTGCGGTGCGGGATCGCCCAGCGTAATGAACTGAAAGTCTTCCGCGCCCGTCAGCCCCAGGCAGTTGCTCGACTGCGCCATCACCACCGGCCCCAGGTCGCTGCCCATATCGACTATCGCCGCGCCGCCCTGTACCTCAAGCGTGTAGAACGGCCCTCCGGTCGCATTCTCCGGCATTAGCGCAATCCAGTTTCCCTCTGCGCTATAGTCGCCCGCATAGGTCGCATTGCTCCCCATCCCATACGAGTCCTCATTCGTCAAACTGAAGAAACTCGTCCCATGATCGAGAGTCATGTTGACGACACCATCGAGGAAGCCCGTCGGCGTCGTCGTGCCGATGTAGGTATCGGCCTGCGCATTCGATCCTCCCGCTGGCGTATCGCCATTGCCGCCCGAGCCCACGGAGCCGCCACAACCGGCGAGTAGTCCACCCATCAGCCCCGCCAGCACCACTCCCGCCGCACTCCATTGCATCCGCTGCATCATCACTCCGCGCATTCCTGTTCCACCCATCGTTAAAACGCCAGCTTCAGCCCGAACTGAATGGTTCGCGGCCTTCTCGCATCCACCGGATGCAAAAACGAGCTTCCTGTCAGACATCCGGAGTCCGTACTGCCATTGCCGGGATCGCCCGCCGAATACGCATCCGCCGATCCCTCCGGCCCATAGCAGCTCACCGTGTTGTTCGCCTGGTTTCCCAACACCGGGTCATAGATGCGGAACTGCGTATGGTTGAAAACATTGAAGGCTTCCGCGCGAAAATCCAGCGCCATATGCTCCCGCAGCGGGATATTCTTCGCCGCCGCCATATCGAAGTTCCAGCGGTGCGGATTGTTCAGCGGATTACGTCCCGCGGTTCCGAAGGTCAGCCCGCGCGGCGCGGTAAAGGCGCCGGGATTGAGCAGCAGCGGCCCAAAGTTCCCTCCCCCCGAGCCAGCCACTTTTGGATGCGACCCATGCGGATTGCCCACCAGGTCGGGATACGATCCGATGCCCACGCCGTTATCTACACCGGCGTTGTCTTCGGCCGACACGCCATTCGCGCTGCCAGCATTGAGCACGGTAAACGGAATGCCGCTCTCAAAGAGAGTCAGTCCCGACCACTGCCAATGATCGAGCAGCGCGCTCGCCACCCGCGACTGAAGAAAGTCCGTCGGCTTCGGCCTCTTCGCGCTCTTATCCTTCATGCTCGAAATCCCGCTCACGAAGCGCTGTAGCACGCCCCGCACCGGCACGTCGTAGATGTAGCTCACATGCAGCAGATGCCGCTGGTCGAAGTTCGAACTGGCGCGATTCGACTTCACATCGTAGGAATTCACAAACGTTGTGTCAGAGCGGTCTGAGGCATCGTCGATCGAGTGGCTGTACGTATACGCCACGCCCAGTGTCAGCGGCCCTTGCACATGGCGCAGCGTAAACTGCATCGAGTTATATCCCGCATTGGCCGTGTTTTCGAGCGAGTAGATCTCGCCCATCCCCGGCGCGTACTGACGCAGCGATCCGGGA
>JAATFM010000010.1 GCA_015655195.1 Terriglobales bacterium
GCGCCGCAGGTCGTCGCGCGCCGCGTCCAGCGACACGCCAAGAGCCAATCGAGCAGCCACGTTCAGGAATCGCGTTCCTTCGCCGCGCCATTTCCAGTCGCCGGGAGTGAATTGCGCCGGTCTCCACAGGTCGATGCCACTTGGCACGCTGAACTCTTTCGGCATCACGCCGATCACGGTTGTCGATTTCTGTTCAATCGTCACCTGCCGTCCGATGACGCCGGGATCGCCGCCAAAAATCCGCTGCCATGTTCCATAGCTCAAGACAGCTACCATCGGCGCGTTCGGCGTATTGTCCTGTTCGTCGAACACGCGCCCCAGCAGCGGCCTCACGCCAAAGACCTTCCAGAAAGCGGCGTTCGTGCCTGCGCCTTCTATTGCAACGGGCAGCCGCGCACCGTCGATCAGGGTCGTATCGTCAAAGTAGAAGAACCCCACACTCGCAAATGATTTCGACCGCTCCGCAAGATCGAAAAATCGTGGCACGCCGACCAGTCCGGCTGTGGAGTGTCCCTGCAAACGCACGTCATGGACGCGCACAATGCGGTCGGCTTCGGGATAAGGCAGTGTGCGCAGCAGCGTAGCATCGATCAGCGTAAACATCGCCGTGGTAGCCCCAATGCCCAAGGTCAAGGTCAGGATGACCGTGAAGGCAAAGCCCGGCGCGCGCCGCATCTGCCGTAGCGCATAGCGTACATCGAACCAGAGATTTTCGAGACCCAGCGCCGCATCCGCGCCCGTGGCCTTCTCCTTCATTACCGAAGGATTGCCGAACCGCACGCGCGCATCGCGCCGCGCCTCCTGTGGCGTCATGCCGCGCGCAATGTTCTCCTCCGTCCGCAGCGCGATGTGCGCTTCCATCTCGGCGTCGATCTCGCGGTCAACCTGAGAGCGCCGAAAGAGATTGCCAATCCTGCGAGCCAGTCCCATTGCCCCTCCTCACGCGTAGCGCAGCATGGCGCGCACGCCCTTGACCAGCAGCTCAAAGTTCTCTTCGGCTTGCTTGAGCTGCCTGCGCCCGGCGGCTGTCAGCTTGTAATACTTTGCCCTGCGCCCCGTCTCCGTCAGTGCCCACTCCGAGCCAATCCAGCCGCTCTGCTCCATGCGGTGCAGCGCCGGATAAATCGATCCCTCTTCCACCTGCAGCAGCTCGTCGGAGGCAACCTGAATGTGCTGCACAATTCCATACCCGTGCAGCTTGCCCCGCTGCGCCAGCGTCTTGAGCACAAGCAGGTCCAGGCTTCCCTGCAAATCGTTTCGCGACATGCAATACCCCTTGACCTCTAGGTATCGCGCAAGTTATGCCTAGAAGTCAAGGGGTAAGCGTGGGGATCTATGAATTAAGACGAACTTTCGCCCGTGAACGGATTCACTTCCTGCGGCTTGAGCGTAGTGGGATCGACATGTGGCGCCGCCGCTGGCTCCGTATGCTGCAGAGGCGCCGTTCCTTGTAGAGAGTTGCCTCCGAAGGTCTGAAAGACGCGATTCGGGTCGCCGGGCAACAACTTGTGTTCTTCGAGCGCAATCCTGACCCTGCGCTGGAACTCGCGCACCGGCCCATACTGCTGCTGCGCCCGCGTCTTGAAGACAACCGGGCAGATCAGTTGCGATCCTTTCAGCGAATCCACGCCCAGAATCTGCGGGTTGTCCAGAAAGAGACTCTTGAACTCCGCGCTGTTCCGCACGTCCGAGGCAATTTTCGTCAGAATCTCCAGCACCTCGTTAGGATCGGCCGAAAAATCCACGCTCACATTCACCGTGGCAACCGAGAAATCCGCGCTCTGATTTGCCACGGTCGTAATCTGCGAGTTCGGAATCACATACAGCGTTCCGTCGCCGCCGCGCACGCTGGTGCGGCGCAGCGTCATGGCTTCCACCGTGCCGCTCAGCCCGGCCACGGTCACTACGTTGCCAATACTGAACTGGTCTTCGACGAGAATCAGCATTCCGTTCAGCATGTCTTTCACAATATTTTGCGCGGCCAGGCCGATCGCCACGCCCGCGATTCCGGCCGATGCCAGCAGCGGCCCGAGATCGATGCCGATGGCGGAAAAAATCTGCAATCCGAGAAAGGCAAGAATGATCGCCACACCGGTTGCTCGAATGATTCCCGCCAGCGTGCGAACCTGCGCCACGCGGTGCGCATTCGCCGCATGACGCTCGGCAAGGTGTACGGTCCGCGCCGCCAGCATCTTCAGCAGCCGGCTTAAAATGAAGGCGATCAGCGTCATGAAAATCAGGTGTGGCAGCCGCGTGTGTACAAACTCCTGCATGTCGCTGATCCACTCATCCAGCACGCGGCCCAGAAAGCGGCCTTCCGCAAAAATTCCCCATCGCCAATTGAAAAATGCCAGGCTGTACATTGCTAACTTCTCCTGAAGTGGAATCTATTTTTATGCCCTACAAAAACATTGACGTTTGAGAAGCGCGCATGGGTGTAAAAAAGTAGAGAGTGCGCTCCACGCGGAAATGGGATGCGCGAAATTGCGGAACGGTTTGTGCGTGGCGCGGATAGCGGGAGGGAATGCCATGCGTACGGAACCGTATCGTCGGATGATATTTCTGCGGCGCGTCGTAGTTGCAGGCGCGGAGCTTGCGGTTCTTCTTACAGCGGTAGCGCCCGGCAGCAGCCAGCAGGATCACCCTGCCACGCAGCCCGCCGCTCCGGCTCGGACGCCGCACGCTATTACGGCGCAAAATCAACAATTCGCAGAGCAAAGCGCGCTCCTGCTCAAGCTTGCCACCGAACTCAAGGCAGAGGTGGACAAAACCACTAAAGACACGCTCTCCGTCGCTGTCATTCGCAAAGCCGATGAGATTGAGCAGATGGCCCGAGGCATGCGCGTGGCCGGCGGGGTGAAAGACAAATTCCACGCCAGCGGCGCTGGCACTGGCGGTAGCGCGGGAGCCAACTGAGCCGCGCAGTTGAAGCCCGAGTCGAATCCGGAACTGGACAGTGTCGGAAAGGAGCCACGAGCCATGTTTGCCATTCCATCGCATCTCCGCAAAGCCTGCCCGCATCTTCTGGCGCTGCTGCTCGCTCTTACCACGACCGCTGGTCGTGCCCAGTCCTCCGCGGGCAGTGCGTCAATCCAGTCATCGCAGATGGGGCCCAGCTTTTCGGACAGCGCCGCTCCCAGCGAGCAGCAGGACCCCACCGAGCGCCGGCACTTCCTGCGCCGGCTCAACGCGGCCCGGCAGAAGTCGATGGTCTCCGATACGGAAAAGCTGCTCGTCCTTGCCCGCCAGCTCAATTCCGGCGTTGCGCCGGACGGCAGCGCCTTCACCGACGATCAGCGCATGAGGCTCACCGCGGAGATTGAAAAGCTCGCCCACGGTATCAAGGAAAAGATGTCCTACGCAGCCTCCGGCGAGCAGCCGGAGCCGAACCCCTTCCATGCCTGGCCGCAATAATTACCGCAATAATCCACAGGTCTTTCGCGCAGACCTTCGAGCAGTCCTTCCGGCTGACCCGGAACCGTGCATCGAATAGTACAATCAGGGATGGTTTTTCAGGCTGGCTCCGGACCAGAGATGGGCCAGTGGCAAAAGGGGGAGAGACCGCAATGGGACTTGCAGTATCCAGCATGCGCGTGTCTGAAACAATTTCCGCAACCGGCAGCCTCGGTGCCGAGGCGCTCGTTGAAATGTATCGGCTCATGTATCTCTCCCGTCGCATCGACGACCGCGAAATCCTGCTCAAGCGACAGCAGAAAATCTTTTTCCAGATCTCCGGCGCGGGCCACGAGGCCCTGCAGGTTGGTGCTGCGCTTGCCCTGCGCTCCGGCTATGACTGGTTCTTTCCCTATTACCGCGACCGCGCCCTCTGCCTGACCCTCGGCGTCACTCCGGAAGAGATGTTCCTGCAAGGCGTCGGCGCGGCCACGGACCCGGCCAGCGGAGGCCGCCAGATGCCCACGCACTGGGGCAGCCGTCCGCTGCACATTGTCAGCACCTCCTCCTCCACGGCCACGCAGATTCTCCATGCGGTGGGCTGTGCCGAGGCCGGCCGCTACTTCAGCCATCATCCCGATGCCGCGGCAAGCGCGCCGGACGACTACCGCGCTTTCTCCGATGTAACCTTCCACAGCGACGAGATCGCCTTGGCCTGCGTCGGCGAGGGATCGACCTCGCAGGGCGAGTTCTGGGAGGCAATCAGCGCGGCTTCCAACAAGAGGCTCCCCGTCATCTTCTGCGTGGAAGACAACGGCTATGCGATCAGCGTTCCCGTCGAAGTCAACACTCCCGGCGGCAACATCTCGCGCCTCGTGGCAAACTTTCCGAACTTCTACTTCGCAGAAGTCGATGGCACCGATCCCGAGGCCAGCCTGCGCGCCTTCCAGGCCGCCGCAGAGCATTGCCGCTCGGGCAACGGTCCCGCGCTCGTCCACGGCCACGTCGTCCGGCCTTATTCGCATTCGGAGTCGGACAACGACAAGCTCTACCGCTCCGCCGCCGAGCGCGATGCCGACGCCCTGCGCGATCCGCTGACGAAAATGCAGATGCGCCTGCTGCGCGAAGGCATTCTCTCCGCCGAGCAGATTACCGAACTGGAACATTCGCTGGACAGGGAAGTGGCCGAGGCCGCCGAGCGCGCCCTCGAAGCGCCGCTGCCCGAGATCAGCAGCATCCTGAAGCACGTGTATTCCGAAAATCTCGATCCGACCAGCGCAGCCTTCGCCCCAGAACAAATCTCGGCGCAACCTGCCAAGGATGCTATTCAGCCCGGCGCAAAGACGCCCGCCGCAAAGGCAAACGTCCCGCGCACCATGGCCGACCTAATCAACGCCTGCCTGCACGACGAGATGGCGCGCGACCCGCGCATCATTATCTACGGCGAAGACGTGGCCGACGCGAGCAGGGAAGAGGTGCTGCACGAGGCCAAGGGCAAGGGCGGCGTCTTCAAGCTCACCTCCGGCCTGCAAAAGACCTTCGGCTCCGAGCGCGTCTTCAACTCGCCGCTTGCCGAAGCCAATATCGTCGGCCGGGCCGTCGGTTACGCGGTGCGTGGCATGAAGCCCGTCGTCGAAATCCAGTTCTTCGACTATATCTGGCCTGCCATGCACCAGATTCGCAATGAGCTTTCCCTCATGCGCTGGCGCTCGAACGGCACCTTTGCCGCGCCGGCAGTCATTCGCGTGCCCATCGGCGGCTATCTCACCGGCGGCGCAATTTATCACTCGCAGTCGGGCGAAAGCATCTTCACGCACATCCCCGGCCTGCGCGTCATTTTCCCATCGAACGCCCTCGACGCGAACGGCCTTCTTCGCACGGCCATTCGCTGCGACGACCCGGTGCTCTTCCTCGAACACAAGCGCCTCTACCGCGAGACCTGGGGCCGCGCGCCGTATCCCGGCCCGGATTTCGCCATTCCCTTCGGCAAGGCGCGCACTGTGCGCTCTGGGAGCGACCTCACCATCGTCACCTATGGCGCAGTCGTGCCACGCGCCCTCCAGGCTGCGGAAAAGGCCAAGCGAGAGCACAATATCGACGTTGAGCTGATCGACCTTCGCACGCTCAGCCCCTACGATTGGGAAGCTATCGCCGAATCGGTCCGCAAGACCAGCCGCGTTATCGTGGCCTACGAGGACATGCAGAGCTGGGGCTACGGCGCGGAGATCGCCGCGCGCATCGCCGATGAGCTTTTCGAGGACCTCGACGCCCCGGTCAAGCGCGTCGCCGGCATGGACACTTTTGTCGCCTACCAGCCAATCCTGGAAGACGTAATCCTGCCCCAGCCCGAAAAAATCCTCCAGGCTATCGTGGATCTGCGCAAGTATTAACTCATCACCGGGCGCCGGGTACGCCATGTCCCTGATTTTGGAATATGGAATCCCGCAAATGCTCCGTGCCCCATCCTTGCGACTTTTTTCTGTCGCAAGGGTGGGACACCACAAAGGCTTGATGTCCTCGTCTTTTCGGCGTTCTGGATGGGACAGTACAAAGACAGGCTGTACCAAACCTTGGCATCCCACAAATGCCTCAAGCCCAACACGCAGATGCAAAACCCCAATCTGTGTTAGTTTTGAAGAGAGCGGTATCCGTTCGAGCTCGTAGCTCAGTTGGTAGAGCAACGCACTTTTAATGCGTGGGTCCTGGGTTCGATTCCCAGCGAGCTCACCACGTCCTTCCCGCCGCTTATCCCACCTAAGTCCTTGGCCAGAAATGCTCTTCCGAGCAGCCGAGCAGCCGCGACGCGGCGCTTTCCGGCGTAATGTCGCGCTGCGGCATTCCCAGCATCTCAAAGCCCACCATAAACTTCCGCACCGTAGCCGAGCGCAGCAGCGGCGGGTAGAAGTGCAGGTGAAAGTGCCATTCGGGATGCGCCTGGCCGTCAGTCGGCATCTGATGCAGCCCCATCGTGTAAGGGAACAGCGTCTCAAAGAGATTGTCGAAGCGCGTCGTCATGCGCTTCAGCGCATCGGCCAGTCCATCGCGCTCCGCGGAGCTGAACTCCGGCAGCGCGCCGGCGTGGCGCTTTGGCAGCAGAATCGTCTCAAAGGGCCATGTGGCCCACCAGGGCACAAGCGCCAGAAAATGATCGTTCTCGAAGACGATCCGCTCCCCGGCCTTGCGCTCGGTTTCCACGTACTCGCAGAGCAGGCACTTGCCAGTTTTGGAGAGATGCTCGTGCTGAGCCTCGGTTTCGAGCGCCGGTTCGTCGGGCACAAAATCCGTGGCCCATATCTGCCCGTGCGGGTGCGGGTTGCTGGCGCCCATCATGGCGCCGCGGTTCTCGAAGATCTGCACATGCTTAATCCAGCCGGTCGAGCCAAGCGCTTCGTATTCGCCGGTCCATGCGTCAATGACGGGCCGAATCTCCTCGCGCGTCATGCGGGCCAGCGTGACGCTGTGGTCGGGATGAAAACAGAGAACCTTGCAGATGCCGCGTGCCGGCTCGCCAGTAAGCAGTGGCGCCCCGGGCTTATCAACGACAGCTGGCGCATCCGGCAGCAGCGCCGAGTAATCGTTTACAAATGCAAAAACGCTCTCGTAGGATGGAGTCTTCGCGCCGCCGGCACGCGTGTTGCCAGGGCACAGATAGCAGCTTGGATCGTAGTGTAAAGCCGAGGGCAGCGTCTTCTCCGAGACCTCGCCCTGCCATGGCCTTTGTGTGCGGTGTGGCGAAACCATTACCCATGACCGCCGCAGCGGATTCCATCTGCGATGCGGGTACTGCCATTTTGCCTCTGTCATGCTTCCCCCGTAGTTATTGTATCGAGGACAGCGGACAGGTTGCAGGCTCCAGTGAACTGGCCGGGTGCCCCATGTTCCTGGTTTTGGGACCTGGGACAGCACGAACCTTTCCTGGCTACTGTCAGACCCTCATCATCTCCGCAGGTTGAAGCTATACATCACACCATAAGAAAAAATCGGCCACACCGTCACATGGTTCAGCGCATACTTCTGGAAGCGCTTCTGCTCGGCTTGCACGTCTGCATAAAACTGTGTCGACGTGTCGCTCGCATCCACACAATTCGTCATCGCGGCGCTCGTGCAAACCGTGCCAGTAGCGGCAAAGTTGACCTTCGGCGCGCCCATAAACACCACTCCGAATTCCGATGGAAACGACCAGTGCCGCTGCGAACGCGGAATGAAGCGTCCAAAGCCCATGCTGACGGTGAAGGCCGGCTCATTCGTGTGCATGTTCAGCATCGCCGACCCGATCATAGGGTCCGTCGGCGACGACCAATACGTATGAATCTGGCCGTTGTTGGTGAGCTGAAAGCTCGTGTCGCCCTTTTCCGTGCCATGCGCGGTAATCTGATTGCCATTCCATAGCAGCGCCCCGGCGCTGAGGCGCCAGATGCTGTTGCGCGGGTAATAATCCACGGCGGTCTGCAGCGAGGCAAGATGGATCTGGCCGCCGACATTCTCAACATCTTCCACCTCGTCATAGTTGCCGTTGAAGCTGAAGAAATTTCCCATGAGGCGGAGGTCGATCTTCTCCGTGAGAATGATTGCCCCCTTGATGCCGATTCCGAGCGGGGAAATATCGGCTCCAAGAGCCATGCGGGAGAAGCGGCCATAATGCACGGTGCCAGCCCAGGGAGCTTGAAATCCGGCATCGTCCGTGGCAGAAGGCTCAGGCGTGGACGGCAGCGAGTCAGGAAACACACCAGGCGGCACATACGAAAGGCTGGAAGACGAGCCGGGCTCCTGCGCGGAAGCGCCGGCGCAAGAGAGCGATGCGAACGAAAGAATGCCCAGAAGGGCGAACGAGAAAAGAAGACGGGTCATAAGTCGCCTCCGCGAGGTTGTCAGTAACCGTGGCATGTTGAAGAAGATTGAGATGCAGGAAGACGTAGTATATCGACCGTATCGATTACCTGCTTTATGAGCTTTTGACTAGCGGCCTGCTGCTTTGGCAATCGCTATGCGCTAGGCTTCTCCGGGGCCGGCATCGACGCCAGAAAACGGCGCGCAAATTCCGAGCTATAAGTCTCTACCAGCTCTTCCACTCGCCCCACATGCGGCGAACGCACGATGAGCCCGGCGTGATGGTGCTTTTTCATCCGATAGACAATCTCCGGCGCATCAAAGGCGCTTGTATCCGGCTCAGCCGTCTGCGCCAGGCACAGGACACTGCCTGCGTATTCGCAATAGGTGGGCGGAAGCAGGTACTGCTCGCCGCGTATCGGGCCAATTTCCAGCCGCGCCCACTCGCGCCAGAGGTTGATCCCGGTAGAAGCCTGAATCAGATCGGAGATAAACGCCCCGCCGACACGGGCCGCAATTTCCAAAAAGTAAAACCGTCCATCGGCGTGCGCGCGAATATACTCCGCGTGCGTAACGCCGCGCACCATGCCGAGCGCCGGCGCAAGGCGTGCATTGATGAGCGCGAGCTGCTGGCATTCGGGGCTGTTGCGGTCCACGGTGCGCGTAGTAAAGACGCCGCCCTCGTGCATCACCTGCATCGGAGGCTTGCCATATTTGTGCGCCACGGAAAAGACAACCTGCCGCTCGCTGACAATCGAATCCACGTGATAAATGTCGCCGGGCACGAAGCGTTCGAGGATGAAATGGCTCTGCTCGTCGCCCAGCTCGTCCAGCGTGCGCCAGAGCTGCTCCGGCTCTTGGATCTTCCGAATGCCGATGGCAGAAGCGTTGGCGCGAGGCTTGAGCAGCCACGGCGCGGGCACGCGGTCCATGTAGCCGCGCAGCTCGTCGTAATTCGCCACGCGGGTAAAGTCGGGAACAAGAAAGCCCGTGTACAGAGCACGGGTCCGCATGGCGAGCTTGTCGCGGTAATGGCTGGTGACGGTAATGCCCATGCCGGGAATTTGCAGGTGCTCGCGCAGATAGGCGGCAACTTCCTGGTCGAACTCGTCGAGCGCTACAATCGCATCGAAGCGCCGTCCGCGAAACATGAACGCGACGGTATGGATCATCTGCTCGCGGCTCAGGCCCTCGGGCATTGTCACCAGTTCTTCGAGCACTTCGCGGGGCCAATCGCCGTTCTTGTGCTTCTCCAGCGTGAGCAGCGTAGGGCGCACGCCCATGTCGGCGCACTGACGCAGGAAGTCCTGCCCCTTCTCGTAGGTGGAGATGCAGAGGATTCTCTCGACGCCTTCGCTCATTGCAGCCTTCTTCGCCAACTCGACTGGCAGATGAGGATAGTTCTACCATAGAAGCTGCAATTCATATTGCGCTCATAATTGCGAGCCGGACTGGTCAAAGAAGGACAGATACGAAATGTTTTCGGCAGAGGCCATCGTCAGGCTGCAGGATGAACTAACGAAAGAGTGGCACAACAATGCGGGCGCGAATCTGGGCGCGGGTGAGGAATTTCTCACTCTCGCGGCAAGCCAGCACCGCGCCAACTACGACCTGTGGCACACCGAGGACGAGGCGCGGCGGCCCGGCGCAACCGACGAGCAGATTGCCGATGTGAAGCGGCGGATCGATGCGACGAACCAGCTCCGCAACGATCTAGCTGAGAAGATCGATCTTGCGCTGCTCGCATTTCTGGCGCAGAAGGAACTGCCCAGAGCGGATGCGCCGCTGAACTCCGAGTCTCCGGGGCTGATCGTGGACCGGCTCTCGATTCTGGCGCTGAAGATTTTTCACACGCGCGAAGAGGCAGAGCGCACAAACGCGCCGCAAGGCCACGCGGAGCGCAATCTCGCGCGGCTCAGCATTCTCGAAGAGCAGCGCGGCGATCTGGCGGCCTGTTTAGACGCGCTCTGGCGCGAGACGCTCGCCGGAACTCGCCGCTTCAAACTCTACCGCCAGCTCAAGATGTACAACGACCCGGCGCTGAATCCGGCCATCTATAAAAATGCTTCAAAGTGAGACACTAATTTGCCGTTGCTGGGCAAAAAAGTCGGGCTTTAGCCTCTGAAGAATTGCTTCTTTCCCAACTGACCAACCAGCCCCCATTGACGGATGGCGGCAATCTGCGTATAAAAGGTGGCTGAGCAAAGGAAATTCCCAGCGTGCCAAGCTGGCTGGCCTTCAGCCCGGCAGCATACTGGGCTTAACTCTTCTCTAAACCGGATCCCCTGATGACGTCACAGGCCAAAGCAGCGGCGGCAAGCCGCAAGAAAACCTCTCTCGCGGCCGCAAGAGCTTCAGCGGCCAAATCCACCGCGCCTGCCGCGAACTCCGCCGCGTTTCAGCACTATCAGGCCGCGGTGCAGCTTGTGCAGCAGGGCAAGTACGAGAAGGCTCACGCCGCTCTCGAAAAGCTGCTGCCCGATGCGCCGCGCGAAATTGCCGAGCGCATCCGGATGTACATTGCCACCTGCAAGCGGCAGGTTGAGAGCGCCGGGCCGCGCTTCGAGACGGTCGAAGAGCGCTACAACTACGCCGTCTGGCAGCTCAACGCGGGCTTTTACGAAGACGCGCGGGAGCACTTCGAGGGCGTGCTGACCGACGAGCCCAAGGCCGACCACGCCTGGTACGGCCTGGCGTTGCTGCATTGCATTACAAACCGGCAGGAGGAGTGCCTGACGGCGCTGTCGCGGGCCATTCATCTCAATCCGCGCAACCGGCTGCAGGCGCGCACGGACAACGATTTTCAGGCCATGGCAGACGACCCGCGCTTCACCGAACTGCTGTATCCTGAGTTGTAAATACCGCAACTTGGACCAAACCTCCCCTGGGAGCCGTAATTGCCCGCAGTTTCCACTCTTGAATCGAGTGCTTCAGTCGCCACACGCCCGTTGCGCGTAGTGGCAATCGGCGGCGGCACCGGGCTTTCCACGCTGCTGCGCGGGCTCTCTGGCCATGTCAGCGCGCCCCATGGAAACGCGAGTGGCCTAGGCAGGCCGGATGCGGACAAGCCGAGTGCAGACGAGCAAGGAAAAATCTCCGACCTTGCCGCGGTTGTGACAGTCACGGACGACGGCGGCTCGTCCGGCCGGCTCCGAAAAGACTTCAACATGCTGCCGCCCGGCGATCTGCGCAACTGCATGGTCGCTTTGAGCGAGGAGCACGACCTGTTGGCGCGGCTCTTCGATTACCGCTTCCGCTCGGGAACGGGCCTCGAAGGCCACAGCTTCGGCAATCTTTTTGTTGCCGCCTTGACTGAGATCACCGGCGACTTCGGCCTCGCAATTCAGCTAGCCTCGAAGATTCTCGCCACGCGCGGCAAAATTTACCCGGTCACAACGGCAAACGCAACGCTCGTAGCACGCATGGACGACGGCTCGCTGGTGCGCGGCGAGACGAACATCACCGCCAGCAAGCGCCGCATCGTCGAACTGATGCTGGACCCGCCCCACGCGGCTGCGCTGCCCGAGACGCTCGATGCCATCGCCCACGCCGACCTGATTACCGTCGGTCCCGGCTCGCTCTACACCTCGCTGATTACCAATCTTCTGGTGCAGGGAATTCCCACCGCGCTGGCCTCGGCCCGCGGTCTGCGCGTCTACGTCTGCAACCTGATGACCCAGGCCAACGAGAGCCTGGGGCTGACCGCCTCGCAGCACATTGAGCGCATCTACGAGCACACCCGCACGCCGATCTTCGATTACGCCCTTGTCAATACGGCGGTGTTTTCGCCGGAGACGCTGGCGCGCTACGCCGCCGAAGGCGCCTCGCCCATCGAGCCCGACATCGAGCGCATCGAAGCGCTCGGCGTAAAGTGCGTTGCGGCAAACTTCGCGACAGAAGAGACCTTCGTGCGCCACGACGCAGACCGGGTCACCGAAGCGCTGCTCGCGCTTGGCAAGGTTTCCGCGCTTCAGAATCGCTGAAAAATCCCCTTCGCCACATCGCGCGCGGAAAGTCTAGCGGTAGGATGGTATCTTTTGTGCTACCATGAGCCGTGATAGAGATTCGCGAATATACCGACCTACAGGGCCGCAATCCTTTCAACCGGTGGATAGATACGCTGGATCTGGTCACGCAAGCTCGTGTCTACGCATATCTCGACCGGCTGGAACAGGGGAATTTCTCCGCTGCCAAGGGAATCAGTTCGGGACTCTTTGAGCTAAGGCTCGACTTCGGCCCCGGCTATCGCATCTACTTCGGCAAAAACGGTGAAACCCTCGTTATACTGCTCGGTGGAGGAACTAAAAGACGTCAGCAAGCCGACATTGATGCGGCTCAAGCGCTCTGGCGCGAATACAAACAGCGCAAATCAATTTGAGGTACAGTATGCCGTTCACAAAAGACTTTAATGAAACAATTCGCGAAAAGCTCCAGCTTCACCCCGAATTCCGCCGCGCTTACCTCCGCGAAGGTCTTACCTGCCTGCTTACAGGAGACGTAGAGACCGGAAAGTCCATACTCCGCAAGTACATCAATGGCACTGTCGGCTTCATCCAACTCGGTGCGGACTTGGGAAAATCTCCGAAAGTGCTGATGCGGATGTTTAGTGCGACGGGCAATCCGCAGGCAAAAAATCTCTTTGAGATTATTGCTTATCTTCAGAAGCGGGAAGGGACCGTGCTCGAAGTCGTGGACCATGCCGCATAGGCGGTCAGGTCGATACGCCCTGATAGCTTACCCTTCCACGGTCCGCTTCAACTGGCCGCAGGCGGCGTAGATGTCGCGGCCGCGGGGGCGGCGGAGGTATGCCGGGATGCCTTCGGCGGCGAGAGCCTGCTGGAAGGCTTCCACAGCCCCTGCGCGCGGCATCTCAAACGGCACGCCGGGGCCGGGATTCCAGGCGATGAGATTGACCTTTGCCGCAAGCCCGGTGCGGCGGACGAGCCGTGCAACCTGATGTGCGGCCTCCGGAGTGTCGGTGACGCCGCCGAGCAGGACGTACTCGAAGGTGACGCGCTCGCGGGAGCGGAGCGGGACTCGGCGAACGGCGTCCATGACGGATTCGATAGGCCACTTGCGATTGATCGGCATGATTTCGCTGCGAACCTCGTTGTTAGGCGCATTGAGGCTGATGGCGAGCTTGGGCCGCAGCGTGGCTGGCTCGGCGGCAAAGCGCTCAATGCCGGGCACGATGCCCGATGTGGAAACCGTCATTTTTTGCGGAGTTAGCCCTACTTCTTCAACCAGCAGTTTCACTGCCCCCATGAAGCTCTCGTAATTGAGAAACGGCTCGCCCATTCCCATAAAGACGAGGTTCACGCGGTCGCGCCCCACCTCAACGCCGTGGCGGTCGAGAACGGAGACAACCTGCCCGGCAATCTCACCCGCGGAAAGATTCCGTTGCAAGCCGAGTCGGGCGGTAAGGCAGAACTGGCAGTTGACCGCGCAGCCCACCTGGCTTGAAACACAGATCGTAGCGCGCCGCCGGGCTTTGCTTCCATTCCGCTCAGGCTCCTCTGCGCTGGTTCCAGTTCCGTCACCGGCTTCGCTTCCGTCGCCTGTCTCGCCGTCGTCACCCTCCGGCATCCAGACGGTCTCAACGGTGTTGCCCGTAGAGTCTTCGATCAGATAGCGCTCCGTGCCATCCACGCTTTGAAAGACCTGCACAATGCGCGGCCTGCCGACGGAAAAACCCTCAGCGGCAAGCCGGTCACGGAAAGATTTGGACAGCGTCGTAATCGCGTCCAGTTCGGTAACTCGCTGGCGGTAGAGCGCATCTGCCAACTGGCGGCCGCGAAAGGCCGGCTCTCCGAGAATGGAGACGGCTTCCACCAGCGCAGCTTCGCCCAAGCCGAAAAGCGGCTTGAGTGGCGCGGATTCCTCCGCGATTTTCACGAGTTTGGGTTCGGTCTGGTTCAATAAAACGCACACCTCAGGGCCTAAAGGCCCGACTCGTTTAGCTGCACTTATTGCCGGGGATAAATCCCCGAGTCCCTATTCTCCGCCCTTTGCCGGCGGCTTGAGGCCCAACTCCCGCATGGCGATTTGCAGGTCGGCCCAGGCCTCTTTTTTCTGCCGCGGGTCGCGGAGCAGGAATGCCGGATGGTACGTGACAATCAGCTTGCTGTTGCGGAAGCCGTGAATGCGCCCGCGCAGGCCGGCGAGCGGCTGCCGCTGGCCGAGAAGATATGTTGCGGCAGTGGCGCCAAGCGCGACAATCACCTCCGGGCGCACGACATCAATCTGCCGGAAGAGAAACGGCGAGCAGGTGTTGGCTTCGTCTGGTTCTGGCGTCCGATTGCCCGGCGGGCGGCATTTGACCACGTTCGCGATGTAGACCTCCTCGCGCTTGAGGCCCATCGCGGCAATCATGTTGTTGAGAAGCTGTCCGGCGCGGCCTACAAAGGGCAGGCCCTGCTTGTCTTCGTCGGCTCCGGGACCTTCTCCTACGAAAAGGAGGCGTGCGTTCGGCGAGCCATCGGCGAAGACGATCTTGTTGCGGCCTTTGTGAAGGGCGCAGCGGGTGCAGTCGCCGATGTCGTCCCGAATAGCGCGGAGGGCGGCGACTCGGTCGGCCGGGTCGACAGGCGCGGCGATCTCAGGCTGAGCGGCAATGGGCTTGCGTGGCGGAATGGCGGACTCCTGATGCAATGGGAATGGTGCGGCAGGCGCTTCGCGTGGCGATTCACGCTCCGTGGAAGCAGGCACGGACGCGACGGAAGCAATATTTCGGGATGATTCGGCCTGTGCCGTCTGCGCGAATTTTTCGAGCAGAGCCGCATCGACGGGCCGGCGATAAAGCTCCGTCAGGCCCAGGTCGCGGCAGAAGCGCATCCGCGCGGCAAGCGCTTGTTCCACAGCGGGATCGAGCCGGACTGTCACTTACTGCTCCACAATTACCGCGTGGCGGGCAGGGATGACTTCTTCCTCAACGCCGGCGGTATGCGGCAGGCCGTCCAACTCCATTACCATCTGCTTGGGCCGGCGCAGTGCGAGAATTTCGTCGAGAATGCGGTCAGCGAGCTTACGCTTCGGCATCTCCGGCATCTCGATGGCTGTCGAGAGCGTAAGGAAGGTTGCCGCGTTGGTGTCGGCGTCGATGCCGACATTCTCGCCAGCCACGTCGTTGACGACAATGGCGTCCGCGCCCTTGCGGAGCAGCTTGTTGCGGCCGTTTTCCATCAGGTTTTCGGTCTCCGCTGCGAAGCCGACGATCAACTGTCCCGGCCGCCGCCGCTGGACGACTTCGGCGAGAATGTCTTCTGTCGGCGCAAGCTCGATTGTCATTGGTCCTGTCCGCTTCAGCTTCTGCTCAGAGACGGCGACGGGGCGGTAATCGGCCACCGCTGCGGCTTTGATGAGCAGCGTAGCCTCGGCCATGCGGGAGAGAACGGCCTCGCGCATCTCTTCGGCGGTGGTGACGTGGACAATTTCGCAGTTTGCCGGCGGATAGACCGCGGAGGGGCCGCTGATAAGAATGACTTTCGCGCCGCGGGACTGCGCGGCCTCGGCCAGAGCATAGCCCATCTTGCCGCTGGAGCGGTTGCCGAGGAAGCGCACGGGGTCAAGCGCCTCGCGCGTGCCTCCGGCGGTGACAAGGACGGTTTCGCCGGCTAGATCGTTGCGGTGTCCGAGAACATGGAGAACGGCTTCGACGATGGTTTCCGGCTCCGCCATGCGCCCCGCGCCGATCATGCCGCAGGCAAGCTCGCCTGTTCCCGGCTCAATGACGCGAACGCCGCGTTGGCGCAGGATTTCGAGATTGGCCTGCGTGGCCGGGTGGTCCCACATGTTCACGTTCATGGCCGGAGCGACAAGAACGGGCGCGCGCGTGGCGAGGTAGAGCGTGGTAACGAAATCGTCGGCGATGCCGTGGGCGAATTTGGCCAGGATGTTGGCTGTCGCAGGCGCTATCACAAGCGCTTCCGCCGCCTGACCCTCGTCGATGTGCTCCATCGGAGGACCGGATTCGTCAAAGACGCTCGTAATGACCCGGTGGCCGGAGAGCGCTGCGAAGGTAAGCGGCTGGACGAAGCGTGTAGCCGCTTCGGTCATTACCACATGAACATCAAGGGCCTGGCGTTGCAGCGCCCGAAGCACCTCTGCGGCTTTGTACGCCGCAATGCCTCCGGAGACGCCGAGTGTGACTCGCATAGATTGATTGTAGAACGAAAGGCGGGGGCGAAAAAACGGGGACGTAGGAAGACAAAAGCAACCGCAGATCCTTCGACTCCGCTGCGCTTCGCTCAGGATGACATCTGCGGTGGGTTGGCGGGAGTGCTATCCCACCCTTGCGGCAGAAAGAAGCCGCAAGGATGGGGCACGGAAGTTTTCCAGTCCCTACGTCCCTGTTTTTTCGTTCTTGTCTTTACGCCATTATCGGCAGGCCGGACTCGTCCACTGGCGGCTTGACGACGGGAACATCCTTCTTGACGTAGGAGATTTTGCCGGCGGCAATCTCGTCCTGGGCGATGCGGCAGACCTTGGTGGAAGAGCTGGCAACGAGCGCCTTGGTGCCGTTCTGCAACTGGCGCGCCCGGCGGGCCGCCACAAGCACCTTGCGGTAATCGGAATCGAAACTGGTCTCAATCTGCATTAGAACTCTCCTCCATTCCTTAATTAAGCCCCTACTCAGGGCTGTCCTGTTCATCGTCCGGATCGTCGTCAAAGTTCAATTGCTGCTGGCCGCTGGGATTGAGAATTCCAAAGGCCTCAAGCACTGGCTTCAACCGCTCCTGCGAATTCGACTGGCGGCAGGCCGCGGCCACCTCCAGCACCCTCCCCGAGCGGAATGCAATGGGCTCGCCATTGCGATAGAACCGTTCGGCAAGCACGATTGCCTCAAGCTGCGCTACCGCTCGGTCCAGAATATCGTTGACCAGAATATAGCTGTATTCGCCGTAATTCTCAATCTCCTTGCTGGCTTCGGAGAGGCGGCGGTAAAGCTCGGCCTCGTTCACCTGGCCCTCGGCGCGGCTGCGATTGCGGAGCCGCGTGCGAAGAACCTTAGGGTTGGGCGGCATCACGAAGATGCTGACTGCCTCCGCCATGGTCTTGCGAACCTGCAAGGCGCCCTGCACGTCGATGTCGAGGATGAGGTCGTGGCCCAGGCGGCGCGCTTCGTCCAGCGAGCGGCGGCTCGTCCCGTAGTAGTTGCCGAAGACCTCGGCATGTTCCAGGAACTCGCCCGCCGCGATCATGCGCTCGAATTCCTCGCGGTCCGTGAAGTAGTATTCGCGGCCGTTCTGCTCAGAGCCGCGAGGCTGGCGCGTCGTCCACGAGATGGAGAAATCCACGCCCGTGACCTGCTTGCGCAGCTCGCTCACCAGGGTGCTCTTGCCGGAGCCCGAAGGGGCCGAAATGATAAAAAGAATGCCTGCCACGTTCTATCCTTGCCTGAGATTTTGTGAGAAATGCTTCGTCAAGCGGCATTCCCTCGGGGCTAAAGCCCTTACTTCTATTTGTGCATCACGGCGCGGCTAAAGCCGCGCCCTTTCAAAACTTGTTTGCTGCTTCAATTGCCGGGGATCAATCCCCGGCCTACCCATGTCGTCGCTTATTCCACGTTCTGAACCTGCTCGCGAGCCTTTTCAATCTCAGCCTTCATGGCCAGGCCCAGCTCGGTGATGTGCGTTCCCTTGCCGCCTACGCCGCCGGTCTTCGAAAGCAGCGTGTTGGCCTCGCGGTTCATCTCCTGCAAAAGAAAATCGAGCTTCTTGCCCACTTCGCCACCTGCGGAGAGCAGCTCGCGGAAGTGGCCGATGTGCGTTGTCATCCGCGCCAGCTCTTCGGCAATGTCGCTGCGGTCCACGAGGACGGCAACCTCTTCGAGCACTCGCTGACGGCTGAACTCCGAGCCGGCAGCCGCGCTCAGGCGTTGTGTGAGCCGCTCCTGATAGCGCTGCTCCACCTCGGGCCGAAGCTGCGACACGCCTTCCACGGCCTGCGCCAGCCGGTCGAGCGAGCCGTGCAGAATCTCCCCAAGCGACTCGCCTTCACGGGCGCGCATCGTCTTGAGCTGTTCGAGCAGGGGACCGATCTCGGCAAGCACGCTGGCCGAGAGAGCCGCTGTGTCCTCTTCGCCCGAGCCGCGATGGTTCGCCTCCAATGCGCCTGGAATGCGGAGAATCGTATTAAGGTCCGGGTCGCCCGCAAGCCAGAATTCTTTTTGCGCAGCGCGGAAGGCATCAAGATAGCCGGCCACAAGCTCGCGGTTAAGGCCGGCGGCCTGCTGCGTAGATCGATCAATGGAGAGCGTCAGCTCCACATGGCCTCGGACGAGGCTCTCCTTGAGAACGCGGCGCAGCTCCATTTCAAGCGCGTCAAAGCCCGAAGGCAGACGCAACTGCGCGTCGAGAAAGCGATGATTCACGCTCTTCAGGCTGAGCGTGTAGCTGGTCTGGTCGTTGACCCTTGCCTGGGTGCGGGCAAAGCCCGTCATGGAGTAAAGCGGCATTCGTCGATCTTCCTTTTTGTTGCTCAGAGCGCAGGCTCCAGTTGAGCCGCCCCGTTAATTTCAGGCATATCCATGAACTGCAACTGGTAGAGGCGCTTGTAAGTGGGCGAGGTGCTGAGCAGTTCCTCGTGCGCGCCGATGGCGGTGATGCGGCCTTCTTCGAGCACTGCAATGCGGTTGGCGCGGCGGACGGTGCCAAGCCGGTGGGCAATTACAACAACAGTCCGGTTCTGCATCAGGTTGCCGAGCGCGGCCTGCACCAGCGACTCGCTTTCCGCGTCGAGAGCGGAGGTTGCCTCGTCGAGAATCAGAACCGGCGCGTTCTTGAGCAGCGCGCGGGCGATGGCAATCCGCTGGCGCTCGCCGCCGGAGAGACGAAAGCCCTTTTCGCCAATCACCGTGTCATAGCCCTGCGGCATTCTGAGAATGAAATCGTGGGCGAGGGCGTTACGCGCAGCCTGCTCGACGAGTTCGGCCTTGGCATCGGGCTGGCCGTAGGCGATGTTGTTGCGCACCGTGTCATTAAAGAGAATGGTCTCCTGCGTGACCTGCGCCACCTGTCGGCGAAGCGAGCCAAGCGTCAAATCCCGCAGGTCGTGGCCGTCCACAAGGATGCGGCCCGATGTGACATCGAAGAAGCGTGGAATGAGATTGACGAGCGTGGATTTTCCCGCGCCGCTGGGGCCCACGAGGGCAAGCATCTCGCCCGATGGCACCGCAAGATCGACATTGTGCAGAATCTGGTGCTCGCCCTCTTCGGTCGAGTAGGAAAAGCCCACGTTTTCAAACCGGATCGACTGTTTGAACTGGCGAAGAGTCGTGGCGCGAAGGCGTTCTTTTACTTCATCCTTCGTATCGAAAAACGCGAAGATCGAAATCGACGCGCCGAGCGCCTGCTGGAAGCTGTTGTAGTAGGAGGCGAAGCGGCGCACGGGATCGTAGAGCTTGAAGAGCGCGATGATGAAGGGGATGAAAACCTCAGCGGTCATGCGCCCGTGCAGGATTTCGTTGCGTCCGATCCAGAGCAGGAACGCGATGGCAATGGCGCCGATCGTGTCCATGAGCGGCGAGCTGATGGACTGAATGCGAACGCTGCGGAGATTGGCGCGCAGCAGCCGCGTGGCGGCATTCTCAAAGCGCAGAACCTCCGCCAGCTCCGTGTTGAATGCCTTCACGATGCGATGCCCGGTCACCGTTTCATGCAGGATGTTCTGGATTTCCGCGAGCTTGTCCTGGCCCGTGCGGGTGCGCGTGCGGACGGAGCGGCCGATACGCCGCGCCGAAGTGATGACAACGGGCACGAAGAGCAGCAGCAGCCAGCTCAGCCGCCCGCCAAGCGCGATGACGAGAGCGGCAGTGAAGAGGAAGGTGAAGAACTGCTGGAGGAAGTCGCCAAGGACGGTGCTGACGGCGTTTTGAACCTTGTCAACGTCGTTGATGAGCGTGGAGAGGATGGTTCCGGTGGGGTGTTTCTGAAAGAAGCTGGCCGAGCGGCGGAGAGTGACTTCGTAGAGCCGGTTGCGGAGGTCGGTGATGGTCCCGAAGCCTGCGTAATTCACCAGGTAGGTGCCGGCGTAGTCGAAGAGGCCTTTCAGGATGGTGGAGGAGATGAGCGCGAAGGCCACGACGGCCCAGGCGTTATGAATCCGCGGCGGCACGAACTGGTGCATGTCGAACTGCCAGCCCGGCGGCGCAAAGGGAAAGAGCGGCATGGAGTTCGAAGAATTGTCGGGGCGGAGCACGACGCCGAGAATCGGCACGAAGAAGGCGAGGCGAAGCGCATCCAGCAGGCCGACTGCGGCGAGCAGTACGACGCCGGGGAGCCAGTAGAAAATATACGGCAGCCCGAAGCGCAGGAGGCGGAAGAATCCCTTCATGCGGGCTCAACCGCCTTCAGACGCAGCTCGGCCTGTGTGTGCTGTGCCATCCATGTATTGTAGCCGGGACGCGCGGCAGGGGCCTGTTTGGGGGAATGGGGCAGTTTGAATTTGCTTTGTGACAGGGCGCGACTGGCAGGCCGGGGATTTATCTCCGGCCTGCCGAATGAGCCGAATAAGGAAAATGGCTTTAGCCCCAAGAGGACAACCGGGTGCCTCCTGCACGACTTTTTGCCGCCGCCTGGCGGCAACTGGAGCGGCCTTTCGTACGGTAACCCCGTGGAAGTAATCGATATCTAACCCAAAAGTGGTACTGGAGTAGCCATGCCTTGGTGATTGAAGCGGAGGCTTAGTGCCCGATACCATTCAGCTAAATAGAGTGCATCGTGCGTGTGAGCGGCTCCGTTAAAGCGCGGGACCGGCGCAGAAAAATGCAGATGCGAGCCGTATTCGAACTCACAGAGAAGTGCAGTGTCTTTGTTTCCGGGCAGCGGGGGCGCCGGAGACTCGGGAAGGTATGGGGGAATGGCGAAAGGTCAGGCAGTCGTTGTGTCGGAAAAAACTCCGGAAGATGTAGCTACTTTATATTCGTGGGCCAACCTGCGGGGGGCTCGGTATCGAGATTTCTCGGCAACCCGGACTCAGGTGAGGGAAGAGGCTCGCAAGCGCGTGCAGGAGGCGATTGAGTCCGAGCGGCGGCGCGTGGCGGAGCCTGACGTGTCTTCAATTCAAGCTGCGCCAGCGATTCAGGCCGTGCCGGCAGAGGCGGAAAAGACTCTGGCGTCTGCTGTGCCGCAAACTTCGACCTTCGCTGTCGCGCTGGCTGAGACTGCCAGTGCAATGGAGTTCCTTCCGGCTTCCGAAACCCGCGTGCCGGAGATGCCGGTTGTCGACGGCGGCGATCGTCTCGACGACCGCCCCGAAAATGTCAGTCCGGTCAATGCAGGCCCGGTTCTCGTTCCTGCCGCTGCCGTTTTTCAGGAGTCCTTCGCGCAGCCCTCCGTTCCGTCTTTCGTTCCATCTGTTCCACCCTCCGTTCCGGCGGTTTCGCCGCAGTCTCTTGCGTCGCCGGGTGTGGTGCAGCCTGTTCTTCCGCCGCAGCCCCAGCCGCCGCTTGCCGCCCGCTGGTTCGCCTTGAGCGGCATCTTTTCCTCGTCGCCCGATGCGCCGACTCCCATGCGGCATCGCATTCCCGCGCTGGCAGCCTTTTCGCTTGCCGGCGGAGTGGGCAAATCCAGCCTCATCGCCACGCTGGGCCGTGCGCTCGCGGCGGAGGGAGAGCGCATTCTGCTCGTCGATACGGCCAGTTTTGGAATGCTGCCGTTCTTCTTCGGCTCCCGCGATCAGCGCCAGGGCGTGCTTCGCACCTTTGCCGCTCCGCACGCACAGGACCCAGGCTCGCGTCAGGACTCGCGCCACGCGGGAAATCAAGACTCGCGCATCGAGCTTCTTGCCCTCGATACCGACCGCTTCGGCGCAGAAGGCAACATACCGGAGCCTTTCACGCAGGAGATTCTCCGCCACGGCGGCAACGCCGGCCGTATCCTCATCGATCTGGCAACGGCCTCCGGCTCCGTCATCCGCCGCATCCTGCGCATGACGCCCACCGTGCTGGTTCCCGTAGCGCCTGATGTCAGCTCCGTGGCCAGTGTCGGCGCCATCGAATCGTTCTTCCAGCGCAACACCGGAGGCACGGGGCAACTTGTAACTCCGTATTATGTTCTCAACCAGTTCGACGAGGAGCTTCGCTTGCACCAGGATGTGCGCGAGGTTCTGCGCGGACAACTCGGCAGCCGCCTGATGCCCGTCACGCTGCGCCGCAGCCCGGCGGTGAGCGAGGCTCTCGCGGAAGGAATGACAGTGATGGATTACGCGCCAACATCCCCCGCGGCAGAGGACTTCAAGCGCCTTGCCGCCTGGGTCAAAAGCCAGGCCGCCCCTGCCGATTCCGGGCAACGCGGCGCACGCTGGAGCGAACGATGACCGCGACCAGTGTGTGGCAGGAGATTGGCCGCGGCGGCAATCTCTTCACGAAGCTCCTGCGCCTTGTCTTTCTCGGCATTACCGGCGTTGTCTTTTATTTTTTTGGCGTGCTTCCGCTCACGTGGCCGCAGCAGGTGGTCTGCGGACTGCTCTTTGTGCTGATCGCCATTGCCGTCTCGCGCGCCTCGGACTCCTACATCGTCACGCTCACGCTGATGATTATGTCGCTCTTCTGTACCTTCCGTTACGGGTATTGGCGAATCTCCACGCTGACGCAGTTCTTTCACGATCCGGCAAACAAGTGGGGCGTTGTTGACATCATCTTCATGTCTTTGCTGCTCTTGTCGGAAGCTTATGCCTTCCTCGTAATGACACTGGGCTACTTCCAGACCATCTGGCCGCTCCGGCGCGCTCCCGTGGCGCTGCCTGATGACGAAGCCCGGTGGCCGCACGTCGATCTGCTGATTCCCACCTTCAACGAGCCGCTCGACGTGGTGCGTTACACCGTGCTTGGCTCGCTCAACATCGACTGGCCCGCCGACAAGCTCCACATCTACATCCTCGACGACGGCCGCCGCAAGGAATTCGAGGAGTTTGCGCGCGAGGCCGGCGTGGGTTACAAGACCCGCAAGGACAATAAGCACGCCAAGGCCGGCAACATCAACGCCGCGCTCAAGGGGCTCACTTCGCCCTACATTGCCATCTTCGACTGCGACCACGTTCCCACGCGCAGCTTTTTGCAGATGTGCCTGGGCTGGTTTATCCGCGACCCCAAGCTCGCGATGCTGCAAACGCCGCATCACTATTACTCGCCCGATCCCTTCGAGCGCAATCTGCAGCAGTTCCGCGTGATTCCCAACGAAGGCGAGCTTTTCTACGGCGTCGTGCAGGACGGCAACGACTTCTGGAACTCGACTTTCTTCTGCGGCTCCTGTGCTGTGCTGCGCCGCGAAGCGCTTGACCAGATCGGCGGCATTGCCACCGAAACCGTGACCGAGGACGCGCATACCTCGCTGCGCCTCCAGATGAAGGGCTGGAACACGGCCTACATCAACATTCCGCAGGCCGCCGGTCTTGCCACCGAGCGGCTCTCGGCGCACGTGGGCCAGCGCATTCGCTGGGCTCGCGGCATGATTCAAATCATGCGCACCGACAACCCGATCTTTGCCAAGGGGCTGAAGTGGCCGCAGCGCCTCTGCTACTTCAACGCCATGCTGCACTTTCTGTACGCGGTGCCGCGACTGGTCTTTGTCACCTCGCCGCTGGCTTATCTGCTCTTCAACAAGAGCAACCTGCCCGGCTATTGGGCTGCGATTCTTGCCTACGCCGTGCCGCACCTGCTCATGGCTAATCTCACCAACTCCCGCGTGCAGGGGGAGCACCGACACTCCTTCTGGAACGAGATCTACGAGATCGTGCTCTCGCCCTACATCCTGATGCCGACGCTTCTTGCATTCATCAATCCCAAGCTTGGCAAGTTCAACGTGACGGCAAAGGGCGGCGTGGTGGAAAAGACCTACTTCGACAAGAAGATCGCATGGCCTTTCCTGTTCCTGCTGGCGCTCAATTTCGTGGCGCTGATTGTGGCGATTCCGCGCTTCTTTATATGGGATGCTTCGCACCCCGGAACAGTCATCATGAACGTCATCTGGTGCGTCTTTAACGTCATCATCCTCGGCGTGGCCAACGCGGTCGCCCGCGAGATGCGCCAGCTACGCACCTCGGTCCGCGTCAGCATTGCCGTGCCTATCACCATCAAGCTTGCCGACGGCCGCGTCTTCTCCGGCGAAACCATCGATATGTCTTCCGGTGGCCTGAGCGTCCGTACACCGGAGCACGAAGTTATTCCTCCCGGCACGGAGATGCAGATTGTCTTCCCCGTGCCCTCATCGGCCAACGAAATCCACGCCGCGGCCATTTCTTCCGAGGGGCAGATTCTCCGCGCCCACTTCGAGGCCAACACTATCGCCGAACAGGAGCTGCTGACCACTGTGCTTTATACCCGCGCCGATTCCTGGCTGGGCTGGGGCGAGGCGCGCGAAAAGGACGATGTGGGCCGCAGCATGAGCCGCATCTTCCGCATCGCCATGCACGGCCTTGTCATCACCTTCAAGGGGCTCTTTGAATCCTCTGAGCCTTCGAGCAAGACCCGTCTTCCCGCCGTTACCTCCGTGCTGCTCTTCGGGGTTCTGCTGCTCGGGCTCGGCACCGCAAAGACCGTCCATGCGCAGTCGGAAGACCAGCCTTACCTGGGCTCGGCGGAGCGGCAGCAACTCAAGGATCTGCCTGCGCCGCCGCCGGGAAAATTCCGCGATGTCTTCAGCCTCAACGATGCCGGCTCGCCGCCCATCGAGTTACACGGCATTGACTCAGGCCACACCGTCTACTTCACGCTGCCGGAGACGCATGTTCCGCGCTCGGTAAAGATTCACGTCTTCTACATCTTCTCGCCGAGCCTCGTGGCCCATATCAGCCACGTGCGGCTCTCTATCAACGGCACCGCCTTTGCCGCCATCGAGCCGAAAGAGCAGGGCAACGGCGCTGTCAGCGAGAATGCTGAGCAGACTTTCGAGATTCCCGCCGAGCTGCTCGTGCATAACAACTCCCTGCGCTTCGATTTCATGGGGCACTACACAATGGTTTGCGAAGACCCGTCGAATACGACGATCTGGGCTCGCATCCATCGCGCCACGTATCTTGAAATCGACGGCGACCTGCTTCCGCTCAACGATGACCTGAAGCAGTTGCCGGCTCCGTTCCTTGATCCGGCGGTGGTGCAGCCGCTCGCCGTGCCGGTAGTCTTCGGCTCTTCGCCTTCGCCGCAGGCCATTCAGGCCGCCGGCATCGTTACCAGCTACTTCGGCATGGTCTCGGAGAACCGCCCGGTGCGTTTCCCCGTGCATCTGGGCTCCATACCCGCCGGCGACGCGATCGTGGTCGCCGACGATCCATCCAGCCTTCCCGCTGGATTGAATCTCGGCGATGTTCGCGGGCCGACAGTCGCCATGCGGGGCAATCCGAATGACCCCTTCGGCAAGGTCCTGATTATCGCCGGCAACAACGGCCCCGATGTCATCAAGGCTGCGCAGGCGGTGGCGCTCCACAGCGGGCTGCTTAATGGCGCAACCGTTTCCATCGACGACCTGACGCTGCCCGGCAAGCAGCTTGCCGACAAGGCTCCGCGCTGGGCGCAGACCGACCAGACCATCGCGCTCTGGAATTACGCCACCGCCGAGTCGGTCCAGGGCGACGGCTCCACGCCGCTCAACGTCTATTTCCGGCTGCCTCCCGACATTCTCTACACCGAGAGGCCGAACACGATCCTGCGTCTGGCCTACACCTACAATGCAATTCCCATCGGGCCGATTTCGAGCCTCCAGATGCGCGTCAACAACGCCTTTATCGGCTCCGTTCCGCTTGTGCCGGGGCAGGATGCGGTGCGCACCTCGCGCATCGACGTGCCGGTGCCGGTCGTGAACCTGCGCCCATTCTCGAACTCGCTCTCTTTCGACTTCACCTTCCAGTTGCTGAAGCAGCGCACCGGCTGCCAGGACACGACGCCGATCAACATGCAGGGAGCCATCCTGCGCGAATCCTATCTCGACCTGCGCGGCTATCCGCATTATGCGGCCATGCCGAACCTTGAGACATTCGCTAACGCCGGCTTCCCGTTTACGCGCTTTGCTGACCTGAACAACACAACCGTCGTTCTGCCCTCCTCGCCCACCGAGCAGGAGATCGAGATGTTCATCACGCTCATGGGCCACTTTGGCAGGCAGACCGGCTACCCGGCCCTGCGCGTCACCGTGGCCGGCCCGGACAGCATGACCACCGGCGCTAAGAGCGATTTCCTCGTCCTCGGAACCGGCGAGGACCAGCCCGGTTTCGACAAGCTGGCCCGGTTCTTGCCTGTGTCGCTGAGCAACGGCAAGATTCAGGTGCACGATACGCAGGGCTTCCTTGCGCCGCTCCATCATGCGTGGTGGAAGGAGCCGACGGTCAGCGAGGAGGAATCCGGCACGCTGGTTGCCTCCGGCTCGCCGGACGCCATGATCGAAGGCATCGAATCGCCCTTCGATCCGGGCGGCAACAAGAGCATCGTTGCCATCCGCATCAAGGATTCGACGACCTTCGAGCCGTTCCTCTCCACCTTCCTTTACGTGCAGCAGGCCAGCGACATTCAGGGTTCGGTGTCGATGCTCCTCGGCACGCGCTTCCAGTCTTACCGCGTCGGCTCGAACATTTACCATGTGGGCGAGCTGCCGCTCTGGACGCGCCTCGAATTCTGGTTCGAGGAGGTTCCGTGGCTGGCCGGCATTATTGTGCTTCTCCTTGCCTTCCTGCTCGCCATCTGGGCGCGGGGATGGCTGCGGTCGCGGGCCCGCCGGCGGCTGAAGGTAAGCAACTAGGCATTGTGGAGCAGGGAATTCGGAACGATAATCTCTGCGGGTGCCCCAGGTTCCTGATGTTGGAACCTGGGATACCACGACAGTCAATCCTCCCGTATCTCCGGCAGCCGGTCGGTCGGAATCGGAAAGCCGATTGACTCCGACTCTAATCGTTGCATCCAACTGAATCAGCGCAGTGCATTTCCTCCGGAGTTATCTCATTGATGGGTCTGTGGTTCTCCCAGTCGCGGAACAGGGTGGCGCTTGCCATGCTTCCATTCCTCATGGCCGCGGCCGGCGGCTGTAAGCCTGCGCCTGCGCCGGCCCAGTGGCCGCTATGGAATGCCTACGCGGCGCATTTTATCGATCCGGCGGGCCGTGTCGTCGATCCCATGCGCGGCAGCGCTACCACCTCCGAAGGCCAGAGCTATGCGCTCTTTTTTGCTCTCGTCAACAACGACCGCACCCGATTTGATAAGCTGCTCGGCTGGACCCAGAGCAATCTCGCCGCCGGCGATATGAGCAACAATCTCCCCGGCTGGCTCTGGGGCAAGGCTCCAGACGGCACGTGGAAGCTCCTCGATCCGGGGCAGGCCGCCGACTCCGACTGTTGGATTGCCTACTCGCTCGTCGAGGCGGGCAGGCTCTGGAAGAACGAAGCCTATACGGCCCTCGGCAAAGCGATGATCGCCAACATTGCGCAGCGCGAGACGGCCGAACTGCCCGGCTTTGGCTGGATGCTGCTGGCCGGACCGAGCGCAAACTATGTTCACGGCCAGCTCTATACCCTGGACCCCAGCTACTTGCCACCTTTTCTCTTTGAGCGCTTTGCCAGGGTCAATCCGCATGGGCCGTGGAAGGCGATTGCCGCCAATATTCCCCGGCTTCTGGCGCAGAGCGCCCGCAATGGATTCGCAATGGATTTTGTGAATTATTCGCCCGCTACGGGGTTCAGCCCGGCCTCCGCGCTTGCGCCGCCCGAGCCCGGCAAAACGCCTCCGCCGGCGGTGGGCGGTTACGACGCCATTCGCGTTTACCTGTGGGCCGGTATCTCGGACAGCTCCGGCACGGGACATTCCGGGCTTTCCGCGACCGTCAACGGGATGGCGAATTACCTTGCCAATCATGGTGCACCCCCCGAAAAGGTGAGTGACCAGGGAGTCCCAATGGCGCAAGATGGACCAGTAGGATTTTCCGCGGCGCTGCTTCCGTATCTGCGCGCCTTGCAACAAACCGGGCAGGCCGTTACCGCTCAGGCCGTCTCGGGGCAGCAGGCGAGGGTGGACGCGGATCTGGACAAATCAACCGGACTTTACGGCAAAGACCCAACCTATTACGACCAGAACCTGATTCTCTTTGCACAGGGATTTGGCGAAAAGAGGTTCGGCTTCGGCGCAAACGGCGAATTGAAGGTGGAGTGGGCACATTGATTTTCACGCGGCAAAATAAGGCCCGGCAAAATAAGGCGGTCGGCTTTGCGCTCGGTTTTGTGTGCCTTCTGCTGGCGGCGCTCGCTTCGACGGGGCGCAGCCCGGCCCAGGGAGCCGGCTCGGAGAAGACACGCCAGACGCTGATCGCGAATGCGCGCTCGTTTGAAACCCGCGGCCGCCCCGACCTGGCTCTCCAGGTCTGGCAGCAGGTTCTGTTCTCCGACGCAAAGAACGCAGAAGCCCTTGCCGGCGTGGCTCGCGACTACAAGCTCATGGGCAAGAACACCGAGGCCAATGCCGCTCTCGACCGCCTCCGCGCCGCCTACCCCAACGACCCGAACATTGCCAAAATTGCAGCGCTGCAAAGCGCGCCCGCCCAGGACAGCGCGTTAAAGAGCGCCGGTGATCTGGCCCGGTCCGGCAACAACGAGCAGGCCATGCAAGTCTATCGCCGGGTGTACGGCGACCATCCGCCCGACGGCGACGTGGCGCTGGCCTACTACCAGACCCTCTACGGTACCGCCAACGGCAAGCAGGAGGCTATCGCTGGCCTGCGCGGGCTGATGAAGCGCAATTCCGGCGACTCGCGCTACGCCATCGCGCTCGGCAAGATTCTCACCTACGACGCCAAAACCCGCTCTGAAGGCGTGCGTCTCCTCATGGCGCGCCAGAGCGATTCCGATGCCTCTGCCGCCTTGCGTCAGGCCCTCGTGTGGGAATCCGCCAATCCGTCCTCCTCCGCCGATCTGCGCGCCTGGCTCCGCGCCCATCCCAACGACACCGAACTAGCCGCCAGGCTGAAGGAAGCCGAAACCAGATTGGCGCAGGCGAACTCCGGCATTGCCCGCACCCCGGAAGAGCGCGCCGCCTTTGCCGCTCTCAACGCCAAGAAGCTAGGCGAGGCGCAGCAGCGCTTCCAGGCCATTCTCGATAAAGACCCCAAGAACCCACGCGC
>JAATFM010000302.1 GCA_015655195.1 Terriglobales bacterium
CAGCGGATGCACGGAGCTGCCAATCTTTGTACGCACCGCATTGTCAATGGCGCTCTTCACAAGATTGGCAACGCCCGCGCCTGCGGCGGAAGTGTTGGATGTGGCAGCGCCCGCCGTCTGCGCAGATAGCGGCGCGGCCAGAGAAGCGGCCAGAAATGCAGAGAGCCCGGCGGCCCGCAGCCATGCAAGTTTTCGTATCGGCTTCATATATGTTCCTCACATCTTCGCCGGCGGCGTGCGCCGGGAAAGGCTGTTTTTGAGATAGGAAATACCGTCGGCGCCGCGAGATACTCCGCTGCGTCAGCTTCCAGAAAATGTCAGAAAAAATAGAGAGGGTACGACGTACTGCGTGTGTGCGGCTGCTTTGTCCGCATCCCCTGTGAGAGATTTCAGGTTCCTAAAGCATAGCCCGCACCGGGCGACAAATCTTCCCCCGATATGGAGCGTAATTTCGCTAACCCTATCGGGTGTATCAAGACCTCGTGTATCAGGACCGGCAGCATCAAGATCGGGGTCGGGTATATCCGGCGTCACAGGTGCAGAATCCCGCGCCGCAGTGCGATCGTCACGGCCTGCGTGCGGTCTGCGGCATTCAGCTTTACGAGGATATTTTTCAGGTGCATCTTCACCGTGTTCTCGGCAATGTGCAGCGAATCGCCAATGCGCTTATTACTCTGCCCGTTAGCGACCAGCCCCAGCACTTCGACCTCACGCGCGCTCAGCCCGCCAGCTGAAACATATCCGGCCACCTTCATAGCTACCGAAGCATCCATGTGCCACTCGCCCGCATGGGCGCGGCGGATGCCGTCAATCAACTCGCGCCCGCTGATGCCCTTGAGCAGATACCCGAAGGCCCCGCTCTGCAACGCGCGATAAATGTCCGCATCGCCTTCCGAGGAACTCAGCATCAGCACCCGCGCCTGCGGAGCTTCGCGCAGAATCCGCGCCACGGCCTCCGTGCCCGGCATATCGGGCAGCATCAGGTCCATCAGCGTCACATCGGGCGCGTGCTCGCGAAAGGCCGCCACGCCGCCGCTTCCGTTATGCGCCTCGGCCACCACCGTCATATCCGGCTGCTGCTCGATGATCTTCGCCAGCCCCTGCGAAACGAGCGGATGATCGTCCACCAGCAGCACGCGAATCTCTCGCGAAGTCTCCCTCTCGACCTTCTTCATGCCAACCTTCTCTGCCACGGATTCCACCATCGCGCACGCTCGCGCATCACCACCAGCCGCACGCGCGTGCCCTCGCCATCGGCGGCATCCATTGTGAGCCGCCCGCCAATCTTTACCGAGCGCTCGCGCATAGTTTGCAGCCCGAAATGCCCCGGCCTTCCCTGCGCGGTAAACTCGCCGGGCAGCCCCATGCCGTCATCCTCCACCGTCAGCTCGACCGACCCCGCCGAATAGGCAATCTTCACCTCGATCCGCGCGGCGTGTCCGTGGCGGTAGGCGTTAATCAGCGCCTCCCGCGCAATGCTGTACACATCGTCATAAACCGAGGCCAGAAATGCCGGCGCATTCCCGCTCACCCGCAGCACGAACTCCGGCACATCGCCGCTCCACAACTCACCCCGCGCGCGGGTAAGCGCCGCGGCCAGATCTACCATTGCGGCTTCTTCGTTGCGCAGCTCGATCAGCGCCGAGCGCCCGCGCCGCACCGTGCCTTGCAGGGATGCAACAGCCGCGTCGATCTCCTGCTTCTCCAGATTCTGCCTGTCGCCATGCTGCGCGTTCATCTGGCCACTCAACGCCTCAAGCCCCAGCGCCGTTGCCACCACATCCTGAATCAGCGTGTCATGCAACTGCCGCGCAATGCGATTGCGCTCATCGAGCCGCACCTTATACATCGCCTCAAGCCTCTGCTCCGAGGCTCGCACCCGTAGCCGCAGCAGCAGCCACAGCACTCCCGCACCGGCAGCCGCCAGCAGCAGCACAAACCACCGCGTCTGGTAAAAGAAGGGCTGCACAGCAAGCGACATTCCTGCAATGCTTGCCGCGCCCGAGGCATCGCCGTACCGCGCCCGCACATGAAAGCTGTAGCTACCCGGCGGCAGGCCGGCATAGGAAACCTCGCGGCTCGTCCCGGCGCTCACCCAGTCGCGGTCCCACCCGTCGAGCTTGTAGTCGAAGACCACGCGCCCGGCATCGACCAGATGCGGCGCGGTGTATTCGATGCGAATCGTATGCCTTCCCGGCCTCACATCAAAGGAGCCAGCTCCGCTTTGCCTCTCGCCATCCACCGAGACCTGTTCAATGGAAGCCACCAGCGGCTCGTCGCGCAGCAGCGACGGATCGATCACCGAAATCCCGCGCGTGGTGGCAAACCATAGCCTGTGATCGGGAGCCACGCTCAGCGTGTTCTGCCCCACGTCGATCACTTCGCTGCTCAGCAGACCATCCGCGCTGCCAAAGACGCGCACATGGAGCCGCATCGGCTCGCCGTGCATCCACCGATCCAGCTCTCCGGCCTCCAGCCGGAAGATGCCGTTCGCGCTCCCCGCCCACAGGTTTCCCTCTGCATCGCGCGCCATGCAGATTACGGTGTCGCTCGGCAGACCATCCTTCTGCGTGAGCAAATGAAAGCCTTTGCCATCGTAGTAGCGCAATCCCTTGAACGACCCGAACCACACGCCGCCCCGCGGATCGGCATAGGCCGAGCCGATAAAGCCCAGCGGAAAGCGCTCCGTGCCGCTGTCTCCGCGCAAGGCCGTCACGCCCTTTGAGCTTGTCACCCAGACCGTTCCGGCCTTGTCCTCGGCCAGCGACCAGATGGAGTTATCGAGCAGTCCCTCGCGCTCCGTCAGCACCCGCTCGCCGCCTGCGGCCAGCAGCTCATGCAGCGCGCCGCCATGCACGCCCAGCCACAGGTTCCCTGCATGATCCTTCATCAGCGCCGTGGCATAGCGGCCCTGCGCCGGCCTGTAGAACTGCACAAACCGCCCGCCCGCAAAACGAAAAAGCCCCGAAGGAGCCATGGCCAGCACCATGCCGTGCCGGTCGTCAAAAGCTATTCCCATCGCCTGCTCGCCGGTAACGCCCTCGGCCCACCCGAAGCTCATGATGCCGTCGGCATCCATGCGCCCGATCACGCGCGGCGCATGGCTCGCATCCTTGTCCGCCTTCTTTGCGGCATCGCTGCCCGAATCGCTGTCCGTGTCATTGACCGATCCTCCGACCCACACCGCTCCGTCCGGCGCGGCGGACACCATGTCATACGGCGCATCCGGCAGCCCGTCGCGGGCGTCATACGAGGCAAAGGCCCCGTTATAGAGGTGCTGCAATCCGGAGGTATAGGCTCCCGCCCACACTCCACCGGCTCCATCGCCGAGCACAGCCTCGATGTCTCCCTCGGCCAGCCCATCCTTCACGCCGACCTGCCGCACAACCACGCCATCTTTTATCAGCAACAGCCCGGTCTCGGCGGTCAGCCACAAGCTCCCGCCGTCTCCATCGGCAGCCGCGTGCCAGGTTCTGCGAAAACCCGCCCACCGCGTCAGCGCATTGCCGCGCAGCGCATAGGTGTCGAGGCCCGCGCGCGCCACCACCTCGCCGCGCCCGCTTCCATCGCGTGCGCCCGCATAAATTGCCGCAAAGCTGCTGCCCGCCGCCCACACGCGCGAGGCAACGGCTCCATCACGCAGCAGAAAGAACCCGTTGCGGCTTGCCGCCCACACGCCGCCCGCAGGATCGGCGGCCAGCGCGGTCACGACCGCGGGCGCAGATACCACGCGGCTCTGTCCATCCCTTACCAGCAACACCTGCCCGCGATGATTCGCCATCCACACGCCGCCGCGCGCGTCGGCCTCCAATGCAACGATCCCCTCAGCCATGAACGCGTGGCCCTCTTTCGAGCCAGCATCGAAGCGTTCAAAGACCCCATCGCGATACCGCGTCACCGCCGTGCTGCTTCCAATCCACAGCGCGCCGCCGGCATCCTGCACCAGATACTTCACGGCATCGTCGGCAATCGAGCTGCCATCGAGCGAGCGGAAGACGCGAAACCTCGCGCCGTCAAACTGCGCAAGGCCGCCCAGCGTTCCCACCCACAGAAAGCCATCGCGTGTGCGGCACAGGCTCAGCACGGAGTTCTGCGGCAACCCCTGGCTCGTCGTCCAGGCCTCGCTGCTGTAGCGCGGAGCGCGCGCCGGCATCATTGCGGAGGCGCACTGCGAGCCCATCCACAAAGCCGCCAGATACAGCCATGCCCCCTGCCCGCGCTTCCACTTGGCGAGGTATCGCAAATGCCATCCCTCCGCTTTGTTTTAACCGTATTTTTATTATGCGTGATCCTTTCTGCAAACAAGAATGTTCCCGATTTGACTCGCCACGGCAAGCGGGCAGGCAAAGAGGAGGAAAACACGGCAGCAAAATTGCCCCTGAAGCCGCAAAAAAGCAGGGTGGCTTCTGACGAAGCCACCCTGCGAGTTACTTTCCTGTTGTGCCAGCTGCTATTTCTCTACTGCACAGTCAGCGTGATTGTGGTAGATGCGGACTGGCTGCCCGCTGTTGCTGTCACCGTTACGCTGCTTGTGCCTGCCGGTGTCTGGTTGGGATTGCCGCCGCCGCTGCCCTTATTGGCGCTGCCGCAGGCGGTCATCGCCATTCCCGCGGAGAGCAGCAGGAGCACCATCAGCATCCTGCGCCACTGCCGGTTGCGCAGACCGAAGGTGAAGAGGCCGGCGATTGCAAACAGGCCCGGCAGCACGGAGGCGTAAAGCAGGCGCGGCGAGCCGTTGCCTGTTTTAGGCGAGGTGAGCTGCGCGGTGGAAGAGCCAGTCGTCGTGATCTGGAGCGTGGCCGTGTTGGAGCTACTTACCGTTCCAGCGGTGCAGGCTGCCCCTGTGGGAAGCCCTGCGCAGGTAAAGGCGACTGACGTGCTGGTAAAGTTCGCCACGGTCAGCGTCGTTGTTCCCGTAGCGCCCGGCGCAGAGACCGTTACCGTCGTTGGGTTCGCAGTTACTGTTGGCGTTGCAGTTGTCACGGTCAGCGTCACGGCCGCGGAGTTTACGGCTGTATAGCTGGCATCGCCGGAGTAATCCGCCGTGATTGCATACGAGCCTGTGGCTGTAAAGCTCTGGTTTGCCAGCGTGGCCGTTCCACCGCTCAGCGCCACGGGCGCGCCAAGGTTTACGCCGTTTACCTGGAACTGCACCGTGCCCATGGGCGCGGACGATCCGGTTGCTCCGGCGACCGTTGCCGAGAGCGTGGTGCTCTGCCCCACGCTGACGAAAGCCGGATTTACGTTTGCCGTCACGGTTGGAGTCAGCAGCGTTGGTCCGGAAGCCGGGTTGACCATGATGCTCAGCGTCGCGGCTGCGGAGACCGGCGTGCTCTCCGAGTCCGTGGCCTGCACGGTGAAGTTCGAAACCACCGACGCCGTGGGCGTGCCCGAGATTACTCCTGTGCCTGCGGCAAGCATGAGGCCTGTCGGCAACGAGCCGTTCTTGATGCTCCAGGTGTAGGGCGCCGTTCCGCCGGTAACGGTCAAAGCCTGTGAGTAGGCTGTTCCTACCGTGCCGCTGGGCAGGCTGGTTGTGGTTATCGACGGGGGCTGCGGCTGCACGGTGATTGTGTAGCTCTGCGTTACCGTTGCGGGCGTGCTGGCGGCATCCGCCAACTGCACGGTGAAAGTTCTGGTTCCCGTGGCCGTCGGCGTGCCGGAGATCAGCCCGCTTGCCGGCGTGATCGTTAGGCCCGACGGCAGGCTGCCGGAAACGATGCTCCATGTATACGGCACCGTTCCGCCAGTCGCGCCCAGCGACTGCGAGTAGGCAAGCCCGACTGCACCATTCGAGAGCGAGGCCGTAGTAATCACAAGCGGCCTGGGATTGACCGTGATGCTGAAGTTTGTCGTCACGGTCTGCGCCGTGGGCTCCGAGTCCGTCACCTGGACCTGGAAGACCGTGGTTCCGGCGTCGAGCGGCGTTCCCGTGATCTGGCCGGTTGACGAGAGCGAGATGCCCTGCGGCAGGAGGCTGCCCGTGGTGAGGACCCAAATGTATGGCGGTGTGCCGCCGCTGGCGGTCAGCGCCGCGGAGTACGCGGTGTCCACCGTTCCGTTGGCGAGCGAGGACGTCTTGACCACGAGCGGCGTGTCGCCGTTGATGGTCACAAACGCAGTCTCCGAGCCGCCGCAGGTGACGGCATACGTTACTGCGCCGGCAGCCGTTGGCGTCACGGTTGCCGTGCCGCTGGTGGGCACTGCTCCGGCCCAGGAATTGTCCGTGCTGCGCCCGATGCAGACCTGCGCGTTCTTCGAGAAGGCGTTGTTCACGGCCCAGGTCAACTGGAAAGAATCGCCGGGGGTTACATCCGTGACTCCGGCATGGAGCGAGATCGCCGGCGGAAGATAGGTCTGGATCTGATAGACCCCGTCAATGTAGTCGGTCCCGTAGAGGTTGCCGTCCATACCTTCGGTCGGCGAAGACTCGGGATAACCGTTGCCGCCGGCGAAATATGAGCTAAAGTCGAAGACATCCGCTTTGTTGCCCAGCGTGTCCAACTGCATCACCTCGCCGATGTCGCTGGCGCCGCCCTGACGCGTCGCGATGTAGAACTTGCCATCGCCACCGATGAATGGACGCCAGTAGTCAGGGTAGCTCAGGCCATCTCCTGATTGGAACTGATAGATAGGATTCACGACCGAAGAAGCGCCCTTCGGCACGAACTGGAAGAAGCTGCCGAAACCATTCGCGCCGCCGGTATTCGTCACGCCGTAGAAGTTGCCGTCCGAATACTCGGTCAGTTCGCCGTACGGCGAACCGCCATCCGCGCCATTTGTAAAGCTGTGAAGGACCTGGAAGTTCGAGCCATCGGTTCCAAGAGAATATGCGACACCGAAGCCAGCAGCACCGCCACTCGAGGTCAATCCGTAGAGGTTGCCATCGCTGCCCAGCAGCACACCACCGTTGGGAGACTTGCCGTCATTGCCGCCGGTAAAGCTATACAGCGTGGTGAAGGTTTGTGTGTTGTAGTTCCAGGACCAGACGCTGCCCATGCTGTTGGCGCCGCCGCTGGGTATTGTGCCGTAGAGCGTGCCGTTGCCGTCGTCAATCAGATCGCTAACGCTTCCGTAGGTGGTCTGCGGGAAGCCGTATGCGAGCGTAAGTGCGCCAGTTTGCAGGTTGTATTGATACAGAGCGCCGCCCTTGTTCGGGCCGCCGTTTGGCGTGGTTCCGTACAGGTTGCCGTCCGCGGCCTCAATCGGTGTGCTGCTGGAGCCGTAGCCGGTGGTGCTGAGAGAAAAGTAGGCCGCCGTGGTTTCCTTGTTGGCCACGCCGGTGGCGGGCATCTTATAGAGTGTGCCAGCGTCACTGCCGCCGGCGCAGCAGGTCGTGCCGTAGAAGTTGCCGTCGCTGGCTTCCATCAGCCCTGCGGCAGGCTGCACGCCATCGGTGGCGTATCCGGGGAAGGTCCACAAGCTCGCGCCTGACGCCGGGAAGGTCGACTCGGCAGGCTGAATTGCGAGGTTCCCTTTGGCGGTCTGAATCGCAGGCGTGGTTTCCGAGTCCGTTACCTGTATGCTGAAGTTGAATGTGCCTGTGCGCGTCGGAGTTCCGGAAACAACGCCCGTGGCCGGGGCCAAAGATAGGCCCGGCGGCAGGCTGCCGGAGGCAATGGCCCAGGAGTAGGGAGCCTGTCCGCCGGTGGCCGCAAAGGCCTGCGAATAGGCCGTGCCAACTGTGCCGTTGAGCAGGTTAGCCTGCGCGATCGTCAGCGGAGTCGTGGTAATCGTGATCGCCAGGCTGGCAGTAGCTGTTGCTCCGGCCGAATCCGTCACCTGCACGACAAAATTGCTGGTTCCGTTCTCGGTCGGCGTACCGGAGACAACACCCGCGCCAGAGAGCGAAAGGCCCTGCGGCAGCGCACCCGATTGAATGCTCCAGGTGTATGGCGTCTTGCCGTTCGTGGCCGCTAGCGTAGCTGAGTAGGTCGCGCCGATGGAGCCATTTGGCAGCGCTGTGGTCGTCACCATAAAGGCCGTGCTGCCTACGTTGACCGCGGCCAGCGCTGTCTCAGTGCCGCCGCAGGTGATGCCATACGTTACCACGCCGGAGCTTACTGTGGGCGTAACACTGGCAGTGCCATTGGGAGCGACCACGCCGGTCCAGGAATTATCCGAACTGGTGGCAAGGCATATCTGCGCGTTCTTCGAGAAAGCGTTCGTTACTGCCCACGTCAGGGTCACCGGGCTGCCTGGATCGACAGCGCTGGCGCTCGGCGTGAGCGTAATGGCCGGAGGCAGGCCCACCGTCAGCTTGTAGATCGCGCCATCGCTGTAGGTGCCGGCACCCAATCCAACCGGATCGTAGAGATTGCCATCGACAGACTCGAACAGCGGCGCTGCGCTATGATTTGTCGAGGTCGAATAGTCGAATACATCGGCTTTATTTCCCTGGCTGTCAAGTTGCATGATCTGTCCCAGGCTGTTAGCACCGCCGACGAGGCTGGCCAAGTAGAACTTGCCGTCGCCGCCAATGAACGAGTCTCCGGTTTCGTGGCCGTCTGTGGGCGCAAAGTTATAGACGATGGTGAATGTCGAATTCGCGCCATTCGGCGTAATCCTGAAGAAGTTCCCGTTTCCGCCTGTGCCATTGAGCGCCGTGCTGCCGTACAGGTTGCCGTCCGCATACAGCACCAGGTCGGTCGGTTCACTGCCATCCACGGCTTGGTCGAAGGTATGGATCACCTGGAAGTTGCTGCCATCGGTGCCGACCGAAAACACAACGCCATTGCCGAGTGAGTTGCCGCCGACGGTGGTGGTTCCGTACAGGTTGCCGTCCGAACCGAGAACCAGAACCGCCTCCGGCCCAGTGCCATCGGTGCCGACGAAGCTATGCAGAGTGGTCAGGGCATCGGTCGTGTAGTTGAAGGAGAATACCGTGCCGTCGTAGTTGGTCGCGGTTGCGTCACCATCGGCCGTTACACCATACAGATTGCCGTTGCCGCCATCGATCAGGCTGGCAATGGCCCGTCCGCCTACGGTCATATACGGCTGCTCATAGACGGTGGTAAAGGTTCCGGTCTTCAGGTTATATTGCCAGATTGTTCCGCCGCCCTCCGTGCCACAGCCTGTCGTTGTGCCATACAGGTTGCCGTCGGTGGCTTCGACGGGCGTATTTCCCGGAAAGTAGACCGACGCGACGCACCCATCATTTCCGCCGGTAAAGCTGTAGACCACGCTCTCCTGGCCGGAGGGAGTGATCTGGTAGATAGCGCCCTGGAAATTGCCATTCACAGGCGTGCCACCGCTGGCTGATACGCCATAGAAATTGCCGTCACTGGCCCGCATCAGAGCGCCCTTGGGATATTGGGCATCGTTCGTCGTCGCGCCAAAGCTGTAGAAGATGGAATCCTGCGCAGGCAGCGATAGTGTGCTTGCCGTAACCGTCACGATGAAATTCGCCGTCGCATCGGCCTGCGGGCTCTCCGAGTCTGTCACCTTGATGGCGAAGCTGGAGGAGCCGGCGGTCGTGAGCGTGCCGGAAAGGACGCCGGTAGAAGGGTTGAGCGACAGTCCGGCGGGCAGGCTGCCGGTGGCAACGCTCCACAGATATGGCGCTGTTCCGCCGGCGGCCGTGAGGGTCTGCGAATAGTATGCGTTCAACACCCCGGCGGGCAGCGTGCTGGTGGCAATCGTGAGTGGCGTGGATGTGATGGTGATGGCGAAAGATGCGCTGGCGGTTGCGCCCGTGGAGTCTTTCACCTCGACTGCGAAATTCTCCGTGCCGTTCTGCGTGGGCGTGCCGGAGATGAGATTGCTGCCGGCGGCGAGCGAAAGTCCCTGCGGCAGGCTGCC
>JAATFM010000298.1 GCA_015655195.1 Terriglobales bacterium
CTTTCATCCTCCTGCCAGGTGAGAATGTCGGCGTCGCTGCCGAAGGGGCCGGAGTCCAGCACCTCGCGGGCGCGGCCCTCTTCAAATGCGGGAACGACGAGGAAGGGCTTGCCCTTGGCCGGAATGACAAGCGCCCAGAGCCGCTCGCTTTGCCAGATGTGGAGATTGGCGAAGTAGACTGCGGAGGTGTCGCCGGTGAGCAGGATGGCATCGATCTTGTTTGCCGCCATGAGAGCTTTGGCGCGCTCGATGCGGGCGCGACGCTCGTCGTTCGTGAACGGTCGCGCCAGGTGCGCGAGATTGGGAAGGCTCTCGATGGTTGGCGAAGACTGTGCGGCGGCAGACTCGGCACCGGCGATGCGCGGCGCGACGGCAAGGGTAGCGGATGCTGCAAGGCCGGTGGAGAGAAATCGGCGGCGGTTGAGGGACATGCGGTGATTGTAACGGAGGGGTTTCAAAGCCAGCAGTTGTGCTTTCCCACCCTAGGCGCAAAAACAAGAACGCGCCGAGGGTGGGGCACCGGCGGAGGTTGTAAAGGAAAGAGCGGGCTACGGAGCTGGGATAAGTTCGATGTAATCGAGCGCGGCGGGGTCGGTCTTGTCGGGGCTGGCCCTGTCTGGCACGCCTTCGACGCGCAGAATATCGCCGGGCTTGAGTGCGAGACCGCTTGCATCGGGGCCACGATAAGTAAAGCGTGTGGAGTTGTCGCCGTGCAGGCCACGGAAACTGGGCAGCTTCGCGTCCGCGGCCCAGCCCACGAGAGGCTGGCCGTTGCGCGAGAGCGTAAAGTGCGCCACGCCGCCCGCGAGGTCGAAGTATTGCACGGCAATGTTGTAGCGGCCCTCCGCGCCCATGAAGGTCCACTCGGCGGAGCAGCCGCCGGCAGCGGCGCAGGTCACGGCCTTGCCGCGCGATGCGTCTTCCCACGGATGCACGCCGACGACAGCGTAATTCGTGAGCTTCGCGTCTTCGGCTTCGAGGCGACCGGGATAGTTACCGGCGCGGCCTTTTTCATCCGGGATTCCGCTGAGTTTGAAGAAATACTGCACGATGGCGTCGCGCCAGACGATTGCATGGCCGGCCTGGTATTCGAAGCGCGCAGCCATCTCGTTATACAGCCTGTCGTCGATACGATCCTTCAGAGTGGCCCACTCGCGGCCCATCTCCGCGGCCTCTTCGGCGCCTTGATAGTGGCTGTCGTAGATGTACTGAATCACCGTCCTGCCGTCTTGCAGCTTGTAGGTGTACGGAACATGGTGGAAGAAGGTCAGCAGAGAATCCGGAGTGGCGGCGGTATTCTCATACATCTTCGCCAGTTCCGGCGGATACTGGCCCGCGTAGCCGGTGCCTGTCGCCACGGAGCGGTCCATGCCAACGCCATTCGCATCGGCGCGGTGCCACTGGCCCCAGCCATTCTTCTCACTGGATTCGATGTTGGGGCCGTAATGCGAGCCGGTAATGTCGGTGAGCGTCTGCATTCCCAACGGGCCGGTGTAGTTCACATACGCGGGCCAGGACTGCATGAGCATTTTTTCAATCGTCTGCACTACCTCCGGGTCGGAGCTCATTGTCTGCTTCGTCCATTCGTCGGCAATCTCCTCAGGGGCAAGCTCGGGATTCCAGGCGAGGCGGCCAAAAGCGTAGAGATTCGCCATTGCCAGCGGCGAGCCGAGCCACTCGCGCCCGATGCCGGAGACGCCGACCATGCCTCCGAGCGGCCGATAGAAGCTCTGGCCAGCAAGGATTGCCTTGACAGGAGTGGAAAGATGCTCCGCGCGCAGATCAAAATCGAGAACCTCTTTCCACATCGGCGCAAGGTAAACGAGGTGCCGCTGCTGGCCGGTATACTCCTGCGTAATCTGCACCTCCATTGCCTGATTTGTCTGCCGCAATCCCGCAAAAAGCGGCGAAACCGGCTCCTGCGCCTGGAAGTCGATGGGGCCTTCCTTGGTCTGGACAACAACGTTGGCGGCGAATGTGCCGTCGAGCGGGTGGAAGATGTCATAGGCGGCGCGGGCACGATCAGCCTTTGTGTCGCGCCAGTCGAGGTGGTGGTTGTAGACGAAGGCACGGTAGAGGACCACACCACCGTGGGGCGCGAGGGCATTGGCGAGGAGATTTGCGGCATCGGCAGGCGTGCGCCCGTAGCTGGCCGGGCCAGGCTGGCCCTCGGAATCGGCCTTCACAGTGAAGCCGGCGAAGTCCGGAATTAGCTTGTAAATTTCGTCGGCCTTAGCATTCCACCAGGCGATAACGGCTGGATCGAGCGGGTCGTAGGTTGGGAGCTCGCCGAGACTCTGCGGGCTGGCAATGTCTACGCTGAGTGCGACGCGAACACCCCAAGGGCGCATCGTGTCGGCAATGCGGGCAATGCCCTTGAGCATTCCCGGTATGAGGAATACGTCGGCGTTGTTGACGTTGTTCAGGTTGCAGCCGTTTACGCCGATGGAAGCCAGCAGGCGGGCGTACTCGGAGACTTGCGTGAGGTCGCTCCGAATGCCATTCTCGAAAAAGATGCTGCGGCCGGCGTAGCCTCGCTCGATGGAACCGTCGGCGTTGTCCCACTCGTCCGTCCAGCGCAGAGCCAGCACGGGCTGTTCGTGGATGCCTTCAAGAGGCAAGTCTTTTTCTCCGGCCAGCAGGCGGAGAAAGGCGAAGACGCCGTAGATAAGCCCCTGCTCGGTGGGCGCTGAGATGGTAATGGTGTCTGCGCCGGCGCGTGATTCACGGGAGATCTCGAAGCCCTGCCTGGCGGGCGCCCATTGCGAAGCCGCGCGCCATGCGGGGGCTTGTTTGATGTCGTTGGGAATTGCGATGCCGCCGGTCGGAGCACTGCCGGCGATTTCCGCATCGGTGCCGAGAATGATTTCGCCTGGATCGGCAGACTGTGCCGGCGCAACTTTTCCAAAGAGGCCGCTCAATCCGCGCCGCAACTCATCGGCGGCTTGATGTTCCACGGCACCGCCGCCGAGCGTGACAACACGCATAGGCACGGGCACGCCTTGCGGAAGACGATTGTATCGGAGCCATGCCTGATCCGCGCCCGGTCCGGTGGTTTGGGCGCAGACAACCGCAGACACCAACGCAAGGATAGCACCAAAAAGAATGGCTCTGCTCATCGCAGAACCATCTTACTTCTCCGTACTTATCACGCGATGCTTACTGCGTTGTTGTCGTGCCTACTGTGTTCACCGTGAGCGCAAAGTTTGTCTTGTGCGTGGTCGCCGTCACGCCATCGCTGGACTGCGCGGCAACAGTAAGCTGGTAGGTTCCGGGCGGCGTGGGCAGGTTAGGGTTCGGGCCGTGGTTGTAGTAGCCGTAGAGCGGAGAGCAAGCGGTCATGCCGAACGAGGTGACTAGCGCCACAAGCGCGATGAGCGCCAGGCGCCCCAACTTGCTCTTACGCGCCGTAAAAGCGAGACCGGCGAGGCCGAGCGCTCCGGGCAGCAGAAAGGCCAGAGCAATCCCGTTTCCGCTTTGGGGGCGATGCAGCATTCCGCTTCCGGTTCCGCGCACAGGCTGCGCCTGCGTGGTAAGAACCATCTTGCTGGTGACTGCCGCAGTTGTGCCGGGCTGAATCTCAACATTCTCCGGCGTAAAGCTGCACGAAGACTGGTCCGGATAACCGGAGCAGGAGAGCGTGACGAACATCGGTGCGGCGAGCGCGCTGGAATTGACCGGCGTGATGGAAACCGTCGCATCGCCGGACTGGCCCTGCGTGAGCGTGAGCGTGGCTGGGTTTACGGTAACCTGGAAATCCGGCGTGCCGGTAGCTTCGGCGCTGACCTCCGACGCGGCAGAGGCCGATCCTGCATGAGTCGCATCGCCCTGGTAGACGGCGCGCAGATCGTGCCGGCCCTGCGCCAGATCAAGCTGGACCTGGGCCGTACCCTCTGCATTGAGCACAACTCCAGCCAGCGGCTTGCCTGCATCTTCCAGCGCGACCGCGCCCGTGGCGGGCCGGCCATCCTCGCCGGTGACAGTAATAGAGAAGATGCCTTGCGTATGGTTGCTGACAATACGGGTCTGGGAGTCCAGCCTGGTCGCAGTGGCCAGGGAATCGGCCGCGGCCACGCCAGGAACTGCCATTGCAGGGGCAACCAGCGCCAGCCCCATTGCCATACTCGTTGCCGCCATCGACACAAGCCGCCGACCGCGGCCATTCCTACTTCTCACGTGCATCTGCTCCGGAAATCCTGAAAAAGTCTCGCTGTACGCCGAAATGGCCGAGTGAGTTCATTGTATCCTGCTGACCGGCGAAAACCTTGGCCGGCTGAAATCTGGACCGGCTGAGCCCTCCGGCTGGTCCAGCACGCTTGCGTGCGGATAAGCATTGGACGCGCGAGCGGTCGATATGGCAGTGAGAGGCAGTGCGACTGCAGGGCGATTTCGCGGTACACTAGCAACTGGCAGGAGGACCGGGCGGTCGCTGCCGGGCTCGGCGATTGCCGGGTTCCGGGGGAGGAAAGTCCGAACTCCGCAGGGCAGTGTGCCGGATAACGTCCGGGACGCGGGCTTCAAGGCTCGTGGACGGCCAGTGCCACAGAAAACAAACCGCCACGGCTCACGCCGGGGTAAGGGTGAAAAGGTGCGGTAAGAGCGCACCGCTGCGACGGTAACGCCGCAGGCAGGGTAAACCCCACACGGAGCAAGACCAAATAGGGAGGGAGTGCGCTTCAGCGAGCCAGGAGCGTGCACCGCATCGGCCCGATGCGGCAAGGCGGTTCGCAGTGCAAGTGCCGAAACCTCCGGGTAGGTCGCTGATGAGCGTTCGCGGCAACGCGGCGCCTAGAGGAATGACCGCATAAACAGAATTCGGCTTATGAGTCCTCTCTGCCGAATATCAGAGTCCCGACGACAGGTCTTCGTCGTTGGGGCGGAGTGACGGCCCCGCACAGGAAAAACCTGGCGGGGCCGAACCATTTTGCGGCGATAACTTTGCGGCTGCAACAGCCGCGCAGAAATCTGAACCTGATTCGACGTCGAATCATCTTATTTCGTAGAATGACCGCGACCCGAACCAAATCGCCTAAATCGAAGGAAAGAACCACCGCTCCCAAGCTCTGGGTGGTGCTGGCTCGCGCTTACGGCGCGATGGCCGCTTATGTGGAGCAGATCGTCGCCGAAGAAGGAATTTGCCTCAGCGATTTCATGGTGCTGGAAGTGCTGCTGCACAAAGGCCCCCTGACAATCTCCGAGATCGGCGAAAAAGTGCTGCTTGCAGCCCCGTCCATGACCTCCGCCATCGACCGCATGGAGAAGCTGGACTACGTTGTCCGGAAAAATCTCAAGGAAGACCGACGCATCCGGCTTGTGGAGCTTACCCGCTCCGGGCGTGGATTCATTGAAGACCTTTACCAGCGCCACGCGCGGTCGCTTGAGATCGTCGGCGACGCGCTCAGCCAGGACGAGATTGAGCGGCTGCGAAAGCTGCTGAAGAAGCTGGGCCTTTCCGCCGCCACGCAGCAAAATTCGGCCCGCGCCGCCGCACAGGAAAAACCGGCACACGCCGCTGCCGGCAAGCGGCCGGCGCAACGAAAGGTCGCCTGAAATGATTACTCTTCGCCGCAGCTCGGACCGGGCGCACATCGATCACGGCTGGCTCGATTCCTACCACACCTTTTCCTTCGGCGCCTACCAGGACCCCGAGCACAACGGCTTCCGCTCGCTGCGCGTCATTAACGACGACCGCGTGGCGCCGGGCCGCGGCTTTGGCGCGCACGCGCACCGCGACATGGAGATTCTCAGCTACGTGCTGGAAGGCACGCTGGCGCACAAGGACAGCATGGGGCATACCCGCGCGCTCGGTCCTAATGAGATTCAGCGCATGTCGGCCGGCATCGGCGTCATTCATAGCGAATTTAACGGTTCGGAGACCGAGCCCGTGCACTTTCTTCAGATATGGATTGAGCCGGATGCGACCGGCGGCGAAGCATCCTACGAGCAGTACAAATTCGAGCCCGAGGAAAAGCGCAATCGCTGGAAGCAACTGGCCTCGAACACGCCGGAGCCGGGGGCGGTCTTCCTCCGCCGCGATGCGCAGGTCTATGTTGCCAGTCTCGATCCCGGCGCGGAGATCAGCCGCGGCCTTGACGACAAGCGGGCCGCATGGATTCATGTTGTCTCCGGCGATGTGACACTGAACGGCCAGCCGCTCAACGCGGGCGATGCCGCTGCCGTAACCGATGAATCCACTCTTCATTTCGCCGCACCTCAAGGCGAGGCGGAGGTTCTGGTCTTCGACCTGGCTTGAGAGACCTGGCTAAAACTTGGCCCTTGCGGCGCAAACAGCAGAAGTCTAAGCCACAGTAATGGAGTCCGCACGCGAGTCATCTCGTGTGCAGATTTTCATGGAACGCTTTGAACGCTTTGCCCGCCGCGGAATCGGTCACAAGACTGTCAGCCGCGGCGCGGCATCTGGAGAGAAAAATCATGGAGCGGGTTCTGGTTGTCATGCAGGCCACGGGAGCAAAAACGGAAAGCCTGGCGCTCGCCTTTGGGCTCGGGGCTGTCGAGGGCGGCGCCAACATTCGCCTGCGGCATCTCGCGGGATCGACGCCGGCGGCTCTCGAACATCAGGGCTACGGGCGACTGGCAGCGCGGGACATCGAGTGGGCGGAACTGATCGGACTGGCGGTTGAAGCGCCGGAACCTGCGCCGGAACTGATCGCACTTCTGGAACAGATCAAGACAGACGGCAATGCGGCCTCTTTCGCTGGAAAATCTGTCTGCGTTTTTGGCAGCTCCGCGCGAACGCCAGCCATTCTGCTGGCGGAAACTGAGCTGTCGAAGATCGGATTTTCGCTCGCCGGCATAGCGCTGGAAGCCACCGGAGATGATCCTAGCGTGATTAAAGACTTTGCAAGGTCTTTAGCCCTGAGCCTGTAATCTCGAAAGCCGCTCTGCGAATGCCGCGCCGGCGCCACGGCATTCGGATGGATTACGGCTACCTTCGCACTCAGAGCCGGCAGATGAGCAGTTCGCGTTCGTAGATCATCTCCGGCGGCAGGTGGTCGTGGAGATCGAGGAAAAGCCCCTCGTGGTGCATGATCTCGTTTCTCCACAGCGAGCGGTCGATGTGTTGCAGCGCTTCAAAGCGCTCGCGGGAAAAGTCCAGGCCCTCCCAGTGAATGTCTTCGAAGTGTGGCGTCCAGCCGATGGGCGATTCCTTGCCCTGGGCGCGGCCACGGACGCGGTCCACAATCCACTTCAGCACGCGCATGTTCTGCCCAAAGCCCGGCCAGAGGAACTTGCCGTCGGCGTCCTTGCGGAACCAGTTCACGTGAAAGATTCGCGGCGTTACGGAGAGCGTGCGCTGCATCTTGATCCAGTGGCGGAAGTAGTCGCCCATGTGGTAGCCGCAGAAGGGCAGCATCGCCATGGGGTCGCTGCGAACCTTGCCCACGGCACCGTCTGCCGCGGCTGTGGTCTCCGAACCCATCGTGGCACCGGTATAAACGCCCGAGGACCAGTTGAAGGCCTGATAGACGAGCGGCATTGTGGTGCTGCGGCGGCCTCCGAAGACGATGGCCGCGATCGGCACTCCCTCCGGGTTCTCCCAGTCCGGATCGATCGTGGGGCACTGCGATGCGGGTGAGGTAAAGCGGCCGTTGGGATGCGCGGCGGGCTTGCCGGAGGCTTTGCCAATCTCCGGCGTCCAGCGATTTCCGCGCCAGTCCAGGCACTCGGCGGGCGGCTCGTCCGTCATTCCTTCCCACCACACACCGCCCTCCGGCGTGAGCGCCACATTCGTAAAGATCGTGTTGCGCGCCAGCGTTGCCATCGCATTGGGATTGGTCTTCGCGCTGGTTCCGGGAGCCACGCCGAAGAAACCTGCCTCGGGGTTGATGGCACGCAGTTGCCCTGTCTCATCCGGCTTGATCCACGCAATATCGTCGCCGACGGTCCAGACCTTCCAGCCTTCAAAGCCCTTGGGCGGCACGAGCATGGCGAAGTTCGTCTTGCCGCAGGCGCTGGGGAAGGCCGCGGCCACATAAGTTTTTTCTCCCTGCGGGGACTCCACGCCGAGAATCAGCATGTGCTCGGCCATCCAGCCCTCGTCGCGCGCAATGTTTGATGCGATGCGGAGCGCGAAGCACTTCTTGCCGAGCAGCGCATTGCCGCCGTAGCCCGAGCCATAGGACCATATCTCGCGCGTCTCCGGAAAATGCACGATGTACTTCTCGTCGTTGCAGGGCCAAGGAACGTCGGCCTCATCCGGCGTGAGCGGCGCGCCCACGGAGTGCATACAAGGCACGACGCGCTTGACATCCTTGTCGATCTCCTCGAAGACCGGCGTGCCGATGCGCGTCATAATCCGCATATTGACGACGACATAAGGCGAATCCGTAAGCTGCACGCCGATCTGGCTCATCGGCGAGCCGACGGGGCCCATGCTGAAGGCAAGAACGTACATGGTGCGGCCGCGCATGGAGCCGCGGAAGAGTCCCTTGAGCTTGCGCCGCATGACGAA
>JAATFM010000296.1 GCA_015655195.1 Terriglobales bacterium
GAGCTACCTCGTCACCTGGCTCTGGTACGCGGCGGCAATGGTGCTGGGACGCATCCTGCTCGGCGATAAGACCAGCTTTGCGCGCGTTGCCTCGGCCGTGATTCTCGGACCGACCTCGTTCTTCCTCGTCTCGAACTTCGCTTTCTGGGTAACCCAAACGGCATACCCACAGACGCCTATGTATCCGCAGACGCCCGCCGGCCTGGCAGCCTGCTATACCGCGGCGCTGCCCTTCTATGGCAACGACCTCGCTTCGACGGTGCTCGTCGCAGGGCTGGCCTTTGGGCTGCCCGCACTGCTGCGGCGCATGGCCCTGACGCAGCCTGTAGAGGCGCGCGTCAGCAGCCTGAAGTAACCTGCCAACCTGCCGGATTTGACGGTAAAATTCTCGCAAGGAGGATCGTCCCATGGCTGCCGCCACTCAACTTCCTTTCGTGCCGCTGGATGTGTATCTTCGCTCCTCCTTTGAACCGGACGCGGAGTACGTTGACGGCGTGATTGAGGAGCGTCCGATGGGACAATACGACCATTCCACCTGGCAGCAGGCGCTTGCGCTTTGGTTTGCACGGCACGCAAAGGAGTGGGGCATCCGCGTGCGTCCTGAACTGCGAGTTAAGGTAGCAAGAACCCGCTACCGCATTCCCGACGTTATGGTCTTCGACCGCAATCTTCCCATCGAACAGGTAATTACCCATCCGCCCATCGCGGTCTTTGAAGTTCTCTCGCCGGATGACTCCGTTACTCGCATGATGACCAAGCTGGGCGACTACGAGCAGATGGGAATCCAGACCATCCTGGTGTTGGATCCCGAAGGCAAGCACTTCCGCTTCCACGAAGGTAGGCTGGAGCCGCTCACGGAGACCGCCTTTGACCTGCCGGGAAGTAAGTGCCGCTTCGATCTTGCCGAAATCGAAAAGCTGCTAGACGAATAACCCCATTTCGGCACCGCGGTCTTATTCCGCAGGCACCGCGCTCTTCGCCCGTTTGCGCTTCATCCACCATGCAATTCCGCCAGCAAAGGCGATCAGCAGCAGCGCGGCGAATGCCGTCTTTGCATGGTGCGCCACTACGTCTACCGCCTGCGGTCCCATCTCGATCACCAGCGCGGCCAGGACGCCCCAGCGCACAATGCGGCCCGCGAAGATTGCCAGCATATACCGCGCCGGCCGCATTTCAAAGACGCCGGCGGAGAATGCGAAGAGCTTCCACGGCGTAGGCGGCGGCAGCATGGAGGGAATCATCATCGCCAGAAATTCCTGCTTCTCGAAGCGGGAGTTCAGTTGCTCGAAGCGCTCGCGGCTGATGCGCTTGAGCAGGAAAAGCTCGCCGCCGGCGCGGCCCACTCCATAAGGCACCAGCCCACCGATCGACGACCCTAGGGCCGCGAGCAGCACATAGAGCCAGCAGTGCGGCTTATCCTGCCACACGTAGACGGCGATAATCGCGTCCATCGGCACCGGGATCGACGAGGCATCGAGGATTGAGACCCCGAATGCGCCCAGAAAGCCGAGCTTTATGATCGCCGGCAGAATCGTGAGATTCCACCTGGCGAGAATTCTGGCAAAAAATGCCTTCAAACCTGTTTTCCTTCCGGGGTCGGGAATCGTCTATGCAGAAAGACCATTGTACGTTGGAAGGTCTTGCCTGACGGCTGGGGTCGTGCCTGACGGCTGCCGCATTGCAGACGCTTTGCCCCATCCGGCTGGAATGAGAGAATAGACGGAAAGGAATCGAACCGGAGCCGCGCTGAAAACCGCGCAGGTCTCTCTTCCCGCGAATGCCCATCAGCGTAGTGCCAACCAGCAGCAATCTCCCCGACCCGCTCCAGCCGAGCGGCGAGCCGGAGTTGCCGCCTCAGCCGGAAAACCGCGATCCCGAGCCGGCGGCCAATGAGGCCGGACCGGATTCCAAGTCAGGCTCCAGCCCTGAGCCGCGCAGCAGCTCGCGCTGGATCGACTACGATACGCACGAGCTGCTGGATATGATCTCCGAGCTGGAGGACGAGCGCCGCTTTGCGCGCCTCCGCGAAGGGATTCTCTGGGCCGTTCTCTTCCACATTCTGCTGATCTCGGCCATTACCTGGATTCCCCGGTACGTCTTCAAGGTTCCGCCGGTCATCGATCCATTTGCCTCGCTCAAGGACCGCAAGGATTTGCAGTATCTCGACGTTCCGCCGGACGTGATGCGGAAGTACCAATCGCAGCCCGTCGCCAAGACCCCCGCGCCGCGGCCTCAGGTGGACCGCAAGACGCTCGACACATTGAAGCAGGAGGCAGCGCGCCGACCGGAGCAGAACAAGCCCGCGCCGCAGCCAACGCCGCCACCGGAACAGGCAAAGATCGATCAGCCGCTCCTGCCTCAACCGCAGCCAACGCCGTCGGCGCCCCAACCTGCCGCGCCGACGGAAACCCCGCGCCCCAGCTCGGTTCCGGCGCACGCCTTCCAGCTCGGCTCGCAGAACCCCGCAGATCAGCTCCAGAACGCCATGCGCGGCGCGGCCCAGCGCGGCAGCAGCGGCTATGACGCCGGCCAGTCACCCTCGGGCGGCAGCGGCATGGCAATGCACCCCGGCGCCGGCACCGGCGGCATACAGGTGCTCTCCGACACGCAAGGCGTCGACTTCAATAACTGGATCATCCGCTGGCACCGCGAGACGCAACGCACCTGGGACCCGTTGATTCCCGACGAGGCCAACCCACCCATCTCGCGGGCGGGCGTCGTGGTGCTGCGCTTCAAGGTGCTGCCCAACGGCCAGCTCATGCCCGGCAGCATCGTGATGGAAGGCCGCTCCGGCGACACGGCTTACGACCGCGCCGCATGGGGTGCGCTGACCGGCTCCAGCTACCCGCCGCTGCCACGCGAATTCCACGGGCCGTATCTGGAACTGCGCGCTTACTTCCTGTACAACGAGCGGCAGTAAAAGCCTTTCTTACGCCGTCGCATCTTCGGTCTCATCGCCGAGCCGCAGCGCGGCCGCTGCCGGTGACTCCTCCGGCTCGTGGCCGTGCGTGAGGCGGATGCCGTCCTGTTCGAGCAGCGCCTCGTAAATCTGCAGCGGCCGCCAGTGACGCGCCAGCGCAAAAGCGCTCATGTTGGCAATCATCAGCGGCAGAACCAGTCCATAGCCGCCCGTCATCTCAAAGACGATCAGCACGGATGTCATTGGCGCGCGGATGACGCCCGCAAAGACCGCACCCATGCCGACGACGGCGAAGGCTCCTATCGAGTCCGACGAGTGATGAAAGACCGTCACATCCAGCCAGCCCACCGAGCCGCCCAGCATGGCTCCCATGAACAGCGCCGGGGCAAAGATGCCGCCCGAGCCGCCGCTCCCGTAGGAACAGACCGTCGCGGCGAGCTTCAGCACGCAGAAGGAGCCCATCAGCGCCAGCGGCATGGTGCCGGTCAGCGCCCAGGTCAGCGTGGCATAGGGGTCGCCGGCAATGCCGTTGTGGTGAAACAACTGGAGACCCAGTACCGCCAGCACGCCCGTGGCAAGCCCTCCAATGGCCGGCTTCACCCACTTCGGCACCGACGTGAGCTGCTTGAAACGCCCGCGCAGCCAGATCAGCGACTCGGTAAACGCCACCGAAACCACCGCCGCCAGCAGCCCCAGCAGCGCATACCAGATCAGCGACTCCGAGGAGCCGAGCGTGTAGGCCCGCGAGATGTGAAAGACCGGGTTGCCGCCCAGAATCGTGTGCTCGACCACTGCGGCTAAGGCCGCCGCGACGATGACGCCGGACAGCATCGTCTGGTCCAGGTCGCCGACCAGTTCCTCGATCGTGAACGTAATCGCCGCAATCGGCGCATTGAAAGCCGCTGCGATGCCCGCCGCCATGCCGACCGAAGCCATGCGCCGCTGGTAAACCGGGCTGAGGCGCGCCGCCCGCGCCAGCAGGCTGCTCACCCCGGCGCAAATCTGGACTGTAGGGCCTTCGAGGCCAAGCGAAGCACCGGAGCCAAGCTGCACGGCGCAGAGAACGAATTTCCCGACGGTCTCCTTGAACGAAACCAGCCCGGAGCGCAGCTCGTAGGCGACTTTGACCTGCGGAATCCCGCTGCCCGCCGCCGCCGGCGCCCAGTATGTAAGCCCCACGCCAACGACGAGGCCGCCGAGGGCCGGCGTCAGGATCGTCCAGAAAATCCACCAGTGCCCCGGCGCGGCATTCGCCCGGTCGATAAGCAGCTTTTCAAGACCAAGAATGGAGAGATGAAAGGCCACCGCGGCCAGCCCGCACAGCCCGCCCGCAACGATGGTAAAGGCCAGCAGCCGCTGGCGCTCGTTCGGCATCCGGCGCACCATCCACGCCAAAAAACGCGGCCACAGCCCCGCTAATCCTTCTCCATTGCTCACTTTTTGATTCGACCTCGTACAGAATCAGTATAGATTTGACGGCAACAACAAGTGAGACAGAAACGCTTGCGTGAATGTAACTTATGAGTTACGATAGGGAATCAACAAGCAAGAGGGCAAGAACCATTGCAGATTCTTCGAACCGAAGAGTTCATCGATTGGCTCAAGAGGCTGAGGGACCGGCAAGCTCGAGCAAGAATTTCGGTGCGCATTGATCGGCTCGAAGAGGGCAATCCTGGTCAGACGCGGAATGTTGGTTCCGGCATAGTGGAAATGAAGATCGACTACGGGCCGGGATACAGGGTCTATTACATCCAGCGCGGTGATGTTCTGGTCATTCTGCTGTGCGGCGGAGACAAGAGTACACAGGACAAGGACATTCAGCAGGCAAAGGTACTGGCATCTCAAGTTAAGGAGTTTAAGTTATGGCATTGAAACTGGCGCCGTGGGATGCGGCGGAAGTTCTAACCGACGATGAGACAATCGCGGCATACCTGACCGAGGCTCTGGAATCGGACGAACCCAAATATATCGCCAAGGCTCTAGGCGCTGTTGCGCGCGCGAAAGGCGGCATGGCGCAGCTTGCCCGCGAAACGGGAATTGCCCGCGAGGCGCTTTACCGGGCGCTGAGCGATACCGGAAACCCGGAACTAGGAACTGCACTCAAGGTGATGCACGCGCTCGGCGTGCGGCTGACGGCCTCGCTTTCGTCCTGATTCCCTGCCCTTGCTTCGCCGCGCTAAAATTATTGGCGAAATCATGCGCCTTCGCGTTGCCATTCCCGCCAGCCCGCCAGTCAAGCGCTTCCGTCGCGGCCATCCTGATCGCGGGCGCTAACTCCCTTGCTCAAGCAAGCTGCTATAGCGCCACCCAGAATTCAGTTCCAGACGAACCTCCATCCTCGCGTCCGCCCCATGAGCGGACGGGAAAGGCCATGCACCAATGAATAGCTTTGCCAGCCGGGCGACACTCCTCTCCGGCAGCCGCTCTTATACGATTTACCGCCTGCCCGCGCTTGAAGCCAAAGGCTTCAACCTGAGCCGACTTCCATTCAGCCTCAAAATTCTGCTCGAAAACCTGCTGCGCCGCGAAGACGGCACGAACGTGACCGCCTCCGACATCGAATTTCTCGCCCACTGGGATGCCAAGGCCGAGCCGAGCCGGGAGATTGCCTACATGCCTGCCCGCGTTCTCATGCAGGACTTTACCGGCGTGCCGGCGGTCGTCGATCTGGCCGCGATGCGCGATGCCGTGAAGGCTCTCGGCGGCAACCCGGAGCGCGTCAATCCGCTCATCCCCGCCGAACTTGTCATCGATCACTCCGTGCAGGTGGACGAGTTCGGAACGCCGCTCGCCTACGAGGCCAATTCGCTCCTCGAATTCCAGCGCAACCGCGAGCGTTACGCGTTTCTCAAGTGGGGCCAGACGGCCTTCCGCAACTTCTCCGCCGTGCCGCCGGGCATGGGAATTTGCCACCAGGTGAATCTCGAATACCTAGCCCGCGTCGTCTTTACCTCGGAGGCGAATGGTGAGCAGCTCGCCTACCCCGACACCCTCGTCGGCACCGACTCGCATACCACGATGATTAACGGCCTTGGCGTGCTGGGCTGGGGCGTGGGCGGCATCGAGGCCGAGGCCGCAATGCTGGGCCAGGCGGTTTCGATGCTTGTTCCGCAGGTCGTCGGCTATAGGCTCACCGGCAAGCTGCGTGAGGGCGCGACAGCGACCGATCTCGTGCTGACCGTGACGCAGGTGCTTCGCAAGCTCGGCGTGGTGGGCAAATTCGTCGAGTTCTACGGCCCCGGCATTGCCGAGCTACCGCTGGCTGACCGCGCCACCATCAGCAACATGGCTCCCGAATACGGCGCGACCTGCGGCATCTTCCCAGTGGATGCAGAGACGCTGCGCTACCTGCGTCTGACGGGGCGGAGTGAGGAGCAGATTGCGCTCGTCGAAGCCTATTACAAGGAGCAGGGCCTCTTCCACACCGCAGGCACGCCGGAGGCCGAGTACACGCAGACGCTGGAACTGGATCTCGCTACTGTCGAGCCAAGTGTCGCCGGACCGAAGCGCCCGCAGGACCGCGTGCTGCTGAAGGATGCCGCGACGAGCTTCGCGCAGCAGCTTCCCGGCCTACTTGCGCCCACTGCCAAGCCGCTCGGAACCCGCACCGCCGCCGCGTGGGAACGGACGACGGCTGTCACGGACGAGTCCATCACCGTCGCAGCTCTCGCCGAAAAGGCCCCGCTGCATGTCACAACAACGGTTAAAGAGCGCTTCCACGTCGATCCGGACAAGTACCTCGACCACGGCTCGGTTGTCATCGCAGCTATCACGAGCTGCACCAACACCTCAAATCCTTCCGTTATGATCGCGGCGGGAATTCTGGCTAAAAAGGCTGTCGAAAAGGGTCTCACCGTGCCGCCGTGGGTCAAGACATCGCTCGCGCCCGGCTCGCGCGTCGTGACGGACTACTATCAGAAGTCCGGCCTGCTGCCGTACCTCGAAAAGCTGCGCTTCAACGTCGTCGGTTACGGCTGCACGACGTGCATCGGCAACTCGGGGCCGCTGCCGAGCGACGTTTCGAAGTCCATCGACGAGCACGGCCTTGTAGCCGTCAGCGTATTGAGCGGCAACCGCAACTTCGAGGGCCGCGTAAATGTGGACGTGCGCGCCAACTACCTCATGTCTCCACCGCTCGTCGTCGCCTACGCGCTGGCCGGCAAGATCGGCCACAACTTCGAGATCGACCCGCTCGGCACGGACCAGGCCGGCGCGCCGGTTTATCTGAAAGACATCTGGCCAACACAGGCCGAGGTCGCCGCTGCCATTGAAAAAGGCATCAGTTCCGAGAGCTTCCGCCGCGAGTACGCCACGGTCTCGCTCGGCGATGCAAGCTGGCAGGGGCTCAGCTTTCCCACCGGCGAGGTCTACCAGTGGGAGCCGGACTCGACCTACATCCGCCAGGCGCCGTACTTTGACGGCATCACACCGACGCCCGCGCCAGTCACAGACATTCTCGGCGCGCGCGTGTTGGCCGTTCTCGGCGACTCGGTGACGACGGACCACATCTCACCCGCAGGCTCTATCAAGGCCAGCGGCCCGGCTGGAAAGTATCTCTCCGAGCACGGCGTCAAGACCGCGGACTTCAACAGCTACGGCTCGCGCCGCGGCAATCACGAAGTCATGGTGCGTGGGACGTTTGCGAATGTGCGGCTGCGGAACAAACTGGCTCCGGGCACCGAAGGCGGCGTAACGCGCCTGCTGCCCGAAGGCGAGCAGATGTCGATCTTCGACGCCAGCGTGAAGTATGCCGAGCGCAAGACGCCGCTCGTCATTCTGGCCGGCAAGGAGTACGGCTCCGGCTCCTCGCGCGACTGGGCCGCGAAGGGACCGAATTTGCTCGGCGTTCGCGCCGTGATTGCGGAGAGCTTCGAGCGCATTCACCGCTCGAATCTGGTTGGTATGGGAATCCTGCCCTTGCAGTTTGCGGAGGGCGAGAATGTCGAATCGCTCGGCCTCAGCGGCGAAGAGGTTTACGACTTCGCCGGGCTGACCGATCTGCTCAAGAGCAAATTCGCCAATGGCCGCGTGCTTGCTGTGAAGGCAACGGCAGCTGACGGCTCAACCAAAACCTTCTCGGCCAAGGTCCGTATCGACACGCCGCAGGAGATCGAATACTACGAGCACGGCGGCATTTTGCAGTACGTTCTGCGTCAGTTGGCGGCGAAGTAGCTCATCTTTCATTTGTCAGCGACCGGCTGCTTCTCGGCAGCCGGTCGATTTTTTATCTTGAGCGTCGGCGAGAATCTGAATAGCCTTGTTGCATCAACAGTCTTGGGGGAGCGCGCAGAATGAACAGACGGTCGTGGTATTTTCCGATCATCGGTGCTCTCGCAGCGTTCGTGTTCTATATTCCCTTCTTGTATGCGAAGAGTTTTGACTTGGAGTCCATCGGTTACATGCTCTTTCTGCTCCTGCTGACTATTGTTTTCATTATTGGAATTCTCGTGCGAAGAGTTTTTCTTAAGCGATGGATAAATCACGCATCTCTACTTACCGTGCTTTTCTTCTTGGGCATTTCGATTTGGATGTTTTTCTCAACGGAATATCTTCGCCCATGGGCGAGATGGCTTATCGCTTCGGGCAGATACACAAATTTGGTTCTGCAGCAGAAGCCAGATCCTCAGACAGGTATTCGTTATGTCGAATGGGACGCATGGGGATGGGCAGGAATGGATACCTCTGTCGAACTCGTTTACGACCCCACAGATACGCTCGCACATGAGATCAAGTACAACCCCAAAGGGCATTTTGCGGAGATCGCAGAAAAGACTAATTCCGTACAACAACTCGGGCGAGGCTGGTATTCGTTGACCCTTTATACAGACGAAGTCTTATAACTCCTCCTCGCAGCTATGCAACAACGCCGCCCCGATTGGGAGCGGCGTTGTTCTTTGCGTAAACCCAAGCTACTTCTTCTGTCCGGCGCCGACCGGCTCAGCCTCTTCGTGCTCTGTGATAAAGCTTTCTTCCTCGCTCTCTCCCTCGCCCATTACATGCAGACGCATGAAGTTCGTGGAGCCTGACTTGGTCCGCGTGCCTGCCACAATCGCAATCACCTCGCTGGGGCGAACATAGCTGCCCTCCTGCAGGAGATGCTCGGCCATA
>JAATFM010000263.1 GCA_015655195.1 Terriglobales bacterium
ATCTCCGGCACTCCAACAGCCTACGGTCTCTCCGACTTCACCGTGACGGTGACGGACTCAGACCCTGTTTCCGCGGCAACGGCCAGCGCCAACCTGGAGATTAACGTCGTCGTTCCCCTCGCGATCACGAACACCGGATTTCCGGATGGCCGCGCCGGAGCGCCTTACTCGGCATCGCTGATGGCAAGCGGCGGTACGCCTCCATATATGTGGAGCCTGGCGAATGCCTCCAGCCTGCCGGCCGGGCTTTCGCTTACGCCTGACGGAACAATCTCCGGTACGCCGACTGCGGCCGGCACCACAAACTTCACGGTCAGTGTTGCCGATTCCGCCGCGCAGCAGGTCAACGGCGCATTCAGCATTACTATCGATCCGCCCATCACCTCCGCGGGAACCGTTACGGTGAATCCAACCAGCATCGATATTGGGCAGACGATCGTTGCCTCGGTGAGCATCAGCGCGCCAGCGGGATCTCCCGTGCCCACCGGCACGGTACAGTTCCAGTCGAACGGCGTCAATATCGGCTCGCCTGTTGCCGTGACGAACGGTGCGGCCACTCTCACAACCAGTCCCTTCACGGCCACAGGCAGCTTTGCCATCACAGCCGTGTACTCGGGCGACATAAATTACCGGACGGAAAGCTACCCTCCGGCCATGCTTGCTGTCGGTGTGGCTCCAGTGCCGGCGATTGCTGTAACTCCCTCCGCGGTTGCCATTGCGCAGGGAGCCGCCGCAACGCTGACTGCAACAGTGCTGAACTTCGGCAGCGGCTCGGTCACGCTCTCCTGCGGCACGCTGCCGGCCAATGTGAGTTGCAGCTTCAGCCCGCTCAGCGCCTCCGGCACTGCAACGCTCACCATTGAAGCGCAGTCTACGGCCTCCGCGCTTCCGGCGCCTGCGCATTCCGGCAACTGGCCGCGCGGCCTGGTTCTGGCTCTTGTCTTTCCGGGACTGCTGGCCTTGCGGAGAAGCCGCAGAGCGAAACATATCTGGGCAAAGCGCATTCTTCCCGTACTGCTTCTGCTCGCAGCGGCACTGTCCATGATGACGGCCTGTGCGGACGGCGGAAAGAGCGTGAAGCTGGCGAATGTCGGCAGCAGCGTCATTGTCGTAACGGCAACCGCGGGCAATCAGACGGCTTCCACTGCTATCACGCTCAGCGTGGAATAGGCGAGGCCTTCGTATCCGATGCGAATCCATGCGGGATTTGCATCGGAACCGATCAGGATCTGACCGGGATCTGGTCAGGATCTGGCTTGAATTTACAGGCACAAGAACGATTTCAGATTTTTTTGAGGAAGGTCTCATGGCGCATAATGCGTTCCGTAATTCGGCGGCTGCTTTTCGGTTCCTCCTGTGTTGCGTCACAGCGGCTTTCGCGGTGCTTGCGACCTCCGCGGCCTGCGCGCAGCAGGCGGAGGCGCGCGTCACGCAGAACGTAGACGACAGCGCACTTTCCCCGCTGCGCGGAGCCACGCCGCCTCTGGTCCGGCTTTCGCGGGACATGGGCGCGCTGCCCGATTCCGCGCCTGCGGGCCACATCCTGCTCGTGTTCAAGCGCTCCGACGCCCAGCAGGCGCAGCTTCAGCAGCTTCTCTCCGACCTGCATAATTCTTCCTCCGCGCAGTACCACAAGTGGCTCACGCCGGAAGACTTCGGTAATCGCTTCGGTCCCGCCGATGCCGACATTCAGGCCGTCACAACGTGGCTCTCGCAGCAGGGATTTTCCATCGAGAAGACCACGCGCGGAAAAGCCGCGGTGCAGTTCTCCGGAACCGCTGGCCAGGTCCGCGCCGCATTTCACACGGAGCTTCATTCGTACGAGCACGAGGGCGTTGTCTTTCACTCGAACAACACCGACCCGCAGATTCCCTCCGCGCTCGCTCCCGTAGTTGCCGGTCTCGCAGCGTTGAATGATATTCCGCCGGCCAGCTTCAGCCATATGCTGGGCAAAGCCGCATTCAATCCCCGGACGCACGCAACAACGCCGCAGTGGACGTACCCGGCCAGCGGTGGCGGCGTGTATCTAGCCACAGCGCCGGGCGATCTTGCCGTGCAATACGACATCAATCCCATCTATAAAGCGGGCGCGGACGGCACAGGCATCACGATCGGAATTGTCAGCCAGGCTGGAATCGACAACACCGTTGTTGCCAATTACCGCACACTCTTCGGTCTGCCGTCGAACTTGCCCGTCGAGATTGTGGACGGCATGGACCCCGGCACCGACGGCGACGGAGCCGGCGTGGAAGCGGATCTCGATGTTGAGGTATCGGGCTCGGTCGCTCCCAAGGCCAACATCTATCTCTATACCGGCTATGACACCAATGCGTCCTACGGGCTCTTCAGCGCCGCTACGCGCGTTGTGGAAGACAACACGGCGGACGTTATCAGCGTGAGCTATGGCATCTGCGAGCCCACGCTGGGGCTGGCCGGCAATCTTCTCTTCAGCCAACTCTGGTCGCAGGCCTCTGCGCAAGGGCAATCGGTCTTTGTCTCTTCCGGAGACAGCGGAGCCGGCGGCTGCGACAACGCACAATCCTCGGTCGCGCACGGCCTCGCCGTGAACGGCATCAGCTCCACTCCCTATAACGTCTCCGTTGGCGGGACCGACTTCTACTACAGCGACTACGCCAATACCAGCGCCGTGGCTGCGCAGATTAACACCTACTGGAACACCGCCGGCTCTACCAGCCCGATAGTGACCATTCTGCAACCAATACCGGAGCAGCCCTGGAACGATGCCTTCGGGTTGAACGTTGGCGGAGCGGTGAACGACGGCCTTACTTCAGCCGGCAGCGGCGGCGCAAGCAACTGTACGCAAGGCACGGCCGGCGCGGCAGGCACGGATTTCACCAGCTACATCTCATGCAGCGGAGGCTACGCAAAGCCTGCGTGGCAGACCGGCGCGGGCGTGCCCGATGACGGAGCGCGCGACATTCCCGACATCAGCCTCTTTGCTGCCAACGGCGTCAACTTCTCTTTCTATCCCATCTGCTCGGCCACTACGGACTGCACCGCCGCTAACGCCGATCCAACCACGGGAGCCGTGCAGATCACCGGCGTTGGCGGCACATCGGCTGCTTCGCCGCTGATGGCCGGCATTATGGCTCTCATCGATCAATCGCTCAAGGGCCGGCAGGGCAATCCTGATTTCATACTCTACCCGCTCGCCAAGCAAGTTCCTTCGGTCTTCCATGACGTGACCGTCGGCAACATCAACGTTCCATGTACGGAGGGAACCCCGGACTGCTCGCTCGACTCGAACGGAGACGGCTACTACTCGCTACAGAAATATGACGCCGGCGTGGGCTACGATCTCGCCACCGGCCTCGGCTCCATTGACGCCTATGCGCTGCTCTCCAACTGGAACAAGGTCACATTCAATCCCACCGTCACCACGCTGGCTCTCTCGCAGACCTCGTTTGCCCACGGCACGCCCGTCACGGTCACCTCTGTTGTCGGCTCGCAGAACGGCGGAATGCCCACCGGCGCGGTCTCGCTGGTCAGTACCAGCACGGCCAGCACACAGGCCAGCCTCGGCACCCTTACACTGAGCAACGGCACCGCGCAGGCCACGCTGAACTCGCTTCCCGCAGGCACATACACGCTGACCGCGCAGTACGGCGGCGACGGTTCCTTCGCAGCCAGCACCTCGGACCCGGTCACTCTGACTGTCACGCCGGAAAACTCGGCCATCGCCATCAGCGGCACCTATTACGGCGTCACCTCTACCGGCGACACCGCGAATGCGGCCCCGCTCACCAACGGCCTGACAACGCTCTACGGCAGCTTTTTCGAGATTGACGCCAAGGTTTACGGCGCATCTTCCTCGGCCGCTGCGCCGGACGGGCTGCCGACCGGCACGGTGACCATCTACGACAACGGAACCGCGCTGACCACGATGAACCTTGCCGACTCGGGCGCCATCGAGTTGCAAACCGGCTCGCTTGGCGCGGGGACGCATGTGCTCACCTTCCAATACAGCGGTGACGGCAGCTTCAATGCGGTTACATCGCAGCCCTACACGATCAACATCACGAAGGGCATTCCGCAGGTGCTTCTCAGCTATGGGATTCCTGCCGGGCTTCCCGCCGGAGGCACGCTTCAGGTTCCTGTGGAAGTTACCACCTCCGCCGGGCAACTGCCTCTCACGGGCACCATCACGGTGACCTTCGGCAGCCAGTCGCAGACCGTGCAGCTTTCGCAGACGAACTTCGGCGGATTGTCGTCCATCGGCTATGGCATGGCGACATTCGACATCAGCAAGCCCGGAACCTATGCGCTTAACGGCGCCTACTCCGGCGATGCCAACCTGCAATCCAGCGCTTCGGCGTTAAACGCCATCTCGGTAACCATCTATACCAACACGCTGGCAACCACAACCACCACGCTCACGCTCAGCACTACGAACCTGACAGCCAATAGCTCGCTCACCGCAACGGTGAAGGTGACGAACAACGGCGGGCCCACGCCTACCGGCTACATTACGCTTTTCCAGGACGGCAACTTCGTGCAGCTTCTACAGCCGCTCGATTCCACGGGAACGGTTGTTATTCCGGTGCCATCCGCCAGCGTGATTATGAACGGGCAGACGCCGTTTCTCGCCACCTATGGCGGAGACGGCTACAACGCGCCCAGCCTGAGCGCGCCGGTCATGGTGACAGCCAACGAGGGCGACTATTCGCTTACGACATCGAACGCGCTGCTGTCGATCGCATCCGGCAAAACCGGCACGGCACTGATCGCCGTCGGCGCTCCCTATGGCCAGCGGCTCAGCGGCTCGGTCTCGCTTGCTTGCAGCACCTCGTCCTCGCTGATCGGATGCTCGCTCTCGCCCACTTCGCTCACGCTTCCCAGCGACCCGGATCAGGTGGCAACTTCCTCGCTCACCATCACAACCACGGCGGCGACGGCTTCCAGCCGGCCTTCCACAGGACCGGAGAGCTTCCGGCGAATTGCCGGCGGCGGCGTTGTCCTCGCGGCGCTGCTCATTGTTGCCGTGCCGCTGCGCTCGCGCCGCAGGCTCACGGCGCTTCTGATTCTGATTCTGCTGCTGATTCCTCCCGCTGCCATGCTGACTGGTTGCGGAGGCAGCGGCTCGCACACGACTACGACAACCACGCCCCCTCCGCAGGGAGTTCCGCCCGGCACATATACCGCAACCGTGACTGCCGTATCCTCGGGCATTACGCACTCGCTGGTTCTCAGGATTGTGGTTCAGTAGCGCAAGCTGAAAGCAGGCGACGTGAAAAGCGGTGATGCCGAGGCGCTCGCGCGCCGGATCGTTGCAGAGCGAGGCCGCAGCGTCGTAATTGCCGGACTTGAGGTAGATTTTGGCCAGCATGGCAATGGACTGCCGATTGTCCGGAGAAAGACGCATGGACTCGTTGGCGAGCGCCAGGGCCTTGTCCGTATGGCTGAGAAAGAGATCCACGACGGCGAGATTGCTTACTGGTGCGCCGTCGCGCGGATAAAGGCTCCGCCAAAGCTCATAGGCTTCGATGGAGTGCGGAATGTCGTCGAGAGAGAAGTAGTAATTGCTGGCAATGTACAGGCGCTCGCGGTCATTCGAGTGCTCGTGCAGGTCGTATGCCTTGCGGTAGTAGCCGATTGCCTGCCGGACATCGCCCGTATTCATGGACAGAGCGCCGAGCCGCGCATAAGCCATGGCGCACTGCGGGTCCAGATCGATGGCGAGATGGTAGGCGGGAATCGATTCGGACTCGGGGCGCGAGGTGCGCGCTTTCTCGCCCACATCTAAGGCGTGAAGTGCGGCCAGCGAGGTGGTGCTGGCCTGGGTAAAGGAGATGTGAAACCTCTGGAGCGAGTTGCCCGACTCGCCGAGCCGCCGCCGCATCTGCTCGGTAAGAGTATTGAGAGCGTGCAGGATGGAGTTTCGGGAATCGGCATCGATCTCCTGCGCAGCCCACCAAAGCCCCTGCCGGAACCTACACCATGGTGGTAACGGCAACACAACACCATAATGTGGCCACGCAGCTCATAGTGCAGTAAGGCGCGGCTCTCCCTGCCGGATGGCGTCCTTCGGGACGCCATCCTTTTTTGCTTTTTATCGAATCGGATGAATCTCAGCATGTTTTGTGCTGAGAGGACAAGCGGCGTTCAGAGCTTTCCCATCGCCTAGCTTGGCATCCAGCCGTTTCTGCACTGCCGCCGCGCCGTTCCGGCCATAGATCTTTACCATCAGTGCCGTGAATCGCGGGTCGGAGCGCAGGTTGTCATACATCGGGTTCACGGCGATCACGAGCGCGCCCACTTCCTTCTTGTCCACGATCTGCTGTAAAAGCCGGATCGCAGATTCCCGGTCGCCGGCGCAACTGTACCACTCGGGCTGAAAGAAATCATGGTAGGAATGCTTCCAGCCTGCCGCGTCCCGCATGGCCTTCAACCGAAGGCGTATGTAAGCGGAGATGCCTCCATGGGCCAGCGCCTGCAATCCCTGTTCCTCAAGATCGGTGCGCCGCTCGTCGTGGTCAAGCCGGGCCATCGTAAGCCATTGCTGAGCGGCCTTTTCCGGTTGCCCGGCGTACCAGTAAATCCACCCCATCTCGTCATGGGATACTGGCCAATCCGGCTCCAGTTTTACCAGCCTGCTGCCGGCTTCCACCATGCGGTCGTTATCGCGCGCGCCGGCGGCGATAAATGCCTCGGGAACATAAATCACAGGCCAGAATGGGTCCGCCGCATGAGCGAGATCGGTCTGATGATAGCCCTCATCAAAGCGCGCCTCTTCTCCAAGGAGCACAGCCAGCCACAGATGATACCGCGCGGAATTCGGCTCCAGCTCGATCGCGCGGCGCAGCTCCTTCTCGGCAAAATCCAGGTCCGAGCCGGTGTTCAGCGAAGCATAACCAAGCAGCGCGTGGCCTTCGGCGCTCTCCGGATCCATCTCGATTGCCTTCCGAGCCAGCATCATGGCATGGTTGTAACCTTCCTGCACGGGTAGGCCGTCATGGTCTGCCAGGGTGACATACGCATTGGCCATTCCGCTATCGGCCTTGGCGAAATGCGGATCGATGCTCGTCACCGCCGTGAACTCGTCGATGGCGCGCGTCAGGGATTCATTGGTCTGCTGAAGCAGGTCGAAGCGACCGCGCAGATATTGTTCATAAGCTCGCGGGTCCGTTGACGGCGGAGAGACCGGATGCGTGGCATAGCGCACAAGGTCGAGCCGGGCAAACACCTCGCGCTGCACCCTGTCCCGGATCGAGGAAAGATCGTCCACGCTGCCGCTGTAATGGAATGAGCCAAGGTGAACGGCATCCCTGGCGCGAACCAGCTCGAATTCCAGCGTACAGTCCTGCTGCTGTACGGAGAACTTGCTCAGCAGGATGATGTCGAGGTGTGCATCCTGTCCCAGCCTGCGAATCGCCGCCTCGTCAAGCTGCCCCTCCGGAAACGAGTGCGCCGCCGATACGCGCACGCCCGGCAGCAGCGAGAGAGCATCGGCCAAGTCGAGCCGAAAGCTGTCCGCCAGCGTTCGCTCGCCCTGCAAAACGACAAAAGGAGCGACACCGAGATAAATGTCCGGAGGGGCGCTATGCTGCTGGCGCCAGACCTTGAGGCCCCACCCGCCGATTGCCAGGATTGCAAGGAGCAGAGCCGCGATTGCCAAGCCGTAGCGGCGCAGAAAAAACCGCTGCACGGCAGCAACCCGCGGCTGAAGCTGAAGCGCAGTTGTCGCCGCCGACACTCTATCAATAGATAAGCCCGCGGAAGAAATCTCGGCTGGAGCAGTTTCAGAGGCGGAGCCGTCCGGTGCCGTGACCGGCTCCGGCACATCGAGGGTAACGGATTCCACCGGGGCAATAAACCGGTATCCCCGTTTTGAAATCGTAGCTATATAGACCGGAGAGCGAAGGTCGTCGCGCAGAATTGCGCGCAGCCGGCTGATGCTGTTGCTGATCGAATGGTCGTAATCGACGTGCTCGCCACCCGGCCACAGGAATGCCCGCAGCTCGTCGCGGGTTACAATCGCTCCCGCATGTTCCAGCAGGAGCCCGAGAACGCGCGACGCCTGCTCGGGCATCTTGAGTTGATGGCCGTTGCGCGACAGTTCACCCGTTGAGACGTCGTAACGGAAGACGTCAAAGGTGTAAATGCGCCCCATCTTGAGTGGCATACTTCATGGTAAACGCGCAGCCTTCAACAATCCAGAGGTTCCTTTGGAAGAGCCATTATCGGTTTCCGCGCTCTGGCGGAGCCGCTCCCGCAAGGCCCATCGCAAAAGTTGGATTTGGTATCTCATTGGAATGATTTAACTTGCTCGGGGAGAAAAAGAAGTAATGCAAATGAAATTGCATTTCCGTCTGCCGCGGGTAGATTGCGGAGATAGCAACATTTCCCATCCCAATCACTACCAATCGAGGACTCTGAATGATTTCAGCTTCTTCCTGCCTTCGGGTCATGTTGACCGCCGCGGCCCTCGTGCCCGTTGCGGCAACGGTTCTTCCTTCCTCTGCGCAGACGTCATCGACTCTCAAGACTTCGCAGCGTCACCAGATGCAGCCGGGCACTCCATCCAGCCTGGCCGGCACTCTGGCCAGTAACGACCATCCGCGCAAGATGCTCGGCAACCCGGCATCTGCCGTGCTGCAGCAGATCAAAAAGAAGAGAGCAACCGCAGGCGCGGGAGCTATTTCTCTCGCCCGTCCCAGGCGCGCGGATACGGGGCCGACAGTCGGCTTCCCCGGATTCGTCCAGGCGCCCTGGGCCTCGATCGGTCAAGGCGATCCCTCGCAGGCGCACAGCGCCGTGACAGCCGATTTCAATGGCGATGGCAAACCCGACATTGCCACCATTCAGGATGACGGCACCATCAATGTCCTGTTGTCGTCGTCCACGGGGAGCCTCACGACCACCGGCGTCCTCTCGTCCACTCCTCTGGGGCAGAGCACGGACGAGACCTCATGGCTTGTGGCCGCGGACATGAATCACGATGGCAAGCCTGATCTGGTAGGCATGACCACGTTCTATGGCGGCGGCATTGGGTTTGCAGTTCCTGGAAAACGGCGGGCATCCTTGCGCCCTGCCCCATCCGACACTATCGATGAGCCGGGAAGCTATCTGCTGATCTACATGAACGACGGGACCGGCAAATTTGCAGCTCCCGCTGTCATCAGCCTGCAGACGACAAGCTACAGCGATTCCTCACCGTGGAATATGGCGATTGGCGATGTAAACGGAGATGGCATCAACGATGTTGTGATTGTCTCCAATGAGTATGTCTTTGAATATGGAACAGACGGGTCCGTATCGACCCAGGACATCACCATTGAGCAGACATACCTGAACAACGGCGATGGGACGCTGGCGGCCCCGCTGCCGGAATACGACTACACCTACAACGACTTTCTGCAGCCTGGAATCTTTCAGGAACAGCTTGCAGATATGAATCACGATGGCAAGCTGGACTTGGTTACTGTGATTGCCCCCAATGGAGCGCAGGTTTACACCACCGTCCAGGTTCAGTTCGGCAACGGAGACGGCACCTTTGCGCCGCTGTCGGCCGACGCGCTTACCAACCCGACGACCACGATTCCCTTATACAACGGCGGCAACAGCCTGCTGGCCACCGACATCAATGGAGACGGCTATCCGGATGTAATCCTGACATCGAATATCGGGTCCGCTCCCGGCCAGGTATACGTTGCCTTGAACAAGGGCGATGGCACGCTGGGCGCCCTGAACCTGGTCGTCCAGGGCATCGATTATCCCTATCTGTCGAGCATCAATGTGGCGGACATCAATGCCGACGGCAAGCCCGATCTGATCCTGTATTCCTACGGCCAGGTGGCTATCTACCAGGGCAACGGAGATGGAACTTTCGCAACCGCGCCGGCCTCGCAGTACGCCACCGGATATACCGACGGCCAGCGGCCCATGCCGGCCGATTTCAATGGAGACGGAAAGCTCGACCTTGCGGATGTGGACGCAACCATGCTCCGGGCCGGTGTTTATTTCGGCAACGGCGACCTCACCTTTCAGGGTGCGCCTCTGATTTCGCCGCCCAGCGAAAATGCAAGCAATGTCCAGGCGGTAGCTTCCGGCGATGTGCTGGGTGTTTCCCAGACCTCGCTCATCGTGCAGGACTTCACGCACATGAACGCGGACTATTATCCCGACTTGTATTCCGCGTCTCCGGACGGAAAAGGCGGCCTGACCTATGTCAAGGCGCTCAGCGCGGATTCTTTTGATGCCGCCCTTGCGCAATACGTGCAGCCCATCACCGCCGACCTGAACGGCGACGGCGCAAGCGACCTTATCATCGCCGTGAGTGGCGGCATTGCCGTCTCATACAGCAACCATGACGGCACGTTTGCGCAGCCCACGGCCATTGATCTCGGCGCGCAGCTCGGCTGCCCCATCAGCTATATCGATGCGGGAGACGTGAATGGCGACGGGTATCCGGACGTGGTCATCGCCTATCCGGGAGACTCCTATTGCTATGCAGGCAGCACGGTCCCATCTGGATATTTTGTCCTGCTCAATAACCACGATGGCAGCTTCACGCCTTCCTTTACGCCAATCGGAACCTACCTGTACCAACCCAAGCTCGTCGATTTGAACGGCGACGGCAAGCTGGACCTGGCGATTGCAGACGATGATCCGATTGATCTGCGCTTTACCGTGACGGTTCTTCCCGGCAAGGGGGATGGGACATTCGATAATTCTGCCGCCGCAGTCGTTCTCTCGAACTACTCGGTCTCAACGTTGCTCGCCAGCGATTTCAACAACGACGGCAAACAGGATCTGACAATCGCCACTGCCGGCGCGACGGACGGCGACGGCAATATCCTGCCAGGCTATACGGGCGTTGCTCTGCTGGCCGGACACGGGGACTTCACCTTTGAGACCCCCACGTTTGTGGATGTAGGCCATCTGGCAACCTGGGGCTCTTATATCGACCTGAATGGCGACACTCTTCCCGACCTGGTGCTCGCCGAGGATGACTCGACTACAGGCCAGCCGGTTGCGAACCTGATGACTTTCATCAATAACGGAAACGGCGTATTCGTTGCCCAGCCGGAGGTTTATCTTGCCGCCGCCAGCACCGTTTTCCCGCTCGAATCCTACACATCCTATGTCTTCACCAGCGATGTGAACCTGGATGGAAGCCCCGACTTGGTCAACACCGGCAGCTTCGGGTCTGGGCTCTTTATCAACTCCGGCGGCGTGAAACTGGCGCTGTCGGCAAGCCCGTCACAACTCGTGGTGGGAGAGAGCATCACCCTGACAGCAGCCCTTACGTCTACCGTCAGCGCGAGCGTCCCCGGCGGCACCGTCACCTTCCTGGCCGATGGCACATCTCTGGGAACGGCGACTGCAAGCAGCGGCACCGCCAGCTTCACAAGCTCCACGCTCACCGCGGGCGCGCATACCATCGAGGCACGGTACGCAGGCGACTCCGCGCACAATGAAGCAGTTGTGGATCTGCCGATCAATGTGCTGACGGTAGCGCCCGACTTTACGCTGACCTCATCCGCGGCCACCGCGACCCTTGTGAAAGGATCGTCAACCTCAGTAACGATGTCGCTGGCCGCGAACGGAACATTTTCCGGCTCCGTCCAACTCGCGTGCACTGGAGCGCCGGCGGGCGTTACCTGCACTCCCAACCCGGCGAGCCTGAATCTGACCTCCGGACAAACCGGCAGTGTGACCGTCAACATCTCCGACGCGTCAACGACAGCCGACAGCCGCGGTCACGATGCTGCGTTGAAGAGTGCAGGAGGATATGCGCTTGGTTTGGCCGTCCTGATCCTGCTTCCTCTTCGCCGCCGGTCCCGCACATTCCTGCTGCTGGCATGTGTGGCGCTGCTCGGAGGAGCCGGCCTGATGACAGGATGCGGCAGCTCCAGCAAAACTATCAGCCAGTCCACACTGACAGTTACGGCAACATCCGGAACGATCACCAAGAGTCAGAGCATAGCGCTGACCTTCAACCGCAACTAACCCCTTGCGGAGGCCAGCCTGATCCCTCAGGTCGGCCTCCGTTTGAGTGTGCAGCGAGGATGCCAACTCTCTCCTTCCGGTGTTACAGTTCATGGGATGGAGTGAAGCGATGCTTGGCGCATCCGTGAGTTCTTACCTTAAAAGCATTGCCCAAGAACGATCCCTGAGCCGGCGAAATTTTTTGCGCGGCATCGCGCTGGGCGGCGCGGCTTCCACGGTCTTTTCGTTTTCTCCGCTACGGGCGGCGGCTTTGCCCAAGGGCAACAAGGTTGTTGTAGTGACCTTTGGCGGCGGGGCGCGTGATGAGGAGACATTCGCGCCGGAGGGGCAGCAATATATTCCTCACATGCTTGCCGAGCTGATTCCGCAGGCGACGTTTTTTACGCAGGTGGTGAATCGGGGAATTCTGGGGCACTATGTGGCTACGGCCAGCCTTGCCACCGGATGCTACGAGAACTTCAACAACTTTACGCCGGTAAAGCCGCGCAACCCAACGCTGTTTGAATACTATCGGCGCGACCGCGCGCGGCCTGCGCTGGATGCCTGGGTGATTGCGCCGAGCAATGGCTTTAACCATATTGGCGGAAGCGAGAGCCCATATGGCGGCGGGCTTGGCGCTACGGTGGTTTTGCCCAAGCAACTGCTCTCCGGGCTGACGGGCAAGACTGCTTCGAGTTACGATCGGCTGCTGCGGGATAATTACGAATCTTCCGTGGAAGTGCCGCTGGCGGATGGCCGCAAGTTTGCAGCGGAAGAGCTGGCGGGAATGCTGCGGCTCTCCGTTACGGATTTTCTGGCGCACGCGGCGCGCGCCAGCAGCCCGGATGAGCTTTCGCTTTATATCGCGGGGCATGTGATGCAGCAGTTTGCGCCGAGCCTGCTTTGGATCACGTTGCACGATATTGATATTGCGCATTCGGGAGCGTTCTCCCTGTATACGGACGCGATTGTGCGCTCCGACCGCATTTGCGCGGAGCTGTGGAAGACGATTCAGAGCAATCCGGAATACAAAGACAAGACCAGCATGTTTATCCTGCCGGATTTCGGGCGCGACGGCGATACGAATGTAGGCGGGAATGGATTTCAGCATCATCGCACGGGTGATCCGCTTTCGCGCACGACGTGGATAATGGCGCTGGGGCCGGGGATTCGCCAGAATGTTACGGTGAACCGGATGGTGGAGTCGCTGGACCTGGTGCCGACGCTGGCATCGTTGTTGCAGTGCGATGCGCGCTATGCAGCGGGGCATCCGCTGGTTGAGGTGCTTTGAGCCATGTTGCAGCGAGAGGACTTTGCCGCTTATCCGCCGCAGGCGAAGCAATTTGCCGAAGAGCATCTTGCCACATTGCAGGCGTTGCCGCAGGTCTTTGCGGCGCTGCTGCTCAGCCAGGTCATTCGCTATGACTGGCAGTTTCCGGCCGAGCGCGCGGAACTGGAAGGGCAGACGGAATGGCTGCGGAGATCGGACACGGATGAGCTTCACCAGATCATGAGCAGCTTTGCTGTGCTGCCGCTTTCACCGGAACTGAAGCAGTATCCGTGGGCGAAGCAGCCGGCGCAGTTTTCGGAGCAGCTTACGGCGTGGTTCTGGTCTACCGGCGCGATTGATGCCTTTCATGCCGCTGCCGCAAAGTATGGCAGCGTGCTGGAGACGATTCGCGAAAAAGAGCCGCAGCCCGCTCCGCGGCTTTGTATTGTTGTGATCGGACAGGGAGCGCAGGCGGGGCAGGCGCGGCTGTTTGAACAGCTCAAGCCGCATGGCGCTTATTTTTCGCAGGTGGACCCGCGAGATGGCTTGAAGCATCTGATGGATGCTGTCTCCGCGGAGGCTGCCGCGAAGCCCGCGTCGTATGCACACTGGTATGTGGATGGCGGAGAATTGGATGGCCAGTTGCAGACGAGCGGCGTAACGACGCTTTCCTACTCGGCGCTTGCTCCGTTGCGGCAGGGCGTGCTGCATACGATGGAGACGGCGCGCGCGTCCGGCAGCACGCCGGGGCCGGAAGAGATGCGCACGATGCTGGCGCAGATGCGGCCTGGACAGCTTGGTACCACGCTGGCGGAAGGCGATGCGGTGATGAAGCATTTTGCGTTGAGCCTGTTTACCGACGGTTCCGGCACACAGATTTTCAGCACGACGTTTGTGCAGTGGGCAGGGCGGGAGATTCTGCGCCGCGCACGGCCGCAGACGCTGTTGCTACGCTATGCGCCGCGGCAGGTGGACCGCCCGATGAACGACATGATGCGCGAGGACCGGGGCGGCGAGGCGGAAGTCGATCCGGCAGGGTCGCTGGTGGATGGCAATATGGGCGCGTATTACACGTGGATCAACCTGATGCGGCTGAATGGCGCCTCTTCCGCGCGGTTCCTCGCATGGTTTGAAGGCCAGCGCGAAGCGATTGCGATTGCCCCCGGATTGGCGAAGGGAACGGTCTCCAGCCAGAGTTCCGATCTGGCGACAATTTTGCGCTGGATGAGCTGAGCTATCTTTGCAGCGCTGCACGGATCATTGCGGCGGCCTGATCGCCTTGAATAGCCGCTCCGCTGGGATTGAAGTGAATGGAATCCTCGTGTAGATCCTCGTGCTTCATCATCAGGTCATGCTGATTGTCGATGGGAATCTTCTGCGCCTGCACCAGAGCTTTTGCGATGGCATTGCGCTGGTCGATTCTGAGGTTGGTTGCGCCGTTGGTCGCGTCGGAGCGCACCGGCGTTGTGTCGGCCCAGATGAGAGAGCCATTTTTGCCGACGAGGGCGCGCACACTGTGCAGAAATTGCGGAAAGGCAGCGCGGTATTGATCTTCCGTATAGCCCCAGCCGTGCATTCCGTTGTTGAAATGCACAAGACGGAACGGCACGTTTTCCATCCGCGCGAATTCCACAATCTGATGCGGCAGGCGCGAATCGCCCACGCTGATGGAGGATGCCATGAGATAGACGTTGGCGATACCGGTCAAATCTTTTGTGACCTGCGGGAAGTAGTTTCTTGAGATGGAGTCGCCGAGGAGCAGCACATTCGGCAGCTTGGGATCAGGATGCGGGGGCCGCACCTCCCAGGTCCACTCGATTTCTTCGGGAATGGAAACGGGCTTCTGCGCGTGGAGCGCAGTTGCGCCGAATGCGAAGAGCGCGGTTGCGAGCAGGCAGGCAGTGCGGCTCAGCGGGTTGTTGGACAAATTACGGGAGAGGGCTTTCGAGAGTGCGGCGAAATTCTTCATCGATGCGGATTCCTGTTCAGGCTGTTTGCGTGAAGCTTTCCGGGCGCAGATGAATTTCTTCTCCAGCGCGGAGATGGATGGCTGTCTTTCGATCCCCATAGCGCACCGGAATGCTGCCGCCGTGGAGGCTGGAAACAGTTGCGCCTGCAAGCTTGCCGGCGCGCCACTCGATGCCGACCACGTATCCACCGCGCGCGCGGAGGCCGTGGATTGCGCCGTTGAGCCACGAGGCAGGCAGCGCGGGAAGGAATTCTATTTCGCCGGCTTGGGATTGCAGAAGCATTTCCGCAATGCCTGCGGAGCCGGCGGTGTTGCCGTCGATGGCGAAGATGTTCTGATCGGCCCCGGCGACACCGGCGCTGGAGATGGTCAGCAAATTGTCTTCCGTGGCTTTGGCCAACAGGCCGCGCAGGCTTTCGTGTGCATCGTTGCCTTTGAGGAGACGCGCGTAGTAGACGACAAGATTGGCGCGGCCCCACTCGCTTTGCTCCCAGTTGGGAGCATGGATGCGGCGCTCGATGGTGACCTCCGCGGCGCGAGCCAGTTCCGGCGTGGTGCGCGGAGAAATCTGGTGTTCGGGATAGAGCGAGATTAGGTGCGAGGTATGCCGGTGATTCGGAATGGCGTCTTCAAAATCTTCCATCCACTCCTGAAGCTGGCCGTGACGGCCGACCTGGAGTGGCGGCAGCTTGGCACGTGCATTTTCGAGGCGCTGGCGCAGGTCGTCATCGACCTTCAGTGTCTGCGCCGCTTCGATGCACATGCTGAAGAGGGCGTGGACGAGCACGCGGTCGATGGTGTTTCCCATTGACTCAGCGATGTGGCTGCCGGATGGAGCGGTGTACCAGTTCTCGGGAGAATCGGAGGGGCCGGTGACGAGCCATCCGTGCTTGGGCTCGTTCACCATGTAGGCCAGAAAGAACTCCGCCGCTTCGCGCAGTGTGGGGTAGGCGCGCGCGCGCAGAAACTCCACATCGGGATTGAAGGTGTAGTGATCCCATAGCTGGAGCGAGATCCACACGCCCGCGGTTACGACAACTCCCCAGCCGGTGCCGCCGGGCGCGGTAAAGCCCCACGGGTTGGCAACGGTGTGCGCCACCCAGCCGGGCGCGCCATACATCTCTTTCGCCGTGGTGCGGCCTCCGGCGCGCAGAATGTCGATCAGGGTGAAGAGCGGCATCTGGCACTCGGAGAGATTGCAGACTTCGGCGGGCCAGTAGTTCTGCTCGGTATTGATGTCGAGATGGAAATCATCGGTCCAGCCCATGCTGCTGGCGAGGCCGTCGTTCCAGATGCCTTGCAGGGCAAGGGGCAGGGGAGAATCTGCGCGCGAGCCGGCGATGGTGAGATAGCGGCCGTATTGAAAGAAGAGAGCGAGCAACTCGGGATCGTCCGCGCCGTTTTCAAGAGCCTTGCGGCGAGCGTCTGTCGGCTGTTCGCGCACGCTCGAAGCAGTCGGGCCAAGATCGAGGAAGGTGCGGCGATAGAGCGGCTGATGGTCCGCGACGTGATCTTTGCTCAGTTGCTGAAAGCTCTTGCCGGAGGCGCGCTGAAGCGCGGCGCGGCACTGTGCTTCGGGGTCCGCGTTGCCGTAGCTGGTGGCGAGCGCAATGAGCACCGTGACGGCACTGGCATTGTGGACTTCGATGGCCTGCGCGGAGGATGTGACGGAGCCGCCTTCGGCAAGGACGCGGGCGCGAATCTGCACGGCTACGCCGTCGTGCCCGGTGCTGTGCTGGTGCTCGTAGGCGTGGCCCTCTAAAACAAGCGTGTCCTGTCCGGCGGAAGCAACCGTGGCGGGAATTGTGATGCCGCCGAACTCGGCGCGAAAGCTGATCTGACCGGGGCGGCTGCTGGTGAAGCGAACGGCAAGGACTCCATCGGCGTGCGTGGCGAGGAACTCACGCTGGAAGCGGGTATCTCCGTTGCGGAAACTGACGCGGGCGATGGCTTCATCGAGACTGAGCGAGCGGCGATAGTCCGTCGGGTTTTGCAGGCCATCGCTGGTGAAGCGCAGCTCGGGCAAGGGCAGATTGGTTCCGAAGTTTTTCGAGTGGCCGGGCAGGTATTTGTTGCAGAGCGCTTGCGCTTCGTCGTATTTGCCAGCGAAAAAGAGATTGCGAATCTCCTGCAGATGCGAGAGCGCGCCGGGATTGACCTCTCCAGTGGCAGGCGCGCCGGACCATGCGGTGGAATCGGAGAGCGCCAGGCGCTCGACCTGCGGGCCGCCGAAGACCATGCCGCCGGTTTTGCCATTGCCGATTGGCAACGCTTCCAGCCATCGCGCGGCGGGCTTGCTATACCAAAGCTCATCGTGCCGCAGGGCGGCATTCCCTTTTTGCGGGAAAAGATGCGGCATGCGTGGAAGAGTCACCAGCGCAAGACTGCCTTGCAGGAACTCACGACGGGTTTTCGACATCGTACTCCTCTTGTCGATTCGCAGGCGGCTTGCCGTCTGTGCTTGCAAATTCGTTGGAAAAGCAAGCCGCAATGAAATACCTTGCGGTGGCTCTTCCAAGACCACTCTCGACGGTATGTCGCTCCGCGAGCACTTGTCAAATGTGAAAAATGTTTTTCGCTAATACATAATGTTTGGTGCGGGTGCTTCGTGTTCCCGCATGGACGCAAGGGCTGGCCGGTGCCGTGGGCTCGGCTGAAATGAGAACGGAAATGAGAAAAGGACGGGTGAGAAAAAGCGATGGTGTCGCATTCGATTGACCGGATTTCAGTGCTGGATACGCGGTATTCGCTGCCGCATGGAGCGGGAAGCGATGCGATCCATACGAATCCCGAATATTGCTTTGCCGTTACGCGGCTTGGAGCCGGGTCGATTGCCGGCACGGGAATTGCGCTCACGCTGGGCGAAGGAAACCGGCTGGTGTGCGATGCGATCGAGTTGCTGGCCCGACCGCTGAAGGGGCAGCCGATTGAAGAACTGATGGCGCAGTTCGGCAAGACGCTGCGCGCGCTGGCGGACGATCCCGCGTTGCGCTGGCTGGGGCCGCATAAGGGAGTCGTGCACCTTGCGCTGGCTTCCATTACGAATGCCTGCTTTGACCTGTGGGCCAAGAGCCGAGGCGTGCCTCTGTGGAAGCTGCTGCTCGATTTGTCTCCCGAGCAGGTGGTGAGCCTTCTTGACCTGAGCTACCTGGAAGACGTTCTGGACGAGGCGCAGGCGCAGGCGCTGCTACGTGACAACATGGAGAGCCGCAAAGAACGCGAGGACGTGCTGCAACAGGGCTATCCGGGCTACGACACTTCCGTGGGATGGATGGCGTATGACGATGACAAGGTCAGGGGATTGATTAAGAGCGCGATTGCGCGCGGCTTCAACGCCTTCAAGCTCAAGGTGGGTTCGCCGGATCATGCGCGCGACCTGCGCCGGGCCATCCTGCTGCGGGAATGCGCGGGAGATGCGGGCACGATCATGTTTGACGCCAACCAGCAATGGACGCTGCCGGCCGCGCGCACGATGTGCCGGGAGTTGGCAAAGCTGAAGCCGCTATGGATCGAGGAGCCTACGCACCCGGACGATCTGCTGGCACATGTGGCGATTGCGCAAGAGATTGCGCCGACCAGAATCGCAACGGGAGAGCATCTTCCGAACAGGGTCGTCTTCAAAAATTTTATGAGCGCGGGGGCCATGCACTATGTGCAGGCCGACTGCACGCGTCTGGCAGGCGTAAGCGAGTTTCTGACCGTGAGCCTGCTGGCGCGTAAGCTCCATCTTCCGGTTGTGCCGCATGTGGGCGACATGGGACAGATTCACCAGCACCTGGTGCTCTTTAACCATATTGCGCTAGGCCACGAGGCATTGTTCCTTGAGCACATTCCCCACCTGCGGGAGCATTTTGCGTTTCCCGCGAACATTGAAAATGGCCGCTATCGCACGCCGCAGGAGCCAGGCGCGTCAACGGATCTGCGTGGGCTCGAAGGCTGACGATTCCGCGGATCGGGGCTTCAGGATATGAAAAAGCAACTATGCACAACGCACAAGAAATCATTGTGCCGATGGGCCTTATGCTGCGGCGAAGAAGCGGTTTCTTTATTCGCTCAACAATTTCAAATCGCGTTATTGACAGTCGTTATGTAAAGGGCGTAACGTTTTGAACGTTTGACAGATGAAAAGCATATGTCAAATGTGAAATTCTGCTGTCGATGCAATTCGGCCTGAGAGAGGTCCAGGCACACAGACAAACAAGGCTGAGATTTCAGAGACTTTGGGCTGTGTACCTTCACGCAATGTAAACAGTTTCATGACGCAAACAACTTCATTTAAGGAGACCCCCCAAATGCCCGAAAATCCAACATATAAGAGGGTAAGACCTGGGCCGCTGCATTGCTGGATCGTGGCGATTTTTCTTTTGTTCGCCACCCTCGCAGCATCAGCACAGGTAGATCAGGGCACAATTGCAGGTATCGTTTCGGATCAGACAGGAGCTGTCATTCCGAACGCGCAGGTCACGGTGACGAACATCGACACCGGCCTGACCCTGCAAACCACATCCAACGACAGTGGCATCTTTGTTGTTTCGCCCCTGAAGATCGGCAACTACAAAGTCAGCGGAACAGCCCCGGGATTCCAGACGGTTGTGCGTGAGAATCTGCACCTGGACGCGCAGCAGCGCATGGGCGTGAACCTGATACTGCATCCGGGCGCTGTCTCACAGACAGTAACAGTGACAGACGCGCCGGAGTTGCTCCAGACAGAAGATTCGGGCGTGAAGCAGGTCATCAGCACTCAGACCATCAATGACACTCCGCTGAACGGACGCAACTGGGTCTATATCGCGCAGTTGACGGCAGGCGTGGCTCCGCCGTTCGGCAACACGCGCGGCTCAGGCACGGGCGACTTTGTGGCCAACGGCCAGCGCACGGAGCAGAACAACTTCATCCTGGACGGTGTGGACAACAACACGAACCTGGTGGACTTTCTGAATGGCGCAAGCTACGTGATGCGGCCTCCGCCGGATGCGCTCTCCGAGTTTCAGCTCCAGACGAGCAACTTCAGCGCGGAATTCGGCCACTCGGCCGGCGCGGTGATGAGCGCCAGCATCAAGTCCGGCACCAACAAGATTCACGGCGACTTGTGGGAATATATCCGCAACACCAGCCTGGACGCGACTCAGTGGAATGCGGCGTCGGTACAGCCGTATCACCAGAACCAGTTCGGCGCTACGCTGGGCGTCCCGATCTGGAAGAATCATCTTTTCTATTTCGGCGATGCCGAGGCGAATCGTATTATCTACTACAATCCGAGCGTGAGCAGTGTGCCGGACGTGAAGATGCGCGGCGGAGATTTCTCCGAACTGCTGGATCCGAGCTTTACGAGCAATCCGCAGCCGGTTTATCTCTATCCGGCGAACACTGCGGATTCCTCTGCGGGGCATCCGCCGTTGAGCTGCAACGGGCAAGTGAACGTGCTCTGCCCGGGCCAGATCAATCCGATCGCGCAGAAGATTCTAAGCTTGTATCCGACGCCGAATCAGAATCTGAATCAGAACTACAACAACCTCAATCAGAATATCCCTTACTCAGACGATACCTTCCAGTGGGATCAGCGCTTGGACTGGAACATCAATACCGTCGACCAGGCCTATGTGCGTTACAGCTACGCCAAGGAAGTCAAGAGCAACGGCACGCTTCTGGGACCGACACTCGACGGCAACGGCTACGGTGGCGTGTCAGACAGCAACCTGTTTGAGAACTTCATGCTGAGCGAGACGCACATCTTTACGCAGAAGCTGACCAATGAGTTCCGCTTTGGCTATAACTGGGGCATCTCGAAATACCAGCAGGCGAATGCCGATAATCCGGATATTGCAACTTCGCTGGGCCTGGGCGGTGTTCCGGACCTCGGGATGGGGAAATATGGCCTGCCGCTTGGACAGATTGGCGGATACGATAGCTGGGGTTCGGTCGGCACCAATGACGAATCGCAGAACGTGTTCCAGATTCTGGACAACGTGACGATGCTGATGGGCCGCCACTCGCTGAAATATGGCGTCGCGCTCCAATCGCTCCGCTTTGCTTATACCTACGCGCCGGCATCGCTGGGCCAGTATTCCTGGAACGGCACTTATACTTCCGGCACTCCGGGTGTGAGTTTTACGGGCAACGGCGCGGCTGACTTCCTGTTGAACCAGATGAACAATGCGAGCGTGGCCAATGCTCCGTATATCGGAGACGGACAGTGGTATGACGCCGGGTATATTCAGGACGACTGGAAGATTCGCCCAAACCTGACGATCAACCTCGGTCTGCGCTACGACTACTATCAGCCGTATGCCGAGGCCGGCGATCAGCAGGCTAACTTTGTCGTGACGGGTCCGCTTGGCCTGGGAACCGGCAGCGCGGTGTATCAACTGCCCAGCAAGATGCAGTCGGTCGATCTTGGCACGAACTTCCTGAACACAATGGCGGCAAACAACGTAACCGTGCAGTATGTCAGCAACAACCGGCTGGCGAATGCACAGAAGACCAACTTTGCGCCGCGTGTTGGCTTTGCGTATCAGCCTTATCACAACACGGTGATCCGCTCGGGCTTCGGCATCTTCTACGGCGGCTTGATGGCCGAAGGAAATACGAACCTTGGCTCGAACTTCCCGTTCTTCAACCAGGCCAGCTTCTCGCCGTATAGCTGCGTGCAGGACAACTGCCCATCGCTCTCCACTCCATCGGATGGCACGGGCGGATCGTCCGTCGTTGTCTCGCCAGGCATCACGGTTGAGAGCGGTATTACGCCACAAATTGCGGCGGGCGGATTGGTTAACTCGATCTCGTACCCGAGCTTCCATGCAACCGACGTCAATATCAAGACGCCGTATACCGTCAGCTATAGCCTGTCGGTGCAGCAGTCGATCAACAATAACCTTTCGGCGACCATCAGCTACATTGGCAACTTTGCGCGGCACCTGTCTCTATATGGCTCGCCAAACACGGCTCCGGGACTATTCCGTCCGGGCACCAACACCCAGCCGTATAACCCGTTCCCGACACTGGGCGGCATCGGCCAGATTCACTATGCCGGCGTAAGCACGTATAACTCGCTGCAGGCCAAGCTGGAAAAGCGCTACACCAACGGCTTGTCCTTCCTGGCTACTTATACGTGGTCCCATGCACTCGATGACGCCAGCGATGCGGGCGGCAACTTCGGCGCCGTCGGCGACCGCAACTTGGCGCTGATTCCGTTCATCGATGAGTTCACGAACTCGTCGTTTGATGTGCGGCACCGTGTCACCGTCAATGCCAACTACGAGCTGCCTTTCGGCAAGGGAAAGCGCTTTGTGAACAAGGGCGGATGGGTGGATGAGGCGATCGGTGGATGGTCCTCGTCGCTGACCTATGCGGGACAGACCGGCACTCCGTTCAGCGTTTCGCCGAACATCAGCACCGCGGCCGGCGGCGGGGCGCGCGCATATATCGTGCGCGATCCTTACAAGGGTGGTGGCGCGCCGGACCCCTCGAACCCCGACATTACCTGTCCCGCTCAGGTAAAAAACAAGACGAACTGGTTTAACCCCTGCGCGCTGGCCAATCCGGTTCCCGGCGAGCTCATCTCAGATGCGTCGCATCCGATTGGCTACAAAAACTCGGACGGATCGGTGGTCAGCATTCCGGGCCCGGTGCGCGATGAGGCGACGGCCATCAAGCTGCTCGGCGGACAGCAGAACAACATCTATGGACCGGGCTACTACCAGGTCAACATGTCGCTGTTCAAGAGCTTTCCGGTATGGCGTGAGCAGAATCTGCAATTCCGCGCGGATGGCTTCAACGTGCTGAATCACCCCTCGCTGGGAACTCCAAACGGCTCCAACAACAACAATGGCGGTCTTATCTCCGGACCGAAATTCTTCCAGAGCAATACGCCGGATTCCCGGTTCTTCCAGCTTTCGCTGAAATATAACTTCTAACCTTTCACCTTCGGCCGGACTCAATGCAACGAGTCCGGCCGAAGCTTTTATCCAGGATTTTTCCCTTCGTTGATGCGTGGCTCCGGTTTCATGTTCCGCGCATTTCCAGCTACATTTTTACCGGATTCCGTTTTTCGATCAGGAGATTTCGCCTTGCGCCGCATTGGTTTCCTTCTGCCTTCCGTTGCCCTTTTGAGTCTTTCCCTGATGCCTGCCTGCGCACGCGCCGCTGAAAAGAAGCAGTCTGCCGTTGTTGAGAGCAGCAAGGAGATTGTGCTGCGCAGCGAACTGGTCACCGTTCGCTACGACCGCCAGAGCGGCAAGCTGGATTTGCTTTGGAAGGATAGCCATAAGCTGCTAGGCATTCGCAGTGCGGCGCAGCTTGCCGACGGCAGCACGCTGGTGACAACGGCGTATTCCGAACATGCGCTGCAAGGCGGCGATGCCGCGCGGCACGCGACGGGCGAGCACGAGTACACCATTCGCAGCACCAAATCCGGCACGTCGTCGCTGTTGCAGCATATCTGGCTGTATGACGGCAAGCCATGGGTTTCGATTGAAGCGGAGCTGGACGCGGAGGCAAGCAAGACAGGGACGCGGCATTTTGACGCGGTGCTGATTCAGGAGCCGGGCGCGGTGCAGATCGGCCCGCAGGCGAGCCTGCGCGTGCTGCATGTGCCCTTCGATAACGATATGTGGTTCCGCTATGACAGTGTGCCCGTGGCCGATATGAAAGCCGGGCAGACATACTCCGGCGAAGAAGTGACAGCCATCTACGACAACGCCAGCCGGCAGGGGCTGGTGCTTGGCTCCATTACGCACGATGTATGGAAGACCGCGATTGACACGCACGCCGCAAACCAGGAGATTGCCGACCTGGATATTTATGGAGGAATCTCTTCGCCAACCGGCGTGAAGAGCGATACGCATGACACGGTTCTGCACGGAGTGGTGCATGGACTGAGTGTGCGCTCTCCGCGCATCTTTATTGGCTCCTTTGCCGACTGGCGCGATGGGCTGGAAGCATACGGCAAGGCGAATGCCGCGATTCATCCTCCGCTGGTGTGGCCTGCGGGCACGCCGATGGGCTGGAATAGCTGGGCCGCGTATGCGGACAAGATCGATTACCAGCGCTACCTGGGCGCGGCCACCTATGTGCACGACACGCTGGTGCCGGAGGGGTTTGGCCGCAAGGTGGTATATGTCAACCTGGATGCCTTCTGGTCGCGGCTGGATGCGGTTCAGCTTGCCGATGCGGTGGCTCAGATCAAGGCGATGCAGGGGCCGAACGGGATGCGCTTTGAGCCGGGCATCTACTGGACTCCCTTTGCCTATTGGTCCGATGACTTGGATGTGTATGTCGAAGGGACGAACCGGAAGTACAAGTACCGCGACATTCTGCTCAAGGCGCCGGATGGTACTTTTCTGCCCAAGGTGGATGGCGGGCGCGCGATTGATCCGTCCAGCCCCGGGGCCAAAGAGCGGATTGTGTTCCAGATCAACGAATTCAAGAAGCTGGGATTTACATACCTCAAGCTGGATTTCCTTTCGCATGGCTCGCTGGAAGGCGTTCACGCCGATCCGGCGATTCAGACCGGGACGGAAGCTTATGACGAAGGCATGAAGCAGATTGTGGCGGAAAACGCGGGGCGGATGTTCCTGAGCCTTTCGATTGCGCCGCTTTTTCCCTCCGGCTATGGAAACGCCCGCCGGCTCTCGTGCGATACCAAGGGGCACATCATCGGTGAATATCAATCGACGGAGTACATGTTGAATTCGCTGACGTATGGATGGTGGACCGCCGGGAACCTGTACATTGCCGATCCGGATCACGTGGTGCTTGGCGCGAAGGCCGACGAAGGCTCTCGCAGCGTTACGGAAGGCCGAAGCCGCCTGCTGTCGGCTGTTCTGAGCGGCGGCATGATTCTGGACAGCAGCCGTCTCGCGGACGATCCGGAGGGGCGTGAACTTGCCAAGGCGGTTTACAGCGACCGGAATCTGCTGGCTGTTGCGGCGGAGGGCAAGGTCTTTCGTCCTGTGGAAGGCGACACGGGGAACAAGGCCGCTGCGGCGTTTGTGCGTCCCACGGAGAAGGGTTTCTATCTGGCCGTCTTCAATTACAGCGACAAGCAATCGAACACGATTACGATTCCGCTGGAGCGAGTGGCTGCGGCACTGGGCAGTGCGGCTTCGGTGTCGGTGAAAGACGTTTCAACAGGAGAACAGCTTGCGCCCGCGCATGGCAGCATCTCCGTCAACCTGAATGCGGCGGAGTCGAAGCTGCTTGAGCTGATTCCCGCACGATAGTTTGCCGGCAAAGGAATTTTTCTTGAACAAAACGCTTTCCCGCCGCCGGTTCCTGCGCGCTTCTTCCCTGGCCGCGGCCTCGCTTAGCCTTCGACCGGTTTTTGCCGCCGCGCAGGAGAAAGCCTCCGAGCCGGCAGATTCGATCAACCCGCTGATCGGCGCCAGCACCAGCACGAAGCTCGGCGAGGGAAAGACGTATCCGGGGCCGTGCACTCCATTTGGAATGGTGCAGCTTGGCCCGGATACATGGACCGGCGGCGATAATGCGCCGGGCTATTCCTACGATCACACCACGATTGAAGGCTTCAGCTTTACGCGCATGAGCGGCGTGGGGTGGTATGGCGACTTCGGCAATCTGCTCATTATGCCTTCTACGGGAGCCTTCCAAGCCGCCGGCGGCCGGCTCGAACACATAGACGAAGGATGGCGCTCTCCGTTTCGCCACGAGACGGAAAAAGCGGAGTGCGGCTTTTATTCTGTCTGGCTTGATCGATACAAGATTCGTGCCGAGATGACGGCCTCCCCCCATGCGGGGATTCTGCGCTTCACATTTCCCGCAGCCGAGCAGGCGCGCATCCAGATGGATCTGGCGCGGCGCATCGGAGGCACTTCCACGCGGCAGTATGTGAAGGTGGTAGACGAGCACACCGTGGAAGGATGGATGCGCTGCCCGGAATCCGGCGGCGGATGGGGCAATGGCGACGGCCACGTCAACTACACCGTTTATTTCCGCACCGTGTTTTCAAAGCCGCTCCAGAGGTTCGGCGTGTGGAGCATCGATGTAAAGGGTTTCGATCCGCGCAAGAGCGATGGACTGGTTGCGGATGGGTTTCATTCCGATGAGTTTTACGAGCGCGTTCGCAATGCGCGGATTATCGCAGGCTGCAAGGAGATGGAAGACGATCACATCGGCTTTTTCACGGAGTTTGCGACGGCTGATGGGGAACAGGTTCTGGTGAAATCGGGAATCTCTTTTGTCAATCTCGATGGAGCGAAGAAGAACCTGGAGCGCGATCTTCCGGGGTGGGATTTTCAGTCAGCGCGAGGCCATGCGCGCCGGGAATGGAATCAGGCGCTGTCTTCCGTTGCGATTGAGGGCGGCACGCCGGACCAGCGGACAATTTTCAATACGGCCTTGTATCACGCGATGCTCGACCCGCGCGGCATGTCGGATGTGGATGGACGATACAGGGCCGGCGATGGAAGCGTGCGTACAGCGAAGGATCATGTACCGCGAACGATCTTCAGCGGATGGGATGTTTTTCGCGGCGCAATGCCGCTGATGACGATTCTCAATCCCGCGCTGGTGAACGACCTGATCTGCTCGCTGGTGGAACTGGCTGAGCTGAGCGGCAAAGGGTATCTGTCGCGCTGGGAGATTGTGAATGCGTACAGTGGATGCATGGATGGCGACCCGGCCACAGCGGTGATCCTCGACGCTTACCGGAAGGGTATTCGCAGGTTCGATGTGGAGCGGGCCTATGCCGCCTGCCGGCAAACGGCGGCGGGCGTGGGCGACAGAACGAATCGGCCGCAGAATGATTTCTACCTGGAGCACGGGTACGTTCCCGACCAGGTATCGTGGACGCTCGACAACGCCTATTTCGATTGGTGTGTCGGGCAATTTGCCCAGCTTTTGGGCAAGCGCAAGGATGCTGCGATTTTTCTGGAGCGCGGGCAGAACTACCGGAAGATTTACGATCCGCAAGTGCAGTGCATGCACGCGAAGGATAGCCACGGAGAATGGCTGCCGTGGCAGGGCAAAACCACATTCGGGCAGGGATGCACCGAGAGCAATCCTTTACAGCAGATGTGGTTCGTTCCGCAGGATGTTCCGGGGCTGATGTCGCTCATGGGCGAGGAGCAATTCCTTGCGCTACTGGAGGATTTCTTCGCGAAAACGCCGGACTCCTTCGGTTGGAATCCCTACTACAACCACTCCAACGAGCCGGTGCACCACATCGCTTATCTTTTTACGTATGCGGGCAAGCCGTGGCTTACGCAGAAATGGGCGCGCAGGATTCTCAACGGCGCGTATCGCAACGCGGTGAACGGCATTGTGGGCAACGACGATGTAGGCCAGATGTCTGCGTGGTACGTGCTCGGGGCAATGGGCTTTTATCCGGTGTGCCCCGGCGACGGTATCTATATTCTCGGCAGTCCGTTGTTCCGCAGGGCGACGATTTCGCTCGATCCGGGCTGGTATTCGGGAAAATCCTTCACGGTGGATGCTGCCGACAATTCCGAAGAGAACTGCTACATCCAGGGCGCGGTCCTAAACGGCAAGCCGCTTGAGCGGGCCTGGATCACTCATGCGGAGATTGTTGCAGGAGGGCGGCTCGAATTACGGATGGGGCCTGAGCCCAACACGCATTGGGCCGAGGCGCGGGAACAGCGGCCAGGCTTGCGGCAGGCGTAATTCGCTTATGCGTGGGGCATCTTGCCGCCGATTGCGGCGGTAATCTCGCGCACGGCGTCGCGCAGGGCACTCCGCACTTTGTCCAGCGTTGCGGTGGTTTCGTAGTGCTGGATGTATGGAATGGTGAGCGCGCACAGCGCGGAGCCGCGCTCGTCGAAGATGGGATAACTGATGTTTACGATGCCGTGGACCTTGTAGCTCGGGCGCTCTTCGTATCCCTGCCGCTGGATGCGCGCCAGGTGCTTGGAAAGATCGGGAGGCAATGTGCCGCCGGTCTGGCGCTTCCACTCGGCCAGGGTGCGCTCCCGATGCCCTTCATCCTGATGGGCAAGAATGACGTATCCGGTAGAGGCTTCCATCAACTCGACGGTGGACCCGAGCTTGACATAGAAACCGATGCTGGTGGGCGGATTGACCTGGGCGAGGATGACGACTTCCGAGCCTTCAATGATGCCCAGATGGCTGGATTGCCTTGTCTGGTGGGCCACCTTGTGCATAATGGGAAGCGCCTCGGTGATAAGCCGTTCCGTGGGCGGATGCTCCTGCACCAGCTTGAACATCTTCAGCGTCAGCGAATAGCGGTCGTCGTTGGAGCGCGCGATGTAACCGCGGCTTTCAAGGGTGAGCAACATGCGGAAGATTTCAGAGACGGTGCGATCGAGTTGACGCGAGATTTCGCTCTTGGTCAGCCCGGCAGGCTGCAACGCAAGCAACTCCAGCACATCGAGCCCTTTTTCGAGTGCAGGAGTGGCGTAGGTTTTCTTTTCCGGACTTGCAGTTGAATTCCGCTTGCTGCTTTTTAGGTTTGCCATGGGATCTGGAGCATTCGTCGTTAGGCCAGACTAACAGATGCCATGTGTTGTCGTCCGCGCTGCCGCTGCTTCCGCGCTTTGCGGACTTGGTGCCGACAGGCGACTACAGGAAGATGCTGCCAGCACTATCGGACGCTGGCAGCATCTTCCTGCACAAGGTTCGCTTTCCAGTAATCGCCGTTCGGAAAGGCATAGGTTGCCAGGGATTCCGGCTTGATCTCAATGCTGTATCCCGGCGTTTCCGGCAGATAATAGCGGCCATTCCGAACTGATACGGGCGTGACGAAGTGTTCGTGCAGGTGCCCGACATACTCGATCACGCGATCCTGCATGGTGGCCGAGACGGAAAGATAGTCAAAGCCTGACAGGTGCTGCACCTGCTCGCACAGCCCCACTCCACCGGCATGTGGGCATACCGGCACGCCGAATTTCTGCGCCATAAGCAGGATGGCGAGATTCTCGTTGACGCCGGCCACGCGGCAGCAATCGATCTGGCATACGTCAATGGCTTCAGCCTGCAGGAGCTGCTTGAAGACGACTTTGTTCTGGCAATGTTCGCCCGTGGCAATGCGGATGGGCCGCACCTCACGCCGGATGCGCGCATGGCCCAGAATGTCATCCGGATTGGTCGGCTCTTCCATCCACCACGGCTTCAGCTCGGCCAGCTCCAGTGTGCGCTCGATGGCTTCGTCCACGCCCCACTTCTGATTGGCGTCCACCATCAGGTGGTTCTCCCAGCCAATCTCCTGACGCACGAGGCGTCCGCGGCGCAGGTCGTCCTTGGGGTCGCCGCCGACTTTCAGCTTGAAATTAGTCCAGCCTTCCGCAAGGGCTTCATGGCACAGGCGGATGATTTTTTCATCGCTGAAGCCATACCAGCCCACGGAGGTTGTGTAAGCCGGATAGCCGTTCTCCCGTAGATCGGCGATTCGCTGCTTCTGCTCAGTCTTGCGACCTCGCAATACCTCCAAAGTTTCCGCAGGATGCAAAACGTCGTCGATGTAACGAAAATCGATGGCGGAAACAATCTGCTCGGGCTCCAGCTCCGCGAGCAGCAGCCAGAGCGGCTTGCGCTCCGCCTTGGCGTAGAGATCCCATACGGCATTGATGAGGCCGCCGGCAGCCATGTGAATGACGCCTTTTTCCGGTCCGAGCCAGCGGAACTGGCTGTCTTCCGTGAGCGTGCGCGAGAAGGCGGCAAAGTTCGCGGTGATTTCATCAAGCGATTTGTCTACGAGATAGCGCGACAGGTAATCCATTGCCAGCACGCACAGCTCGGTTCCGCGGCCCAGGGTGAAGGTAAGGCCGTGGCCTTCGAGGCCCGCATTCGTTTCAAGTATGCAGTAGGCCGCGGAGTAATCGGGGTCTTTATTGACGGCGTCGGAGCCGATGCTCTCCCTGGAAGTCGGAAAACGCAGGTCAATGGTTTTTACGGAGGTGATGCGAATGTCCGAGCGGCTCATGCGGCTGTCCATCCTCCATCGATCGAGACGACGGTGCCGTTGATGAAGCCTGCTTCCTGCGAGCACAGATAGCGCACGAGCGATGCGACATCTTCCGGTGTTCCCAGCCGGCCAATGGGCTGGCGCGCGACGAGCTGCTCCCGAATCTTCTCTTTCTCATGCGCGTGGTACTTTTCCAGATAGCCTTCGACAAACGGCGACTGCACAGTGCCGGGCGCAACGGCATTGACGCGGATTTCTTTCGGGTAATCGACGGCAAGCTGCCGCGTCATGGCCAGCACCGCTCCCTTGGAAGCGCAGTAGGCGAAACGCTGCTTGATGCCGACCTGCCCGGCAACGGAGCCGATATTGACGATGCTGCCGTGCGATTCAAGCAGAAGCGGAAGAAATGCCTGCGTGACAATCAGGATGGAGTAGACATTCACTTTCATCAGGCGATCAAAGTCTTCCAGCTTCACATCGGCAATCGTTCCCACGTGCCCGATGCCCGCGTTATTGATCAGAATGTCCAGATGGCCAGTGGATTGCACGACCTGCTGGACGGATGCCGGATCGGAAACGTCCATGAGAACGGCGGTTGCATCCTTCAATTCCCCTGCCAGGGACTGGGCCGCCTGCAGATTGAGATCCGCCACGATGACGCTGGCGCCGGCCCGATCAAACTCCCGGCAAATGGCCGCGCCAATACCGCTGGCGCCGCCTGTTACCAAAGCTTTTTTCCCGCTTAATAAAAATGCTTCCGATGCCATTGCCTGCCTCGATTGAGACTCCGCTTCGAGAATGCTGGTGAAAGTTAAGCTTCGACTTGCGTGCGGTTGCGCAGCTCGCCGATGTGCTGAATGTGGATCACGATCTCCTCGTTCGGACGCAGCCAGCGTTGCGGCGAGCGCCCAAGGCCGACTCCCGGCGGCGTTCCGGTGCTGATAATGTCGCCGGCTTCCAGAGGAGTAATGGAGGAAATGTATTCGATCAGTTGCGGTACGCGGAATAGCAGGTCCGCGGTATTGGCGGATTGCAGAACCTCGCCGTCGATGCTGAGGCGAATATCGAGCGTATGCGGATCGGAAATTTCCTCGGAGGTAACAATAGATGGACCGATGGGAGTAAAGGTTGGGAAGCTCTTGCCAAGCGTCCACTGCGTGGTGGCGAGCTGTATGTCGCGCGCGCTGACATCGTTCACGATGGTGTAGCCGAAGACGTGCTCCTGCCAGTTGGCGGCAGGGATGCGATAGCCGGACTTCGCAATCACCACGCCAAGCTCAGCTTCGTAATCGGGTTGCGTGGAGTTGGACGGCAGAATGATATTGGTTCCCGGGCCGGTGACGGAGGAACTCAGCTTGAGGAATACGGTGGGAACAGGCTGCACCTTCATCTTGGATTCCGCAGCGTGGTCGGCATAGTTGAGGCCGATGCCGAAGATGCGTGGCGGATTGGGGATGGGAGCCAGTAGCTGGACCTGATCGAG
>JAATFM010000079.1 GCA_015655195.1 Terriglobales bacterium
CCGATGCCGCGGCGCTCTACGAGAAGGTTCGCACCGGCAAATCGAGCGCCGTTGAGCAGGAGCTTTTCCGCGCACAGATGTTGACGGAGTTTGCCGGCATGAGCGTCGAGGACGGCCTTACGATGCAGATTCATCCCGGCTCGGTGCGGAATCACAATCGCGCTGTTTACGAAAAGTACGGACGCGATGCGGGCGCGGATATTCCGCAGACAACAACGTATGTAAACGCGTTGCGGCCCCTGCTGAACCGCTACGGCAACGAGCGAGGGCTGACGATTATTCTCTTCACGCTGGACGAGACTACCTACAGCCGCGAGTTGGCGCCGCTGGCCGGGCATTATCCTTGCCTGCGGCTGGGACCGCCGTGGTGGTTCCATGACAGCCCCGAGGGAATGATGCGTTTTCGCGAGCAGGCCACGGAGACGGCGGGCTTTTACAACACCGTGGGCTTTAACGACGACACGCGAGCCTTTCTCTCCATTCCCGCGCGGCACGATGTGGCGCGGCGCATCGACTGCGGTTTCCTGGCGAAGCTGGTCGTTGAGCACAGACTGAGCGAGGAGGACGCCTTAGAAGTGGCGCAGGACCTGACCTACAATCTGGTCAGGAAGGCGTATAAGTTGTAGCACGCGTCTTACGCCGCACAATTCGAGCACAGGACTCTATGGCGATCCAAGGCACATCCTCACCGTCTTTTTTTCACACTTCGCCCTCAGCGAACCGCGTCTCGCATCAGCGGTGGGTTATCTGCGGGCTGCTGTTTCTTGCCACTGTCATTGCTTATATTGACCGCGGCGTCATTGCTTACCTTGAGAAGTCGCTCGAAACCATCTTTCCCGGCCTGAACAGCGTGAAGTACGGCTATATAACGGCCGCGTTTCAAGCGGCCTACGCCATCGGCATGGTGGTGGCCGGCGGACTCACCGACAAGCTCGGCACACGCAAGGCCTTCGCCATCGCCATCGGCCTGTGGAGCATCGCAGCCATGCTGCCAGGCGCGGCCATCTCCGTCGTCACCTTCGGCATTGCCATGTTCCTGCTCGGCCTGGGCGAGGCGGCCAACTTCCCGGCCTGCATCAAGACCGTCGCCGAATGGTTCCCCAAGCGCGAGCGCGCGCTGGCCACGGGCATCTTCAACTCCGGCGCCAACTTCGGCAATATCGCCGTGCCGCTCGTCGTGCCCGCACTGATTACCCTCTTCAGTGGCTGGAGCCTCTTCGGTCCGAAAAACGCATGGCGCGGAGCCTTCGTCGCTACCGGCGCGGCCGGCCTTATATGGCTCGTTGCATGGCTCGTCTGGTATCGCAGGCCCGATCAGCACCACAGCGTCTCCAAAGCCGAGCTGGACCTGATTCTCAGTGACCCGCTTGAGAGTGCCGAATCCATTCCTTGGAGCCATGTCCTGCCCCGCAAGGAGACCTGGGCCTTCGCCATCGGCAAATTTCTTACGGACCCCATCTGGTGGTTCTATCTCTTCTGGCTGCCGGGTTACCTGCAATCGACCTTCAGCCTCAGCCTTTCCTCGAACCGGCTGCCACTGGTCGTTGTCTACGCTATTTCAACCGTCGGCAGCATCGGCGGCGGGTGGATTTCCTCACGGATGCTCAGCGCAGGCAAAAGCGCCAATGTTTCCCGCAAGACGGCCATGCTGATCTGCGCGCTCTGCGTCGTTCCGGTCTTCGCCGCGCCGTTCATTCATAATCTGTGGGCAGTGGTAGCTCTGGTGGGACTGGCGGCTGCCGCGCATCAGGGATGGTCGGCAAACATTTTCACGCTGCCTTCCGACATGTTCCCCAAGGCGGCTGTTGGTAGCGTCATCGGCATCGGCGGCATGTCCGGGGCCGCCGGTGGAGTCCTGATGCAGCTTGCCACCGGTTACATCGTCAAGCTCACCAACAGCTACGTGCCGCTCTTCGTCGTGGCGTGCTCGGCGTACCTGCTGGCGCTCATCATTATTCACTGCATCACGCCTAAGCTGGCACCGGTGCGAATTGATTAGGAAGTTGAGTTTCATCGCATGAGTTTGTATCTATCCATCGGCGCGCCGGACCTCACGCTCGACTCGGCAAAGCTGAATGAGCTGTTGACGGAAACGCTCGACAAAATCGGCCCGCGCAGGAACGTCCTCGCGCTGCCGCCGGACCTGACCCGCGCACACTCCCGCGCCGGCGAGCTGACGCGCTATGTGTGGCAGTACTACGGAGACAAGCTTAAGGCCATTCTGCCGGCGCTCGGAACGCACGCGCCGATGAGTCCCACGCAGCTCAGCGACATGTTTGGGGAAACGCCGCTCGATCTCTTCCGCGTGCACAACTGGCGCACCGATGTCGAGACGATGGGCGAGGTTCCGGCCGAATACATCCGCGAACAATCCGAGGGCAAGCTGAACTACGCGTGGCCCGCGCAGGTCAACAAGCTTATCTCGCGCGACGGCTTCGACCTGATCCTTTCTATCGGTCAAGTTGTGCCGCATGAAGTTATCGGCATGGCGAATTACAACAAGAATGTGCTTGTCGGCACGGGCGGGCGCGAAGGCATCAACCGCAGCCACTATCTCGGCGCAGTCTACGGCATGGAGCGCATTCTGGGCCGCGCCATCAACCCGGTGCGGAATGTGTTGAACTATGCCTCCGACCATTTCCTGAATCACCTGCCGATTGTTTATGTGCTGACCGTTGTGCGGCGCGCAGAGAGCGGCGAGCTGGCCGTCTGCGGCCTCTTCATCGGCGACGACGTGGAGTGCTTCCACAAGGCTGCCGAGCTGAGCCTCAAGGTGAATTTCGAGATCGTGCCCGAGCCGCTCAAGAAAGCAGTCGTCTATCTCGACCCGCACGAGTTTCATTCCACGTGGCTCGGCAACAAGGCCGTTTATCGCACGCGCATGGCGCTTGCCGATGACGCGGAGTTGATTATTCTTGCGCCGGGCGTAAAGGAGTTCGGCGAGGACAAGATCATCGACCGGCTCATTCGCAAGTACGGCTATCGCGGCACGCCGGCAACGCTTGCCGCCGTCGATGCCGACCCCGAGATGGCCAATGACCTGAGTGCCGCGGCGCAC
>JAATFM010000198.1 GCA_015655195.1 Terriglobales bacterium
CGCTGAAGGAATCGCAGGCCAGCGTGCCCGCATCGGCCGCGTCGCAGATCGCCTACTCGGTGGACAACAAGCAGGAGTCGATTCCCGCAATCGGCGGCGGCTTTCTCTTCTGGTCGCACGCGGGAGTAAGCAACGGCGATACGCTCACGCAGCCCTTCGAGTACGCGGCGCTCTCGGACCTCTACTTTACCGCCGCCTTCCTGCCCGACACGCCCGAGCGGTCCACGATGGTAACGCTGCACAACACGATGGATGTGCGCGCCGACTCGTCGAATCCGCAGAGCGCGATGAAACCCGCAAACCTGATCGGCCTGGCAATGGGCGACACCAGCGGCTATACCTCGCTGCGCCTCTACGCCGGCCCCAAGCAGGTGGACCTGGTCTCCGCCATCCACGCGACGGGCGCAGATGGCAGGCCGACCGGCCCGTCGCTCCGCTCGCTGATCCAGTACGGCTGGCTTTCTATCATCTGCGGTCCGCTCTTCTGGTGCCTGCGATTCCTCTACGAGCACGGCATCCCGAACTGGGGCTGGGACATCATCATCCTCACCGCGATCTTCAATCTCGCCATGCTGCCTACGCGCATCGGCATGATGAAATCCTCGCTCAAGATGCAGCGCATCCAGCCCAAGGTCGATGCCATCAAGCGCAAGTATGCGAACGTGAAGGCCACCGACCCCAAACGCGCCGAGATGAACACCGAGATGATGGCGCTCTACAAGACCGAGGGCGTCAACATGTACGGCAGTTGCCTGCCGCTGCTGGTGCAGATGCCGCTCTTCTTCGCCTACTTCCGCGTGCTGCAATATGCCGTGGAGCTGCGCCAGGCGCCGTGGGGCTGGCTGCACGATCTCGCCACGCCGGACCCGCTGCATATTCTGCCCATCATCATCATTGCCACCATGTTCCTGACGCAGTTCATCACGCCCTCGCCGGGCATGGACCCCGCGCAGCGGCGCATGATGGCGATTATGATGCCTGCCATGTTCGGCTTCATGCTCTGGCACTACGCCTCGGGCCTGGCGCTCTACTGGTGCACCGGCAACCTCATCAACCTCGCCATGCAGCTCACAATCAACAATTCGAGCCTTGGCAAGGAGATGCACGCTCTGGCAGCCAAGCGAGCCGCGAAGCGAGCCGGCAACGGCGGCAATCGGACAATCCAGGGCCGGCGCTAGAAGGCGGATTTATGCTAAAATGGCGTTGCTATTAAGCCAATTATCTCTTTCGATGCAGGAGGCGAATCCGATGAGCGAAGCTGATCTGAAGATGCTGATCGAGCAGTTAGAGCGTCTCCGCGTGGAGTGCGATACCCCGCAGAAGGCAATCGAACAGCTCCAAAAAGAGGGTCTTCTTGATGAGAATGGCTTGACGGCTGCTCCTTACCGGGACGCTGCCTGAGAGCATAAATTGGCCATCGTTCTTGGTTATCACGGATGCAATCAAGAAACCGCCCAGCTTCTACTGGGCGGTTCGTCTTTTCAGCCAAGCACAAAGCCCTACGATTGGCTTGGTGCCGGCTCCTATTTCTGGGAGCAGGACATTCAACGTGCATACGACTGGGCAATCGAACATCGGCAGGCTGCGCCATGTGTTGTCGGGGCAGTTATCGAGCTCGGGAACTGTCTCGATCTGACCACTCAGCCCGGCATTCAGGCTGTAAAGCAAGTCTATGAATCCTACAAGGCTCTCCAGAAGCAAACTGGCAATCCCATGCCTGAGAATAAAGACGCTTCGAATCGCCCGCCGGGCAATCGCGCTATCCGGCTATTGGATCGCGCGGTCATTGACCATCTGCACGCAAATTATAAGGTAATGTCGAGGCGGGAGTTCGACACAGTGCGCGCGCTCTTTCCGGAAGGGGAGGAACTGTACCCTGGAGCCGGCTTTTGGGATAAAACTCACGTCCAGATTGCTGTAAGAAATCCTGAACAGATTCGTGGCGTCTTTCGAGTGCCTGGCCATGAACTTGAGAAGCTTGGTATCCCCGATAGCATTTATCAACTCCCGGCCTGATTCTTTGCTCTACCTACTGCTTCGCAGAGCGCCGCCCTAATCCCCGCAAACTGAAACTGAAACCCCGCATCCATCAACCTTTTAGGAACGACTCTAGCTCCAGCCAGCAGGGCCTCATCCGCCATCTCTCCGAAAGCAAGCCGCAGAGCAAACGCAGGAGCCGGAAAAACAGCCGGCTTATGCACCGCCGCAGCCAGCGCCCCCGTAAACCCGGCATTCGTAACCGGCTCCGGCGAGACAAAATTTACCGGCCCGGCCAGATTCTCTTTTTCCAGCACAAACCGCACCGCGGCAATCAGGTCGGCGAGCGCAATCCAGCCCATCCACTGCTGCCCGCTGCCCAGCCTGCCGCCAAGACCAAGCCGGAAGATCGGCAGCATCCGCGCCAGCGCTCCGCCGCCCGGCCCGAGAACCAGGCCGCAGCGCAGATGCGCCACGCGGATTCCCGCCAGCCGCGCCGGCTCGGCCGCAGCCTCCCACGCATGGCACAGATCGGCGAGAAATCCCGCACCCGGCGCGGAGGATTCGTCGACAATCTCCTCGCCGCGATCGCCGTAAATGCCCGTGCCCGAAGCCACGAGCAGCGCCTGCGGCGGTCGGCTCAGACCAGCGAGCGCCTCGGCAAGCGCCTGCGTCGAAGCCACGCGGCTCGCGACAAGCTCGCGCTTATACGCGCCGCTCCAGCGACGCCCGGCCACATTCGCGCCGGAGAGATGAATCGCGGCTGTCAGCCCTTCCAGCAGATCTGTTTGCGCAAAAGCGCGAAGCACCTCCGGATGCCACTCGATTTCATCGCTCGCCTCCGGCCTGCGGCGCACCAGACGAATAATCTCGTAATCGCCAGCCAGCGTCTGTCGCAACGCCGAGCCTAGCATTCCCGACGCCCCGCTCAACAGAATCTTGCCCTTCATATCTTTTCCTCCGCGCCTATTTGGGAAGTTGATCAGTTTGAAAGGTACGTGCTTAAGCCCGTACCTTCAGCGCCACAAATATATATGGGCTTCAGCCCCCGAGGGATTGATTCCTTGAAGCGCGAACCCGATTGTTCGTGCCCCTCGTCTTTCGTTCTTCGTCCCTACCCGATTTGCCGCCCCATTCCCCTTTCAGTAGCATAGAAACAGGTTTTGATCCGGGGAACAAATTTCCCCGCGGGCTCGCTTCGGGAGGATTTCCATGTCCGGCACAGAAGCAGCAAACAAAGAGGCGGCAGGCAAACCCGAGTCCGGCGCGGCGCAGGTGGATGAATCCACTGCCGAGCGCTTCATCGAGGACAAGCATCTGGGCGAGCGCATCAAACGCCTGCGCCTGCGTAAATCCATGGGCCTTGTCGAGCTAGGCCGGCTCACCGGCCTCTCCGCCAGCTTTTTATCGCAGCTTGAGACCGGCCGCGTCGTTCCCACCCTTCGCAATCTGGCCCGCATCGCGCTGGTCTTCTCCAAAGACCTCGCCTATTTTTTTGAGAACGAGCCGCAGCCGCTCTTTCGCGTCCATCGCCGCCGGGAACGGGTGCGGTTGCCGCAGACTGGCGCCGACCACCCCGCCTATTTTTTCGAGAGCCTTGGCTACATGGTTCCCGACCGGCAGATGGACCCCTATTTCGCGCAGTTTCTCCCCGTCGCCGCCGAACCCGAGAAGGCCGAGGCCGCGAAGGCGCACCTGCATCCCGGCTGCGAATTTCTCTACGTCTTAGATGGCCGGCTGGAAGTGCGCCAGGGCGAGAACTGCGCCGCGCTCGAACCCGGCGACGCCGTCTATTTCGATTCCGGCGCGCCGCACTCCTATCTCTGCATCGGAGAAAAGCCGGCCAGCGCCGTCATCGTCACGCTGCACCAGACATCGCAACACCAGCCGCTGCCGGTGCGGCCTCAGCAGCCCGCTACCGCGGCACAGGTTCCCGCAACCAAACCACCTGCCCGCTAAGCTTCCGTGCCCCATCCTTGCAACTTGTTTTTGTCGCAAGGGTTGGGATAGCGACAAGCCCAGACTAATCCTTTACCGCATCGAAGTAAGCCGCAACCTCGTTCCAGTCATTCACCCGCGTAAAGCCGGTCGCGGCCACATTGTGCGGCGCGGAAAACAGCAATCCCTGTCCCTCGAAACGCAGCAGATTCCTGGGAAGATCATCGATGAGGTAATCGGCGCGCAGAATGCTCTTGTTGCCACAGAAAACATAGTGCGTGGGCGGAATGAAGGGAAAATGCACCTGCAACCAGCGATATTTGGCGCCGAAGGAGTTTGGCACGCTCATCGCCGCCGTGGCCACAAAGATCTCGAAGCGTTGCGTCAGGCTCTTCAGGACCTCCTGCGCGCCGGGCAGCAGCGGCAGATCTGCGAAAAAGTCCTCGGCGTCGAGAAAGGCCCGCAACTGCTCCAACCGGTCGACAGGCGCAATCTCCCAGATGTTTTTGCCGACCAGATCCTCCGGCGTCACCGCCTCGTCAAACTTCTGGTTGTACCGGCGCAGATGCTCGGAGAGCGTGTCCGCCATTACCTCGTCCATGTCTACGCAGATGCGTCGCACTTCCACTTCCCCGGTGAGAGATTTGGCCGGCCCTGTTTGCGGTCCTGCTTTCAAAAGATTAGCCGATGCGCGCCGTCCGGCACATTGCCCTGCTGCCGTGCCCCCATCGGGCGCATCTCATATATGTAGCGGTTACAAAGCCTCATCGCAGGAGTCAATAAAATGGAACCGCAGAAAAAATCCTTCTTCCGCCGCCACCGCTGGCTGCTATGGCTGGCCGGGACGGTTGCGCTCGTGCTTGTTGCCGTCGGCGTAGTGCTCGGCATCGTGGCGCGGCGCTTCGAGCCCTACCTCCGAGCCCGCATCGTACAGGGGCTCGAAGACCGCTTCCATTCCCACGTCGAGCTAGACGGCTTCCATGTGGCGGTCAATAACATCCGCCGGGGCGAGTGGGGCATATGGGCCACCGGCACGGGCCTCCGCATCTGGCCGCCCAGGGCCATCAACGGCCGGCAGGTCCTCGATATTGGTTCCGAATCCGGCTCCGGCTTGCCCCTCATCGCTCTCGATGAGTTCAGCTTCCACGCTCCCCTGCGCTGGGAGGAGACAAAGACCATCCACATTGCCGAAGTGCACCTGAAGGGGCTCCACATTCACGTTCCGCCGCGTGCAGCGAAGGACCAGATGCCAGCCGCGCCGCCAGCCCAGTCTCTTCAGCCCGCGCAATCCACTTCGTCCGCACCCGCGCATCCGAAGATTCCGCCCGTCGCCATCGACCGCATCGTCTGCGAGAACGCCGATCTTACCCTTGCCACCAACAAGCCCGGCAAGCTGCCAATGAGCTTCGCGATTCCGCATCTGACCCTCACCCAGATCACGCTCACCGGCCCCATGCACTATATTGCCGACGTTCTCAACCCCAAGCCCAAAGGAATGGTCCACTCCGAAGGCAACTTTGGCCCCTGGGTCACAGCCGACCCCGGCATGAGCGCAATCGCAGGCAGCTACACCATGGATAAAGCCGATCTCGGCGTCTTCCACGGCATCGCCGGCCTCATCACCGCCAGCGGCAACTACACCGGCACGCTGCGCGATCTCGCCGTCACCGGCACGGCCACCGTTCCCGATTTCCGCCTCACCCATTTCGGCAATCCGATGCCTCTCACCACCGGCTATTCCGCCCACGTGGACGGCACCGACGGCGACACCTGGCTCAACCACGTCAATGCCCGGCTCGGCGGCTCGCAGTTCACCACCGACGGCCAGATCGTCCGCGTGCGGCTGGACAGCGGATCCGGCGTGCCGCAATCCACGGTTCAGCCGGCGCGGGACGGAATCGCCGCGCAACAGTCTTCGTTGCATGAGGCGAGAGACGGCCACTCCATCGATCTCAACGTCAACATCGCACAGGGCCGCATCGAGGACTTTCTCAAGCTGGCCGGCAAAACCCCCACGCCGATTCTTACCGGCACCGTCGCCGCCAAAGCCCACCTGCTGATTCCGCCCGGCGCTGACGTTGTCGAACAGCGCATCAAGCTCGACGGCGCATTTCAATTAAACAAGGCGCGCTTTACCAGCGAGAAAATTCAGGGCAAAATCCAGCAGTTGAGCCTGCGCGGACAGGGCAAGCCCGAAGACCTCAAGAACAGCGACCCCACACTGGTTCGCTCCGACATGAAAGGCAGCTTCCACATGGCGCGCGGCTCGATCGCCTTGCCTGATCTCGATTACAGCGTTCCCGGAGCCGACATTCAGCTCAGTGGCAGCTATGCGCTCGACGGAGCGCTGAACTTTACCGGCACCGCGCGCATGGAAGCCAAGGTCTCGCAGATGGTGGGCGGCTGGAAAGGATTTCTGCTCAAGCCCGCCGACCGCTTCTTCAGCAAGGATGGCGCGGGAACGCTTGTGCCGATCACGATCAAAGGCACACGCGAGGCCCCGGACTTCGGCATCGACACCAGCCGCCTTGGCTGGAAAGGCACCCGCGCCGAAAATCCCGCGACCAAGCAGCAACCGCAGCAATAGCAGCCCCGCGTCCCATCCAGGTTTTTCTTTGTTCTCCCGCAACCGAGGGTGTCCCACCCTCGCCGGGCCTTCGTTTTTCCGGCCAGGGTGGGACAGCACAACCGCCAACCTACCGCTTTTGAAATTCCCATATCAAAGGATGTAGACAATCTACGCATCAGGAGGTAGATTGTCTACATCATGGCGGAAAAACCCGAACAATACCGCAATCGCGTCGATCTGTTGCAGGGAACGCTCGACATGCTGATCCTGCGCCAGCTTCAGTGGGGCCAGATGCACGGCTACGGCATCGCTCAAGGCATTCGGCTCAAATCCGGCGAAGCGCTCCAGGTCGAGACCGGCTCGCTCTACCCCGCCCTGCACCGGCTAGAACGGCAGGGATGGGTCAAATCCAAATGGAAGCTGACCGAAAGCAGCCAGCGGGCCAAGTTCTACAAGATCACGAAGGACGGCAAGAAGCAGCTAGCCGCCGAACACAAGCGCTGGGAGCGCATGGTGCGCGCCATCGGCGCCGTAATGTCGCCGGACTCCGCGATGAGTCCAGACAAGGAGCGTGCATGAAATTCTGGCCGAGTTGGGAGCGCCGCAAGGACGATTTGCGCGAGGAAATCGAATCGCATCTACGGATGGCCGTCGAAGCCCGCGTCAGTCGCGGCGAATCGCCCGACGAAGCCCGCGCCGCCGCGCTGCGCGAGATGGGAAACCCGCCTCTGGTGGCCGACGTGACCCGCGCACAGTGGGGCTGGATGTGGCTTGAGCGCATCGCGCAGGACCTGCGCTACTCGGTGCGCCAGCTTGTACGAACGCCCGGCTACACGGCCACGGCGCTCATTACGCTCACGCTCGCCATCGGCGCCAACACCGCTATCTTTTCGCTGCTCTATGCGATCATGCTGCGCAGCCTTCCCGTCTCACAACCCGACCGCATCGTGCAGTTCGAACTGCAGATCGGCCCGCCCGACAAGAACAGAAAGCCCTCGTCGAATGTCTCCGGAAAGATCTACGACGTGCTCGCCGCGGCCAAGCCGGCTTCGCTGAGCGGACTCTGCGCGTGGAGCAAGTTTCCTCCACTGAACCTGCACGACGAAAACGGTACCCGGCCCGCGCAGACGGCGCAGCTCACCGGTGACTGCTTCCAGACGCTCGGCCTCCACGCCGCGCTGGGACGGCTCTTTACCGAAGCCGACGACAAGCCCGGCGGCGGACCGGAGGGTTATCCGGTGGTGCTGAGCTACGATCGCTGGCGCAGCCGCTACGGCGGCGACCCCGGCGTGCTGGGCCGCGTCCTCGATTTCCAGGGCAAAAAGGGCGTCATCATCGGCGTGCTTCAGCCCGGCTTCGAGAGCGTTGTGGTCGGCGACACTCCGGCAATGTATCTGCCCTCCGAGGTCGGCGAACCCACAGAACGGCACGGCTTCGGCTCCTACAACCGCATCCTGCTGGGGCGCATGACGGACGGCGCCACGCTGGCGCAGGTGCAGGCGCAGGCCGATCCCATCCTTCAGGCGGCGCTCAAAGCAGAAAAATTCACCTATTACATGTTCAGCGAAGGCAAGATGACGAAGGCAAACAGCTCGCACCTTATGGTGCTTCCGGGCCGCACCGGAATGTCCTACCTTCGCATGGCCTACGCCCAGCCGCTTTACCTGATTGAAGGCATGGTCGGGCTGTCGCTGCTCGTGGCCTGCGCGTACCTGGCAATGCTCTCCGGCACGCGTGCGCTGGCGCGGCGGCGCGAACTGGCAGTACGCGTGGCGCTGGGCGCAAGCCGCGGACGGCTCACCGCGCAGCTCTGCTGCGAGAGCCTGCTGCTCTCCGCCGCGGGCATGGCGCTGGGGCTGCTCTTCGCGTGGACCGCGAGCCGCGGGCTGGTGAGCCTGCTCGACAGGCCGGGCAGCGACCCACTGACTGTAAACACTGCTCCCACCGGCATGGTTCTTGTCTTTGCGCTTGCCGTCACCGGCCTTGCCGTTCTGCTCTCCGGCGTGATTCCCGCGTGGCGGGCCAGCCGCGTGGACCCGGCGCACGAGATCAAGGAAGGCGCGCTGACACATGCGGGCCGCAGGTCGCGGAGCGCCGGCAGTTGGCTTGCGCCGTTGCAGGTGGGCCTTTCGCTTGTCATCGTCACCATTGCCGCGCTGATGGCGACAACACTCGTGCGTCTGCTCAGCATCAATCCCGGCTTCAGCACCAGCGGCATCACCTTCACGCGGGCCGATTTCTTCACCAACGCAAAGCCCGCCACGTCGGGCCAACCGAAGCCGGACGCTGCCAAGACGAAGGACGAAGATACCCGCCGTCCCGCATCGCTCTATCTCGCGCTTCTCGACCGCATCCGCAGCGCGCCGGGCGTGGAGAGCGCAAGCCTCACGCAGATGGAGCAGTTCAGCGGCATGTTGTCCATGCGGAATATTTCTTCCACGCTGCCCTCGGGCGAAAAGCGCGTGCAGGATTCGATAATGAGCCTGACCGTCGCGCCCGATTACTTCCGCACCATGGGAATCCCGATGATACAGGGCCATGACTTCACGGCCAATGACAAGGAAGACGCGCCGCAGGTCTGCATCCTCACAAAGAGCGCCGCGGAATACTTTTTCCCAGGGAAAAATGCCCTGGGACAGATGATTAACCTTGGAGACGAGAGCGACCCCAAGGCGCGCGTCATCGGCGTCGTTGGAGACACGCTCTTTCTCAGCTTCCGCGATGAACAGCGTCCGGCCATCTACACACCTTTCCTTGCCTCGCGGCAGAACCAGTACCTCTCGTTTGCCGTCCGCAGCCGAAGCGCCGTCACGGGCGAGGCCGCTGTACGCAATGCGTTCAAACAGATTGCGCCCGACGTGCCGCTCTACGAGACCGTGACCGTGGGCCAGCTCGTCGGCAGCGCCGTGGGCCGCGAGCGCATGGTCGTGCTGCTCTCCGGCTTCTTCGCGCTGCTCACGCTCGCGCTTTCGGCCATCGGCATGTACGGCTTGCTGAACGCATCGGTCCTGCGCCGCCGGCGGGAGATCGGCGTTCGCATGGCGCTCGGAGCCTCGCAGGCCGGCGTCATCCGCCTAGTGCTACGCGAGGCGCTCTGGCTGGTCGTGCCGGGGCTCGTGCTCGGCGCGGCAGGCGCATGGGGTGCGACGCGCTTCGTCCGCAGCCTGCTTTACGGCGTCAAGCCACTCGATCCATGGGTGCTGGCCGCCAGCGCCGCTGTGCTGCTCGTTACCGCCGCGCTGGCCTGCCTGCTTCCAGCACGCCGCGCTGCTTCGGTTCATCCTATGGAGGCATTGCGCGCGGAATAACAGAAAGCGCCGGGCGCCCGGAACAAAATAAAAATGGACGCCGGGTGCCTCCGATCCCGTGGGATGTAATAAAAAGACCGGCGGCACGGAAGGCCGCCGGTCAGAAAGTGCAGCCAGGCGCTGCACGCAAAACACTGCTCTCAAAGCCCCGCACTCAACGTGAGACGAGTTGCTCGACAGAGACGAAGTCCTGACTTCCAATCGCCGGATCGTAGACGCAGAAGGGATCGCTGGCCAGCGGGTCGCCGGTCTCCGCAAAGGCCCGGGCCCGCGAGCCGCCACAGATGGCGCTGTACTCGCAGAAGCCGCACTTGCCGTGGAAGCCGGACGGCGCGTGCAGGGCGCGGAAGAGCGGAGAGTCGCGGTAGATTTCGACGAGGTGGTCCTGGCGTACGTTACCGGCGACGAGCGGCAGAAAGCCGGCCGGGCTGACATGGCCCTGGTTCGAGACGAAGACGATACCGTTGCCATCGCGGATGCCGAAGCCGCGATAGACGCCGGTGCTCTTGATCTTCGCTGCGGGCCAACCCATTTCGCGCATCCGGCGTAGCGCCACGCGGCGATAACTCGGCGCCTCGGTGGTCCCGATCAGGAAGGGCGCAATCTGCGTAAGGTCGAAGACCCACTCCATGGTGCGCTCGCCCTGTTCGGGTGTGATGGGATGCAGCGTACGGCCGCGGCCCACGGTGACGAGATAGAAAAGGCTCCAGCGCATCAGCTTGTAGCCTTTGAGCAGCTCGTAGATTGCGGGCAGATCGTCGAGCGTTTCTTCGGCGACGAGCGTATTGACCTGCACAGGCATACCGAGTTTGGCGGCACTTTCAAGCGCCTCGATTGTGCGGTCGAAACAGCCCTGCACGCCGCGCACTGCCTCATGGCGCTCAGGCGTCGAGCCGTCGAGGCTCAGGCCGAGGTTTTCGATGCCGTGCTCCTTGAGCTCGGCCATCTTGTCGAAGGTGAGCTTGGGCGTGGCGCTGGGCGTGATGGAAACTGTCAGGCCGATGCGCTTGGCTTCGTCGATCAGCTCGAAGATGTCAGTGCGTTCAAGCGGGTCGCCGCCGGTGAGAATCAGGTGCGGCAGCGGCGGGGTGAAGCCGGCGATCTGGCGCAGCAGGGTCTTGCTATCGGATGTCGTGAGCTGGTCGGACTGCGGCAGTGGCATTGCTTCGGCCCGGCAGTGGCGGCAGGCCAGTGAGCAGGCCTGCGTCATCTCCCAGTAGACATTCACCGGATTTTTTGTGTAATCGCGTGGGCCGCCGCCGTGAGCAGATGGGTGTCCGGTCGGATGCGTGGCCGACTGGGGGGGGGGAATCATGGTGCGAATGTCGTTAGAAAGCATCTCGACCTCCTCGAAATGCGGCATTGCGTCGCATCTTCAACGTAGCTTCTAGGCTGCTGGCGATTCGGTGACAGGCATCACGGGAAGCGGCGGCAGATCGCGATATTCGGGGAGAATGCTGCGTGCAGGATGGCGCGCGTGATAGCTGTCACTGACCCGCCACCAGCCTGCGCCGCACCGTAAGGAGATAAGGAGAACGCCGATGAGTGCCACTCCGATAAACGCCGGGCAGATTAACGCCGACATGGAACCACCCTTTCGGACTGTACTCGTTGCTGCCGATCTCAGCCACGCAGCATCGCGGGCGCTGCTCCGTGCCCGCTCCATCGCCGAGTTGAACAAAGCGATGCTGGTAATTGTTCATTGCATTGATCCGGTGGCATACGCCTTTCCGCAGGGTGCGCCGGAGGCCGTTCTGGCCGACCCGAGTGCGCGAGAGGAGTTCGAGCGCATCGAGGACGATACCCGCGAGCAGACCTTTCCTCCAAACACGGTGCTGGAATCGGAGACGGTTGTGGAGCGGCTGCTGCAGGCCACGCACGACTGCCATGCCGACCTGCTGGTGCTGGGAACCAGGGCCGTGACGGTGATCGGGCGGCTGGCGCTGGGCTCCATTGCCATGCACCTGCTGGCGCATACGCCGTGCGCGGTGCTTTGCGTGCCGCAGACGGAGACAGCGCCGGAGGATGCGGCGCTGTCAGAGATTGCCTTTACAGATTGAGGCGGCAGTTTGCCTCAGGTAGAAAGAGAGAGAACTCAGGGAATAAAGCCCGCCGAATTTTGGGCTGTTTGCGGTACGGCTAAAACCGCGCCCTGTTACAAAACTGTTCCCTAGTCGCCGCTCACAGCCGCAAGCGCGTTGCGGTCGGGAATCAGCATGGTTGCGCCGCGGAGCGTGACGAGATGTTTCGTCTTGAACTCGCTCAGTGTGCGCGTCACGGTTTCGCGCGTGGAGCCGACGCACTCGGCGATCTGCTCATGCGTGAGCGGCACGCACATCTTGTAGCCCTCGGCGGTCTCGCGGCCGTCGTTGGACCAGAGCAGGAGCAGGCGCGCAAGCTTTTCCCGCGAGGAGCCGGTGAGCGCAATGGTGCGAATCTGCTCGCAGGCCGCCGAATACTGCGCGGTGGACTGGCGGATGAGGGATTGATAGACCTCGGGGTAGTGGAAGATGAAACGGCTGAAGTCCTCCTGCCGGATGAAAGCGGCGCGCGAGGGCTCGAGCGTCTCTGCCGTGGCCTCGTAGGCGCCGTTCGAGATGGCGGCCATCAGGCCCAGCATCTCGCCCGGCTTGGAGAGGCGCAGGATCAGCGTCTTACCGCCGCTTGAACTCATGGTGAGCTTTACCTTGCCGGCGCAGAGCAGATAAACGCCGCGTGTTTGCTCGCGCTCCTGAAAAAGTGTGGTGCCGGTGGGGTAGGTGGCAGAGAATTTGATCGCTTCAAAATCCCGTGCAGCCTCCGGTGAGAGACAGCAGAAGGAGCCCTCGCGCTTGAGAGGGCAGAACTCGCAACTACGTTTGGACTCGACCTGATCCATCATCATGCGCATCATGGGTTCTCCTTGTTTCGGTTGTGTGCGTTTTTGTTGTGTGCTTTCGTCCAACTGATCATTCTGGCAAAGTCCCGCGTCAGGGGCGTATCCGCAAGAATCTCCGCGCCTGTGCTCCGCCATACCTTACGTAGCGCCTCGACACCGTTGCTGTCGGCAAAAGTCATGCCGCGCAGGTCGAGGCAAAGTTTTTTCTTGGGAGGAAACGGGGCCAGGTTGTGCCACTCGCGGTCCAGCTCCTCAATCCACGGACCGACGAGCTTCCCTTCGACCTTGAGGGTCATCTCGTTGTCCCGGTCCTGGATGGAAATGCGTAGCAAACCTGATCTCCTCTGCCCGTCTATAAGGCACGAGGCGTGCCAAAGTCGGCGCTTCGTCGCTACTTTTCTTATCTGATTGAAGAGAGGTGAGTTGCGTCACATACCGGAGAAAGACGCGATTGTCGTTCTGCGCGAAGTGACGACGATCACGAGACGAAATGCCGTCACGTGACGATATTTCGTCTCGTGACGGCAGGGACTAGGAAAAGCAACCGCGGATCCTTCGGCTTCGTTCAGGATGGCAGCGGCTGGGAAAGGTTTGTGCTATCCCATCCTTGCGCCAGAAAAAAGGCGCAAGAATGGGGCACGGAGATGTTTGCCAGTCCCTAGGGTGGGAGAGCACAAAACTCCGCGCTCGCTGCCAAAGCGTATCGACATATTCTGGCGTAGGATTTCCCCATGACCGCTGCCGCGCAAAGGCCCGTGCTCACCTGGTCGAATGCCGAGGGCACACACTCCCTTTCGCTCGACCGGCCCACCGTCTCCATCGGCCGCCATCCCGACCAGGACCTCGTCCTAGCCGACACCTTTGTCTCGCGCCGCCACGCCGTGCTGCGTCAGACCGCCTCCGGCTGCGAGATCGAAGACCTCGACAGCTCGCACGGAACCTACCTCAACGGAGCGCGCATCCGAACCGCGCTCCTGCGCTCCGGAGATACGCTCCAGTTCGGCTCGCCCGGCGCTATGAAGCTCCGCTTCCACATCTACGACGGAAACAAGCCGCGCCCCTCGCTCACCGACGACCTGCTCACTACCCTCGGCCAGATCTCCACTCGCGAGCGCACGCCGGCGCAGGAGATGGGCCAGCTCAACTTCCTTCTCGACGCCGCCCGGCGGCTCAACGCCGGCTACGCCACGCGCGACATTCTCCACGCCCTGCTCCAGCTCTCCATCCAGCTCACTGGCGTCGAGCGCGGCTTTGTCTTTCTCTTCGATTCCGCCGCTGGCCCGGCCACGCCTCACGACCACCAGCACACCGACCTGCATCTCGGCCTGGGCCTCAGCGCCGCCGGCGAGATTCTCCGCGAAGACTCCACCGTCTCCCGCTCCGCCATCCGCCACGCCCTCGATAACTCCTCGAAGTTCACCATCAGCGATACCTGGTCCGATGCCCAGTCCTCGCCCACAGACAGCGTCCTCGCCAACGCCATCCGCTCCATCTACTGCATTCCGCTGCGCCGCCGCGCCGTGGCAGCCGAA
>JAATFM010000205.1 GCA_015655195.1 Terriglobales bacterium
ATGAGCATGGCTTTGGCGCTCCGTGGGTACATACCTCAAGTGGTCAGACCACAGTATATATGGACAAACCAGCATTGTGGCGCGCTGCAAGAAAACCGTTCGGGAACAAACTCAACAGGTGATACTCTCGATTTACTCCGGTGCGTCAAAGGCATCACCGCGAGCGACTTCCGCTTATGGCACGAGCAAAGCAGGACAAGCAAGAATCGCACCGCACGATGCAAGTGGTCAACCACGTGCGCGCCCTGATTGAAAACGGCACTTTGAAGCCGGGCGACAAAATTCCGCCCGAGCGGGACTTGGCCCGAACCCTGCAAATCAGCCGCGCAAGTCTCCGCACCGGCATCGGCTACTTGGCTGCGCTCGGCGTGATGAAGATCAAGCACGGCGTGGGAACGTTCGTCGCCGACGGGCCGCCGGACTTCGGACAGGATTCGCTCAGCTTTATCGGCGCGCTGCACGGCTTCCAGTCCTGGCAGATGTTCGAGGCGCGCATCCTGCTGGAAACCGGACTTGCCGCGCTGGCCGCCGAGCGCGGCAAGGATGAGCACTTCACCCTACTGGCCGAGGAGGTGGCGGAGATATTTGCCTCCGTCGATAATCCCACCGAGTATCTGATCCACGACGTGGCCTTTCACCGCATCATCGCGCAGGCCTCGGGAAACCCCATCCTCGCGGCCATTATGGAAGCCATCGTATCGTCGATGTACGACCGGCGGCGAAAAACCGTCGAGCGCTCCATCGATCTGCGTGAGTCTGCCGGAATGCATCGCGAGATTTACCGCGCCATCCGCACCCGCAAGCCCGCCGACGCCCGCCGGCTCATGGAGCAGCACCTCCGCATGGCACAGGAGGCGCAGGGACTGGAACGGCCCATCGGCAAGCACGAGAAAACCGTCGCTCCGCAGTAACGTGCAGGTAGGTTTCCAATGCAGCAGACAAGCATCGCTTCACCGCAATTTCATTCTTCAGACAGCTCGCGCCAGGCCGGCCGCAAGATTCTCCATGCGCCGGTATTCTGTGCAATCGATTGATGCTAATATGGGCTGGCCTGGGATAAGGAGGATTATGTCCGCGCATATCACTGCTCTTCCCGCCGCAGCTACCCTCGCCAAAACTGCCCTGTCCGACGAGCAATGCAAAGAGCTTTTCCGCCAGCACAATCTCTCATCGTGGTGGGACACAATCGTCGGCGGCAAGAATGTCGGCGACGAGGAGATGCGCGCCTATCTGGATTTTTTCCGCCTGCGCGACGATGCCGGGACCGGGTTCAAGGTCGCATTCGATGCGGCATCCCCTTCGCCGATTCACCCCATCCACACGATCCTGATCGGAATCCTGCCCAAGGGCCTGCGCGATCTGATCCGTAACATCCACGATTCGTTCACCGTGGTGGATTTCTCGCCGCGCAAGGACGACGTGAACGGCACGGCCGAGGGAGCCATGCGCGCCTGGCATCAAAACGACACCAAGATGCTGCCTACGCTGACCGGCGGAATGAACGCCAAGCATCTCCACGTCGGCAGCAAGTACCAGGCTTACATTGAAGAGAACAAGCAGCTCCCCAGCGCGCAGGTGAAGAAGGGAATCAAGCCGGAGTACACCGGCTATGTGGAGTACACGCTTCGCGCCTGGCGCAGCTCGCAGGGCCGCATGGTTTACGACTACTACAACAATCGGTTCTTTCTCACGCCCGGGCATTACGCTGCCGGAGATTTCAGCCGTAGCGCGTTCTACTTTGTACAGTTGGATTAGGGTTTGGCAAAGCCGCCAGGAACGCTCCCAGACTTCTGCATCGAAACGTTACTTTCCTATACAAAAGGTCGAGAAGATCAGGTTCAGGATGTCGTCCGGCGTGGTCTGGCCGGTGAGCGAGTCCAGCGCCCACAGTGCACGATAAAGATCGATCAGGATCATCTCGTGGGGAATCCCGTAGGCGTTGGCCTGCTTCGCGTCGCCGAGGGCCGCAAGGGTCGTCGTTACCGCCTGATGGTGGCGCAGGCTGGTCAGCATTCCCGGCTCGCTGGCCGCGCCGCCTGTCGCCAATGCCACAATCCGCTCGCGCAGCTCGGCAATTCCCTCGCCTGTCAACGCGGAGGTGGCGACAACCGGCAGATTGGCGAGAGCTATATCCGGCCGCATTTCCGCGCCGACAATGTCTCTCTTATTCCGCGCAATCAGCGCCGGCCTGCCCGTCACGGTGCGCAAAAGCTCGCGTTCTTCCTCGTTCAACGGCTGCGTGGCATCGAGAACGATCAGCGCCAGCGCCGCATCGGCCAGCGCTTCGCGGCTGCGCGCGATTCCCAACTGCTCGGCCTCCTCGCGCGCCTCGCGCAGGCCGGCTGTATCGACCAGCTCCAGCGGAATCCCGTCAATTGAGATTCGCTCCGAAACCGTGTCGCGCGTCGTTCCCGGCGTCGCGGTCACAATCGCCCGCTCGCGCTCAATAAGCCGGTTGAAGAGCGAACTCTTGCCCGCGTTGGGCCGGCCCACAATCGCCAACGAGAGCCCGTCATGCACAATCCGCCCGCGTGCAAACGAGGCAGCGAGCGATTCGAGCGGCGGCACAAGCTCGCCGATGCGCCGCGCAATCTCGTCGCCGGTTGTCACTTCCACGTCGTCCTCGGCAAAGTCGATGCCCGCTTCTAGCAGCGCGATCAGCTCGACGAGGTCCTGCTTGACCGGCATCACGCGGCGGCTCAGCGAGCCGCCCATCTGGCTCGCAGCCTGGCGCGCCTGCGTGAGCGTTTGCGCTTCGATCAGGTCGCGCACCGCCTCGGCCTGCGTCAGGTCGATCTTGCCGGCGAGAAAGGCGCGCTCGGTAAACTCGCCCGGCTCGGCGAGCCGCGCGCCCAGCTCCAGCGCCCGACGCACCAGCAGGTCCAGCACAACCGGCGAGCCGTGCGCGGCAATCTCGACCAGCTCCTCGCTAGTGTAGGAGTTCGGCGCGGCGAAGTACGTTACCATCGCCTCGTCGATTTTTTCCGCATCGGCATCCGCGCCGTCGATCACATCCGCCAGCCGCGCCCGCGCGTGTTCGAGCGGCTGCCGCAGCCTCACAAGCTGTGTAGCAATCGCGGCGGCCTCGGGACCGCTGAGGCGCACAATGCCGATGCCGCCGCGCCCAGGCGGCGTCGAAATCGCCGCAATCGTCTCCGCGCTTTGCTCTGGAACCGCTGGCTCGACCGTCTCGCTCATGCTGCTTTCATTGTAGGCAAGCCGAGCACAAACCCTTCCGTGCCCCATCCTTTCGCGTTCTTTGCGAAAGGGTGGGAAACCTCAGTCCTCCCCTCGGCACAAACAAACGGAAGGCCGACAGCAAACGGGCCGCTTCTCTCATGCCCC
>JAATFM010000018.1 GCA_015655195.1 Terriglobales bacterium
CGATCCCGACCAGGTCCACCAATAAACTCTTCAATACCAACTATTTACCGGCACTACCCGACCGTTTCCAACGCCGTCGAGGGTGCTGAAGCTTTTTCAGAGCACCCGGCAACATTATCTCAACTACCTTCGCGTTCGCGCCCCGCTTCTGCTGTGAGACCGCTTGGGTGTAAATATTGAGCGTCGTTCTGACGTTTGCGTGACGCGATAGTTCCTGCGCCACCTTCATGTCCATTCCCATCGCCCGCAGGTTCGTCGCCAGCGAATGAGGGAAGTTATGCCAGCCGATCACCTTCCCCCATAATGCCTACCCGCTTCACTGCCGGGCAGATGTACCGCTTAAGCAGATTGTCCAACCCCGTCGATTTCTTGCCCTTGAACCGGATCGACGCAAAGACGAACTCCGCTTCAGCCCTGTAGAGCGATTCCCGTTTCCACTCCAATAGCGATTCAAGCACCAATGGATGAAGAGGAATGGGAGGCCGGGAGGCATCACAGAGCAGACTTACCTTCACGTGTGCGTCGAAATTGCCAGAACGGCTCAACTCAAAGGGAGAGCATCAACGCAAAGCATTGGCTCCAAAAGGCAGGCACGAAGCTAAAGAAGCTGGAAAAGAACCAGTGAAATAACAGAGCTCCAAGACAAAGTGTGAGCCCCCGCACCTGGTCGGATATTTGAAAATAACTCGTTATATTGCATCCGCTTACATCCATAAACTTAATATCGCCTTTCTGTGCGACTTGCGCGATTTCGAGCCCCGTGACCGCTATCACAGCTTCCATATCCATCCCGCCCTAAACTCAGTAAGTGGGTATCGATATAAATTTATCGATTTGGTTGCATATCCCAAACCAGAGATATGCAACCAATGCCACGGGCAAGCCGTTTCGGCTTGCCCATGCACCACGACTTCAACCGGCGGCTCGCCTGATGGATGGACGTCTGCTGAGTACCTAAAGAGGAGAGTATGACAAATCTCGATACGCTTTTGGTGGGAAATCAGGAACAGGAACACCGGACCACGACGCCGGAAGAACTGGAAGCTCTTGTGGCGCGCGTGAAGGCCGCGCAGCAGAAGTTCGCTACCTTCTCACAGAAGCAGGTTGACCACATCTTCTGCGCCGCGGCGCTGGCCGCTGCCAATGCCCGCATCCCCCTGGCGCAAATGGCTGTGGCCGAAACGGGCATGGGAGTCATTGAGGACAAGGTCATCAAGAACCACTTTGCCTCGGAGTACATTTACAACAAATATAAGGACGAGCAGACCTGCGGCATCCTGAGCGAGGACAACGAGGCCGGGACGATAACGATTGCCGAGCCCATGGGCCTGATCTGCGGAATTATTCCTACGACGAACCCGACCTCGACCGCCATCTTCAAGACACTCATCAGCCTGAAGACGCGCAATGGCATCATTATCAGCCCGCACCCGCGCGCGAAAAAATGCACCTGCCTGGCAGCCAACCTGGTGCTCCAGGCTGCTATCGAGGCCGGTGCGCCGCCGGACATTATCGGCTGGATTGACGAGCCCACCATCGAGCTGACGAACCAGCTTATGAAGCATCCCGAAGTGAAGTTGATTCTCGCCACGGGAGGCCCGGGCATGGTTCATGCCGCGTATTCTTCGGGAACCCCGGCGATTGGCGTCGGCGCGGGCAATGTTCCGGTTGTGATTGACGAGACGGCAGACCAGAAGCGCGCCATTGCTTCGATCCTGATGTCGAAGACCTTCGATAACGGCGTCGTCTGCGCATCGGAGCAGGCCGTCATCGCCGTCGACTCCATCTATGATTCCATCCGCAGCCGCTTCGCACGCCACGGCGGATACATTCTTGAGGGCAAGGAACTGGAAGCGGTGCGGGCCATCATCCTGGTGAACGGCTCGGTGAACGCGAAGATCGTGGGCCAATCCGCGCCCAAGATTGCCGCCCTGGCAGGCATCACCGTTCCGCCCACCACGAAGATCCTTATTGGCGAAGTGACCGACGCGACAACGGCCGAACCCTTCGCCCACGAGAAGCTCTCGACACTCCTTGCGCTCTATCGCGCCAAGGACTTCAAGGATGCGGTCGCGGTAGCCGGCAAGCTGGTTGCGTTGGGCGGCATCGGACACACCTCCGTTCTATACACCGACCAGGACCAGCAGAAGGAGCGCGTGGCCTACTTTGGCGAGCAGATGAAGACTGCGCGCATCCTCATCAACACGCCGTCTTCGCATGGCGGCATCGGCGACCTGTACAACTTCAGCCTCGCGCCCAGCCTTACGCTCGGCTGCGGAAGCTGGGGCGGCAACTCCATCTCAGAGAATGTGGGGCCGAAGCACTTGCTCAATAAGAAGATTGTCGCGAAGCGCGCTGAAAACATGCTGTGGCACAAGCTGCCCCGCTCCATCTACTTCCGCCGCGGCTGCGTGCCCGAGGCGCTGAAAGAGATTGCCGGCAAGAAGCGCGCGCTCATCGTCACGGATAATTTCCTCTTCCGCAATGGCTATGCCGACGATCTGATCGACGTGCTCAAGAAGATGGGATTGGAAGTGGAGAACTTCTACCAGGTGCAGGCCGATCCGAACCTCACCACGGTGCGCAAGTGCGTGGACGTGGCCAACGCCTTCCAGCCCGATGTCATCATCGCGCTCGGCGGCGGCTCGCCGATGGACGCGGCCAAGATTGCGTGGGTGATGTACGAGCACCCCGAGGTCGATTTCGAGGATCTGGCGATGCGGTTCATGGATATTCGCAAGCGCATCTACACCTTCCCGAAGATGGGGATCAAGGCGCAGCTCATCGCCATCCCGACCACCTCGGGCACGGGCTCCGAGGTTACGCCCTTCGCGGTGGTGACCGATGACTCGACCGGCAAGAAGTACCCGATTGCCGACTACGCGCTGACGCCGAACATGGCGATTGTCGATCCGAACCTGGTGATGAATCTGCCCAAGCCGCTTACGGCTTTCGGCGGCATCGATGCTGTTGTGCACGCGCTGGAGGCTTACGTCTCGATCATGGCGAATGAATACTCCGATGGGCAGGCGCTGCACGCGCTCAAGCTGCTGAAAGAGTACTTGCCTTCGGCCTACAAGAACGGCGCCAAGGACCCCATCGCTCGCGAGAAGGTGCACAACGCCGCCACGCTGGCCGGTATTGCATTCGCCAACGCGTTCCTGGGCGCATGTCACTCCATGGCGCACAAGCTCGGCGCGGCCTTCCACGTGCCGCACGGCCTGGCGAATGCGCTGCTCATCAGCAACGTGATCCGCTACAACGCGAACGACAACCCGACCAAGCAGGCGGCCTTTTCGCAGTACGACCGGCCCAAGGCCAAGTGCCGCTACGCCGAGATTGCACAGCACCTTGGCCTGGGCGGCGCTACGAAGGACGAGCAGGTGGAGAACCTGATCCAGTGGGTTGAGTCGCTCAAGAAAGACCTCGAAATCCCGGCGAGCATCCGCGAAGCCAAGGTTGACGAGGCCGACTTCCTGGCTAAGCTCGATGCCGTTGCCGTGGATGCCTTCGACGATCAGTGCACTGGCGCCAACCCGCGCTATCCGCTGATTAGCGAGTTCCGCGCAATCCTGCTCGACAGCTTTTACGGGCGGCCGTTTGTAGAGCTGACGGAACGGGTCGATGTGGCTGGCGTGATTCCGGAAGTCAAGCCCGCGCCCAAGGCCGGCAGGCAGGCGGCCAAGGCGGAACCGAAGGCGCTAGAGCCGGTCGCAACCAAGTAAGTCGCCGCTGCGAGGAAGCTGGAGCAATCCGGGCCAGCTTCCTCACGCGGAACACCGAATAACCGGAGAGGGCGCTTACAAGCGTCCTCAAACACTGTTATTGTGTCTCGTAGTGTGCTTACCAAAATATGGGACGATGTCCCGTAATGTGCTAACCGTCACGGTGACTGGAATCACCGCGAGGCACGATGAAAGCACCGGGGGGTGATGCCGCACATGAACGAGACCGTGGAGCTGGCAATTCGAGGACAACGATGAACGTCTCTTCTCAAGCTTTAGTTCTGGGTGCTGTTCTGCCGCTGCTTGGCGGCATCGTTCTGCAGTTGCTTGCCGCCCGCCTGCTTTCCTCGCGCGCCAAGGGAGTCCTTGCGCTGCTGTGCTGCCTGCCGGCACTGGTTGCGGTCGCCGCTACCTTTGTCCGCGTTCATCAGGGCGGCCCTATCGATTTCAACGCGATGCCATGGGACGGACCTCTGGCGATGGTTCTGCATGTCGATGCGCTGAGCCTGATGTTTGCCGCCATGGGCACAGGGCTCGGTTCCATCGTGCTGCTTTATTCCATCGGCTACATGGCCCACGACCGCTCAGCCACGCGCTTTTATGCCTTCATGCTCACCTTTATCTGCGGCATGGTGGGCTTGGTCTATAGCGCCAATCTCTTCTCGCTCTATCTGAACTGGGAGGTGATGGGGCTCTGCTCTTTCAGCCTGGTGGGCTTCTGGTATAAGCAGTCCGCATCGGTTGCCGGCGCACGCAAGGTTCTGCTGATGACGCACCTTGCCGGGTATGGCCTGCTGGCGGCCATCCTGCTCATCTATGCGCGCACCGGCAGCGCCCTGTGGACAGACCCCGCAGTAGCCCATGCCTTTACCGGCGGCGTGTATACGCTGATGCTCATCGCGCTGCTGGCGAAGTCGGTTCAGTTCCCGCTGCATACCTGGATTCCCGAAGCGATGAACGCGCCGACACCGGTCAGCGCGCTGCTGCACGCAGCCTGCTATGTGAAGGCGGGCGTCTATCTGGCCGCGCGGATGCACTGCTTTAACCAGTGGCCCAACTCATGGGGTCTGGTCATGATGGGGCTGGGCACGGTGACCATGGTTGTGGGCGTGGCCTACGCCATGGTGCAGCACGACCTGAAGCGTATGCTGGCCTTTCACACCGTGAGCCAGATCGGCTACATCATTACCGGGCTCGGATTGGGAACGCCGCTTGGCATTGCCGCCGGTCTTCTGCATTGCCTGAATCACAGTTTGTTCAAGGGCGGATTGTTTCTTGCCGCGGGCTCTGTGCAGCACGCTGCCGGAACGCGCGACATGAACGAACTCGGCGGGCTGGCGCGCCGTATGCCGCGTACTACGGTGGTGTGGCTGATTAGTGTCGGCAGCATGATGGGCGTGCCATTTATGAGCGGATTCGCCAGTAAGTGGCTGCTTTACACCGCCGCTCTACAGGCTGGACAGGTCGTTCCTGCGCTGGCCGCCTGGGTGGTCAGCGTGGGCACGGTCTTCTCCTGCGTCAAGGCTACGAGCGCCGTATTTCTTGGCCCCACTACACCGCAGACGGAATCTGCGCATGAAGCGCCACCGTCGATGGTGTGGGCGCTTGGGCTCTTTGGATTCGGCAGCCTTGTACTTGGCCTCGCGCCGCAGCTTGCCATCAATTACGTAATCAATCCGATCCTTCCGCTGCTCGGGCTCGGCGCTGTGCAAGTCTCGTGGTTCGGCCTCACGCCTGCCGCCGGTTCCTGGTGGACCATGGGCGGTCTGGCGCTCGCAATAGTTTCCGCGGGCGTTGGCGCGTTGCTCTACGTGTTTGCCGGCATGTCGCGGGCGCGCGCTCTTGCGGTGCAGGGCAACGCGGTTCTCGTCGGAGCATCCGGCAGAGGCGACGTGGGCGTCTTTACCGGCGGCGAATCCATCTCCGGGCCGGGCCGTCTGCCTGCGAGCGACTTTTCCGCGATTCTCAAAAATGCATGGGCTCCGTTCTATCGCGCCATGGATGTGGACCGCGTTTACCTGGGAGCGTGGAATGCGCTGCAACGCATCTCTCGCGCGCTTGCCGGAGCACTTGAATGGGTTGAGAGATCGAGCATTCTCTGGGTTCTGGTTTTGACCGTGGCCGTGTTCTTTGCCGCACACGGCTTCGCGTCCGCGGTATTGCCGCAAGCGACGCACGCTGCCGAGGTTCTTCCAGAGCTGCTGGGCGTTGGATGTGCGGTTGCCGCTGCGGCTCTGCTATTCGCCGCCGCGGCACAACGCAAACATCGTCCGCTGCTGCCGCTTCTGGCCGTCAGTGCGATTGCCGCCGTTGCCGCCGCATGGATCGCGCAACCCATCGCACGGCTCGTGCTTATCGAGGTCGCCAGCCTTGCGGCTCTTGCGCTCGTGTGGCGCTTCGCTTCCCGCCGCGCCGCATGGATCTATACCGCTGTGGTGGCGCTTTCCGCAGCCAGCCTCATTGCCGGCCAGATTGCGCTATCGTATGGATCTCCCGCCGCTGCGTGTACCTTACTGATGACAGGCTTCGTGCTCAAGCTTGCGCTGGTTCCGCTGTTCTTCTGGCTGCCCGCGACCGCTGAAACCACACCCGCACTTGTCACCGGCCTTATCATCGCCGTCGTGGATATGGCTGCCTTCGGCGAGTTCTATCTCACCGCCCAGTCGCACCCTGAATTCTTCGCCCCGCGCGGGCTGTGGATCGGCATCGCCGTCGCCTCATCGCTGGTTGCGTCGCTGCTCATGCTCACGCAGCGTAACATCAAGCGCCTGCTTGCTCTCTCGACTGTCGAAGACATGGGCTTCCTGCTGCTCGGCGTCGCATCCGCCACGGAGCTGGGCTTCCGCGGCGCGTTGATTGGCGCAACGGTCCATGCGCTGGCCAAGGCGCTGCTCTTTATCTCCATCAGCGCGCCGGAGGCAGATGGAATGCTTCACGAGGACGCGCGCGGTCTGGCTTCTCGTTATCCGGTCAGCGCTGCGGGATTTTTTGCCGGTATGCTGGCTATGCTTGGTATTCCACCGCTACTTGGCTTCGCCGGCCGATGGCGCTTGTACCAAACCGCGGCCAATACGAATCACTGGCTTCTAGCCGCTTTTATTCTCTCGTCGATCTTCGCGCTTGTGGCATACGTTCTTTGCCTTACGCGCGTCTGGTGGGGTCCGGCCAATGACGAAACTCCAGTCGGCGAGCCTCTATCGCTTCGGTTTATCATCGTGGTCCTGATTGTGCTTCTGCTCGCTGCCGGCCTCTGGCCCAACGCAGCGCTTGTACTGGCGGGGAGGATTCAATGAATATCTTCAGTCGCTTGATGCACCGAGCCCGCGTCAAGAGTCCGCGGCTCTTTCACCTCAACACCGGAAGCTGCAACGGCTGCGACATCGAGCTTGTTACCTGCCTTTCGCCGCGCTACGACGTGGAACAGCTCGGCATCCATCTCGAAGGCAGCCCGCGCCACGCCGATATTCTGTGCATCACCGGCCCCGTTACCCGCAACACTCTGGAAGCGGTGAAGGCAACCTACGCGCAAGTCTGCGAACCGAAGGCCGTCGTCGCGCTCGGCTCCTGCCCTGCTTCGTGCAATGTCTTCGCAGGCAGCCCGGTGATCGAAGGTCCGCTTGCCAAACACATTCCTGTCGACGTTTATGTTCCCGGCTGCCCGCCGCATCCTGACGCCATCATCAATGGCATTGCGCGTGCCGCGCAGATTCTCGCAGACCGCGGCGTACCCGAAAAAGCGAAGGGAGAACCCCAGCAATGAACGCTATGGCACTCATCCGCCTGTTTCTCTTTCCGGGCCTGCTGTTCGCCATTCCTGCCGGATGGTTCTTCGTCTGGGGCGAGCACAAGGCCGTCGCCCGTATGCAGCGCCGCATCGGGCCGCCGCTCTTGCAGCCTTTCTATGATTTCGTAAAACTGCTTGGCAAGCGCACGCCCTCACGCCACGGCATCGAGGCCGATTTGCTTCGGCTCTATCCCGTTCTTTCCGTGCTGTCGCTTATCGCCGCGCTCGCACTGCTGCCTGTGTTCCCCACTGGCGGCTTCTCCGGCGACGGCATCCTTTTTGTCGCGCTGCTTGAGATGCCGTCGATCTGTTTTATCCTTGCAGGCTTCACGTCCGGCTCCATCTACGGCCAGATCGGCTCCATTCGTGAAGCCGTGCTGAGCGTCGCAAGCAATCTCGTCTTCCTGCTCGCCATCGTTACCATTGCCGTTACCGAGAGCACCTTCCGCATGACCGACTTTGCAGGCCCGTCGTTGAATCCCGGCCACTGGATCGGCGTGCTCGGCATCTTGTTGTGCATTCCCGCCAAGCTGCGGCTCAATCCGTTTTCGACTTCCAATGCCGAGCAGGAAATCTACTCCGGCCCGCTCACCGAGTACGCCGGCGCAGCGCTCGGCATGTGGGAGCTCGCGCACGGCCTGGAGTGGGTTGCGCTCACCGGCTTTGTCGCCACTCTGATTCTCCCTGTCGGCGGTCCGTGGTGGCTTCACGCAGTTTTATTCGTGGCTGTCTCGTTCCTCCAGGTGCTCCTGCTCTCGGGCATCTCCGCTGCCACCGCGCGCTTCACTTTGCAGCGCTCCATTCAGTTCTACTGGCGTTGGGCGGTGGTTCTCGCCGTGCTCGCCATGTCTTCAGCCATCTACATGAGGTTCCGGCTATGAATATCTTTCGCCTCATTTTTGACAATCTGCGTCAAGGCACGGTCTCCTTCCGCCTGCCGCATAAACACGAGTGCACCAGCGATCAGTATCGCGGCCCGATTCACAATGACCCCGCGGCCTGCGTTGGCTGCGGAAGCTGCGCGTACGTCTGCCCTACGGCGGCGATTGAAGTCACGCGTAGCGGCGATAGCTATACCTGGGCATACGACATCGGCAAATGCACGTTCTGCGGGCGCTGCATCGACCGCTGCCGTCCTGCCAGCCTCAGCATGGAGTCGCAACTTCCACCCCTCTATAGCATTCAGGGAGAGTTGAGGCAGGTGCTCACCATGGAGCGCAAGCGCCCCGTGCGCCCAGCCGCTCCGGTAGCCAAACCGGCGCCGGTCGCAACGGCAAGTGAACCCGCAGCCTTGCCAGCCGTCAAGCTGGCAGCCGCTGCACCGACGCCCGAGCCGGCGGCGTAGAAACGAAGGAGATTCCCATGGTGACTGCAACCGCTGGTTTTGAAAACACGCTCAAGGAACTCGGCCTCGGCGAGGGCTGGCGCTGGGATAAAGGCTCCTGGTGGTTCGAGCCTGCCGAACACATCGATGTGCGCGACACTACGGAATATATGCGAAAACTCGAAGCGCGTTTCATCGCCATCACGGCCATGGAGCGCCCTGACAAAGAGATCCGCCTCGATTACCAGTGGGATCTGAACGGCCAGTTGCTCAGCTTTGTCACCGCGACGCGCGATCATCAGATTCCCACCATTGCCGACCTCAGCCCGGCGGCCGATTGGGTCGAGCGTGAGACGCACGAATACTTCGCCGTCGAGTTCACCGGCCGTGAATCGACCAAGCCCCTGATGACCCGCGCCGGCGATGCCATCGGCATCAATCTGCACAAGGACAAGGAGGTCGCCAAATGAGCTTCCGCATTCCCATCGGTCCCTATCACCCCGCGCTCGAAGAGCCGTATAAGCTCGAACTGGTCTGCGACGGCGAGACCGTGCGCGACGCAACAATGAATGTCGGCTTCAACTTTCGCGGCATCGAGTATCTCGCCGAGCGCCGCAATTATCTGCAAGGAATCACGCTCGTGGAGCGCGTCTGCGGCATCTGCTCCAACGTGCATTCGCTCTCGTTCTGCCAGGCCGTCGAACAGCTCACCGGAGCCGAGCCGCCCGAGCGCGCCCTCTACATCCGCGTCATCCTCGCGGAGTTGGAACGGCTGCATTCGCATTTCCTCTGGTCCGGTATCGCGGCCAAGCTCATCGGCTTCAAAACCATCTTCATGGCCTGCTTCACGCTGCGTGAAAAAGTCATGGACGCGCTCTCGGCCATCTCCGGCAATCGCGTGAATTACGGCATGAACCGCATCGGCGGCGTCAATCGCGATATTACCGATCCCAAGGCCGTCCTCGCCATTCTCGACGAGATGGAGCGCGGCATCAGCAGCACCATCATTCCCATTTTTCTAGAAGACAAAACCGTAGCTTCACGCTGCAAGGGCGTCGGCATACTCACCCAGGAGCAGGCCAAGGCGATGGGAGCGGTTGGTCCGCTTGCGCGCGCATCCGGCGTGCCACAGGACATCCGCAAAGCCGCGCCGTATGCGGCCTATGATCGCTTCGATTTCAAAGTGCCGGTCGAAACCACCTGCGATGTGCGCGCGCGTCTCGTCGTGCACGCTCTTGAAATGATCGAAAGTTGCAGCATCCTGCGCCAGGCGCTCAGCACGTTACCCGAAGGCCCATTCCACACCACTCCGCCCACTGCCGCGCGCTTCAAGGTGCCCGCTGGGACCGCCGTCAGCCGCGTCGAAGCGCCGCGCGGCGAGGTGTTCTACCAGATTACGTCGAATGGAACGGATATTCCCGAGCGCGTCCGCGTCCGCACGCCTACTTTTATGAACATGGCCACCGTGCGCTTTACCGTGCTCGGCCAGGAACTCGCCGATTCGCCACTCATTCAGGCATCGTGCGACCCCTGCTATTCCTGCACCGATCGCTGAGCGCTTACAGCGTTTTCGGTGAACAGTGGACGGGGAGGGTTGTGCTTTCTCTCCCACCCTGGCGGCAAAAAACAAAGACGCCGCGCGGGTGGGGCACCCGGCATCGACCTTCATTGCCTACAGGTACTGGATCGTAGCGCGCTTCATGTATTTGCTTTCGAGCACCTGCGCGATACGCTTCACGATGTTGCGCCTCAGGCCGAGTTCTACGGGAATGTTCGGGTCCTGGTGTGCCTCGTTGATGCGCGTGCCTACCACGAACCGCACAATGTCGCTATCGAGCAGCATCGTCGCGAGCCGCACCGCGGGATTCGGCTTCATGTCTTCCGGCGCGAATCCTTCTTCCAGCAGCCGCAGCACTTCGGCCAGCGTCAGCGTTCCCTCCGTCACCAGATCAAAGCCTTCCATCCGCGCCGCCGGAGGAATCTTCGGATCGAGCGTCTGCCCAATATCGATCTTGACCTCGCGATTCAGCAGCCGCGCAATAATGTTCGCCGTCGTGCCCCCGCAAATGACCTTGCGCCCCTGCGTTCGCTCCGCCACCTTGGCCAGATCGCGGTCGTGCGAAAACATGAATGGCGCGCCGGTCAGCACCAGCAACTGACGCGGGCTTCTGAAGTACACTACGCCGCACGTGATGTCGTCTTTTGCCGTCAGCCCGTCAATCTCCTCCGCCCGCGCCACCAGAATGCGCGACAACTCACGCGCGGAGATGGTCGGATTCCACTGGATCTGCTCGCGCACAAATTTGTCTACGTTCTCCAGTCCCCATCCCAACGGCGTGCGATACTCGCCCATGCCCGCCTGCGTAATGCCATCGGAGAAGAACACGATCCGGTCTTCGCGCTGCACATCAAAGGTGGAAAAGCTGATTACACGGTCCTGCCAGCGATTCGGCCGCACCTCGGTCTTCGCTACATCCAGATCGCTCGCCGCCCTCACCAGCAGGAACGGCGGATTACCGTGTTCGAGTATGCGCGCCTCGCCCGTGCTTGCAATGTCCACGATGGTGAATGTGGAATAGCTCACCTGCCGCACGCTACAGATGGGCAGTGTGTCCATGATGATTTCCGCCGATTTGCGAATGTCCATCGGGCTGGCCGTAAACTTCAGCGCCATCGTCGCGGTCATCGTGGCCAGCACGCTGGCCTTGACCCCGCTGCCCAGGCCGTCGGACAGCACGGAAATGATGCGGCTTTCCTGCTTCACATTCTCGGTCAGGAACACGTCTCCGGAGATAAGCTGGCCGTTCTTGGCCCGCTGGCAGAAATCGACTTCAATGAAGCTTTCGATTTCGCTAGTCACCGGCGGTCTCCGCATCCACGCCGTCCACATCCTCGGGGCTGAACGACCGAACGATGGAGTTCAAAATAATCTCCGAGTCGGCGGCATTCTCGCCTAGCAGATACGCTATCTGCTGCACGGTCTTCAGGTTCTTCTGGATCACTTCGCGCGCACGGCCGATGATCTGTTCTTTCTGGAAGCTCGGCTCCGTAATGTCCTGAAAGATGCCGCCGATCACCGAATGCGGTTCGATGGTGAAGATGCTCGCGTTCAGAATGCTGTGTTGATAGCGGATGTCGTGGCCTACAATATCTTCGCCTGACTCCAGCACGCGCCGGAAAAGATAGAAGAATGGCAACACATCGCCCAGCGTGTTCCCCTCAAGATTTCCTTGCGGCTCGATGTCTCCTGCAAACTGGCGCACAAAATTTGAATTACATTCAATGATCTTCAAATCTTCATTCACGATCACCACCGCCGAAGGCATCCGTTGCAGCAGCGCATTGGCCTTCTTCTGCGCCAGCTTGCGCGTGTAGGTGGCGCACATCATGCGCTCCGCGTTGCCTGCAATCAGCGCATGGGCGAAGTCGCGGCAGGAGTCGTATCCGCAGCCGCCGCAGTTCAGCTCATCCTCGGCAGCGTACTTTCCCACCGTACGCAACGCTTCGCGCAGTTGCAACTCGCTGTAGTCATCGCGCGCGATGGGCCTGGCCGCATACTCCTGTGCAATGCGCACGGAGACCTTGCGCGGGAGGTTTTCCGCGGGCCTTGCATAATGCACAATGTCGTACCGCCGCCGCGCTACGGATGTATTCCGCGCCGCCTTCGGCCCATTCACGCACGATCCGGCACACGCCGTCAGTTCCAGAAAAATGTTATGCTCCGGCTTCCAGTCCGTAATTCCCTTCAGCGCCTGCTCCACGTTGGGGATGCCCGAAAACGACATGAAATTCGGATTGTCCACCTCGCGCCTGCGCGTCACTCCGGGAGCCATGCCGCCTTCGATGGGATATAGCGCACCTTCCTGTGCGCTCTCCGGCTCGAAGCGGTCCGCGGCGGTTTCGACAATTTCCGCGAGACGAATGTTTTCCTCGGCAAGCCAACCGTCCAGGTCTTCAAATGTCAGCACAACATCGAGCAATTCGGGGTGCTGCCCGGCTTCTTTTTTCTTTGCGATACATGGCCCGATAAACACGATTGCGATGTCGCCGCCATAGCGCGCGCGCAGCATCTTGCAGTGCGCCAGCAGCGGCGACAAAATTCCGGAGACATGCGGTTGGCACTCGGGGTGATACTTGCCGATGAAGTCCACCACCACCGGGCACGCCGAGGAGATCCATATTTGTTGCGGCTCACTTTGCATCAGCGAAGCCACGCTGGCCGAAACCTGTTGCGCTCCCAGCGCCGTCTCCGAGACGGCGGAGAATCCCAGTGACTTCAGCGCGTGGATCAGTTGCGCTGGCCGCACGCCCGGGAACTGCGCGACAAACGAAGGCGCCAGCGATACGATCACTCTGCGCCCGCTCTTCAGCAGTTCCTTTGCGCCGGGTAAATCATCGCGCACCTGTTTCGCGTTGTTCGGGCAGGCCAGCACGCAGTTGCCGCACATGATGCACAGCTCCGGAACCACCCGCGCATACGTGTCCTGCACACGGATCGCTTTCACCGGGCATTCGCGAATACATTTATGGCAGTCCTGACATTCGCGCTTGATGGTGTAGATGGTGTCAAGCCGTTCCATGCGCTTCTCCGGACTTTCCCAACTGTTGCAGCAGCTCGCGCAAGTGCGCCGGCGTTACGCCGTGATGCAGCGTGCCGTCAATCATGATGTTCGGGCCCACCTTGCATTGCTCCTGGCACAGGCTTCCAGACAGGCGGACCGAGACGTGCGACCCTGCGCTCTCCGCGTATTTCTTCAGCAGCGCGAGATTCGCCATATTCCCGCGCGCAAAGCAGGAGCTGCCCAGGCAAACCACAATCTCGACAGGATCGCTTTCCGCAGCCATCGCCCCGTCCTTCACACTTGCAACTGCACTAACTCCGGTTGCAGGATGCTCTGCGCCGCGGGCTCCAGCGTTCCGCGTCTGCCCTGGCCGCGCCCCACAAAGCGTCCCAGGGTGCGAATCTGGCCGCGCAAACATTCGTTGCAATCCAGAGCGCTCTCTTCCACACATGCTTTTTCCGGATAAATCTCGTACAGCCGCCGGTAGCGCACCGGCGTCAGGTTCGGCATTACCACATTTGCGCCTGCCTTGAGTCCGTTCTTTCGTCCATGTGTTTTGTTGATTGTCGCCAGCGCAGTTGTGGAGGGAATGTTCGCATCCGGGCACAGGATACGTGTCAACGCAATGGTCTTGTACACCATTTCCTCGCTGCTTTGCGCCTGCTCGCCCACGGCGATCGCCGGCCGCAGCGTGCCATTCCCCAATGGAGTGGAGGCGTGCGGAATGTACGGCCCAATGCCGATCATGTCCAGGTCCAGCGTGCGAAATGTGACGATGTCCTCCGCAAGGCTCTCAACGGATTGGCCCGGAATTCCCACCATCACGCCTCCACCTGCTTCATACCCAAGCCGTTTCAATTCCCGCAGCAAATCCATCCGATCCGGCGTCTCTGGAAAGCGCTGCGGATGAATCCTGCGATACAGCTCCCAATCCGACGTCTCGAAGCGCAGCAGATAACGGTCCGCGCCGGCCTCGCGCCACAACCGCATCTCCCCGCGCGTCCGTTCGCCCAGGCTCAGTGTTACGGCCAGCGCCGTCTCGCGCTTGATCCACTGCACAATCTCCGCAATCCAATTCACGGTGAGCGCATCGTCTTCGCCCGCCTGCAGCACCACCGTGCCGTATCCCAGCAGGTTAGCCAGCCGCGCGCACTCCAGAATCTCCTCACTCCTCATGCGATACCGCGTCAGTGTGCGGTTCCCTTTGCGCAGTCCGCAGTACATGCACTGCCGCTCGCAGTAGCTTGAGATCTCGATCAGCCCGCGCAGATGCACCGCATCGCCCACATGCCGTTTGCGTACGAAGTCGGCCCACGCGTACAGTTCCCGCAGACGCGATGGCTTGCGCTCTTTGAGCCATTCCACGATCTCACGTCTCGTCAACCCGCCCACGATTAAACCGCCAACGCCTCGCTGTGCTCAATGAAGTGCGACAGGCTATCCACTTCCGGGAATCTCCTGTGCCACCGCAGTTCCGCGCGATACGCTGCGAGTGCCAGGGGAAACGGTTCCAGCGCGCGCTCCAGGACGCCCTGGCAGTAGGCGATGACCACCCCGTAGTTCGTGATGGGAACGGCCTGACGCTTGCATTCCGTGATTCTCGCCATCATTTCGCGCCGGTTCCACATACAGGCTCCGCAGTGGATGACCAGCTTGTACGGTGAGAGGTCGCACGGAAAATCGCGCCCCTGCACAGTTGTGAAATCGAGCTTTCCCCCGACCTTTTCCTGTAGCCACCGCGGTATCTTTACTCGCGCGATGTCGTCCTCCACCGGATGATGCGTGCAGGATTCGGCAATCAAGATATGGTCTCCGGGCTGCAACGTAGCCACGGTTGCCACAGCCCGCGACTGCTCTATCAGGTCGCCTTTCACGCGCGAAAACAAAATCGAGAATGCAGTCAATGGCACCGTCATTGGCGTTGCCGCAGCCACGGGACCAAATGCCTGCGCATCTGTCACCACGATGCTCGGCGGCTTGCCCAGGCTCTTCAGGGCGCTCTTCAATCCACCATCTTTCACCACCAAGCAGGACGCATCGCCATCCAGAAGATCGCGAATCGCCTGCACCTGTAGCTGCTTGATGCGGCCCTTTGGCGCTTCCTTGTCGATAGGCATCACCAGCACCGCAGTCTCGCCCGCCTGCACCAGGTCGCGCAAAATCACCGGCGCATCCGCGGCTTCTCGCGGCGCTATCCGCTCAAGCTCCATGCGTAGCGCGTCCACACCTTCGCCTGTCGTCGCCACAAGCTCCGCATACGGCAGCGACTCACGCTTTAACCAGAGCAACTGCTCCGCATCCGGCTTGCGCAGATCGGCTTTGTTCAGCGCCACCACCACGGGGACATCGTGCGCGCGCAGCTCGCGTAAGAGCCGCTCCTCAAAGTCGCCCCACACGCCGGTCTCGGTCACCAGCACGCCAATATCGGAGCGCGCAATTGCCTGCCGCGTTTTCTCAATGCGCTGAGCCCCCAGCGCACCCACGTCATCCACGCCGGCCGTGTCCACAAACAACACCGGACCCAACGGCAGCAGCTCCATCGGCTTTTCCACCGGGTCGGTCGTAGTGCCTGCGACCTCCGAAACGATCGAAACATTCTGCCGCGTAATCGCGTTCAGCAAACTCGATTTGCCCACATTCCGCCGCCCGAACAATCCGATGTGCAGCCGGAATCCCTTTGACGTTGCACGTTGCATGGTGTCTCCTCAATTCCGCTAAAGAAATCCGCTAGATGAAAACATCGCGTTTCCCGCTGCTCACCTCGTCCAGCATCGGTAGCGCGATGGCTATCTGTTGCTGGTCCATGTGCGCCAGCTCAATCGAGATCAGCTTCTCGCCCGCGGCTCTGGTCCCCGGCCGCGCGTAATCGCACAGATATTCCAGAAACGTGGAGAGTGCGTTCGGATGGCAGTGATACTTGATCTCGCCCGGCTTGGCCAGGTCCATGAAATCCTGCCCCGTGCGCCCCGTTCGATAGCACGCCGTGCAGAACGAGGGCGTATAGCCCAGCCCGATCACGTCGCGCACCACCTCGTCCACGGAGCGGTGATCGCCGAGCTGGAACTGGCTTCCATACGGATCGCCTTCGCCGTCCTTGTAGCCACCGGGATCGGTGCGGCTGCCCGCTGAAATCTGCGAAATGCCCACGGCAAACGTTGCGCGCCGCACCTCGGCTGTCTCGCGCGTCGACATAATCATTCCCGTGTACGGCACCGCCAGCCGCATGATCGCAATCAGCTTCAGGAAATCCATATCGCTGACCGCGTGAGGCGGGCGCGAGGCAATCTCCGAGCCCACTGCCGGTTCCAGACGCGGAAAACTGATGGTATGCGGCCCCACGCCGAATCGCTGCTCCAGGTGGCGGATTTGCTGCATCATCGCGAGAATTTCGAAGCGCCAGTCATACAGCCCAAACAGCACGCCAATCCCCACGTCGTCGATGCCCGCTTCCATCGCGCGGTCCAACGCGGTTGCGCGCCAGTCGTAATCGCGCTTGCGTCCGCGCAGATGCACCGCCGCATACGTGCCGCGATGAAAGGTCTCCTGAAAAAGCTGAAACGTCCCGATCCCCGCGTCCTTCAGTTGCCGGAAGCGCTCCGTCGTCTGCGGTGCCAGGTTGACATTCACGCGCCGGATTTCCCCCGGTCCCACCTTGGCGGCGTAGATCGTCTTGATTGTGTCGAGGATGTATTGGAATCCCTGCTGCGGCAGCGTTTCTCCAGCCACCACCAGCAATCGCTTATGTCCCTGCCGAATCAGGATGCGCGTCTCTTCCGCAATCTCTGCCTGTGTCAGCGTGCGCCGCGTCAGCGCTGCATTACTGGCGCGAAACGCGCAGTATGTGCATTCATTCGAGCATTGGTTCGAGATGTAGAGCGGCGCAAAGAGCACCAGCCGCGAACCGTAAATCTCTTCCTTGATCGCTTTGGCCGCCGCGCAAATCTCCGCCAGCAGTTGCGGCGATTCAACAAAGCTCAGGCAGGCAATCTCATCCATCGAGAGCCCGCGCATCTCCCGCGCCTTGGCCAACAGCTCGCGCACGCGTCCCGCTTCCGGCCGCGCACTGCGCGCAAGAGTCGCCTCAATTTCCTGTTCGTCGATAAAGTCGGCGCGCGGTCCGTCTGGGTCCATGACATTCTCTCCGGTCCGCCTCAGTCGCTTCCGGCGTGTACGGGTTCGCCATCTGTCACCCGGTCCGGATTGTCCTCTTCGATCTGCTCCTGCAGCTCACTCTGAATCGGCACACGGAACCGCTGCGCCAGTTTCCACGACAGCGAAGCGAGCGATGAGTAAAGGTCTTCGTTGTGTACAAAGGTGTTCGCTGGAACTTTCAACCGTACCGGAGCGAAGTTCCAGATGGCTTGAATGCCGGCCTTTACCATCTCGTCCGCCACGGTCTGCGCCGCCTCGGCTGGAGTAGTGATGATTCCAAGATGGATTCCCATGCGCTGCGCCAGCTCGCCTAGCTTCTCAAACGGCAGCACGACCTTGTCGTAAATCTGCTGCCCGGCCTTGTTCGGGTCTATGTCAAACGCGGCCACGATACGCAGGCCGAACCGCGAAAACCGCTCGTGCCCCAGTAGCGCCGTTCCCAGATTGCCGGCACCTACGAGAAAAGCCTCGTTCACGTTGTTCCAGCCGAGGAAGCTTTCAATGCTCTGGGTGAGTTCGCGGACAGCGTAGCCGGTTTTGGGCTTGCCGATGATGCCTGTGTACTGCAAGTCCTTACGCACTTGCACCGGAATACAGTTCAAGTCGCGCCCGATCAAACTACAGGAAACCTGTGTAACCCCTTTGGCCTCAAGCTCGACGAGGTAGTGGTGATACTGGGGTAGTCGTCTCAGGCTCGCCAGCGGAATGGTTCGAGGCGTCACTAACCCGGCAGGCACTATATCCGATAAATTTATATCGATAGCCATAAAGCAAGTGTATGAGACTCAAGCTCACCGCGAAGTGATAGCAATCACCGGAGCAGAAAACTGTCTAAGAACTTAGTTTTGAGCGAAGGGTATGGGCTTTAGCCCGTACATCAAAGTCTAAAGTGAAACGGAGCTTTAGCCGCTGAGGGACTGTTTTCTCAGCCATTTGCAGTCCCTCAGCGGCTAAAGCCGAAAATCTTTTGATCCCGCAAAGGACGGGCTGAAGCCCGTCCCCTTCATCATTCACATCGGAATAGTTGTCACGGTTCATCGGGTAGCCGAAAATCCGTTGGCAGATCGTGGAGAGACGCAACTACTTCTCCGGCGGGGTCTCAGGCGGCGGCTCGTTTGCATCCCCGAGCGACTCCGTGTCCAGTTCGTGCTCGTGCTTGTAGTGCTCGACGGGCATCTTGCCATCCCACCAGGCCCAGTTCATCGGATACACATCGGGATCGAAGAAAACCTGGTAGAAATGCCAGACGATAATCGCCAATGTGGCAAGAATCGCTTCATAAAAGTGAACCGCAGTCGCCACATCAACCCACCAGCGGGCGAGCAGATTGCCAACCCACACCTTGGCCCAGAGCATGATCCCAGTGAGGCCCATCAGGGCCGTTCCCCACACCAGGGCCCAGTATTCGGCTTTTTCCCCGTAGGTGAAGCGGCCAAACTTAGGCTTCTGACCGCCCAGGCCGAGGTAGTAGCGCATGGCTCCAAAAACATCGAAGGCATCCTTCGGCCTGGGCGCGATGTCGCGCAGCAACCGGCGGCCTTCGCGCGCTATGGCGATATAAAACACGTGATAGACGCCGGCGCCGATGAGGACAACGCCTGCAATGCGATGGAGGATGCCGCGAAGATGCTCGCCCATGCCCAGCGTATGGGCAAACCATGTGTCCGGGAATTTGAGGGCAAAGCCGGTGATGGCCAGAACGATGAAGCTGGTGAGCAGCGCCAGATGCTGCCAGCGCTGATTGACCGTCATGCGCGTCAAGAATGGGTTCTGCATATGACGGCGCGCCGCGGCTTTGCTGCGCCAGATAATGGCGTTGTGCAGGAACATGGCGCCAATGACCAGCAGAATAAGAGCGATGTAAATGCGACGCACCCAGCCGACCACGATGGAATCCATGTCACCGGAGCGCGCACCATCCTCAAGATGAACCGGCGTGCGCGTGAACTTCTGCGTAACGCCTTTGTGACACTTGCCGCAGGTAGCGTCGAGGTTGGCGCTGTTCGTCATCGAGTGGGGATTGCTGGAAGGCAGAATATCGTGCACACCGTGGCAACTGGAGCAGTTGGCAGCTACAACCGAGCCGCCTTCCGTGGCAAGACCGTGATAGCTGTCAAAGTAGCTATTGACGCGGTTGCCCGGGACGCCAAACTCCTGCGAGAGCCGCACTCCCTCGTGGCAACGGGCGCACACGTCTCGCGAGAGGTTCCGCTCGGAAACCGGCGAGCTGGGATCCGTGTGCGGCTTGATCGAGTGAATGCCATGGCAGTCCGTACAGACTGGCGCCAGCCCATTGCCGTGCGCAATGCCCTGGCCGTGAATGCTGGCGTTGAAGGTCTTGGCGATGTCAGCATGGCACTTGCCGCAGGTGGCGGGCACGTTGAACTTGTAAATCGGGGATTGCGCCTGGTTGGCGGGTAGAATCTCGTGTGCGCCGTGGCAATCCGTGCAAACCGCGGCCTTCTGCGAACCGCGCGCTATTGCGCGGCCATGCACGCTGGACTGGTAGGAGAGAAACGGCTGTGCGCTTTCGCCGTTCGACTCCATCAGAAACTTCTGCCCGTGGCACCGGCCGCAGGTGACGGGAATGTTGGCATGATTGATCGGCGATTTGGGATTGTCGCTTGAGACAATTTCGTGCGCGTTGCCGTGGCAGTCCTCGCAGGTTGCAGCGGGATTCCTCCCCGCCGCGCTCGTCTTCGCATGGGTGCTGTGCGCGTAGGCTGTCTGCGCGTCGGCATGGCACTGGGCGCAGGTAATCCTCTGCGGAGGCGTGTCGTGCGAAAGACTCTTGACGTCCTTGTGGCAATCGACGCAGGAAAACATGGAGCCATGGACCGAATGCCGGAGCTTGCCTGCATCGACAGACAGGTTGACAGTCTTGCCATTCTTCTCAGTGGTAAACGTGGAATCGCCATGGCAGGCGAGACAGTCCGCATCTTTGAGCTTCTGCGCTGCTGCGTGCGCGCCCGAGGCACCAAATATACAGCCAATCACAATCGAGAGAGCGAATAACCTGCAAGCGGAGTTCACACCTCAAGGAGATTCCCATACGATTTTTTTTACCGTGACATGGGTCACCGCAAAGACATTGACAGCCATATCGGCACAAGAAATATAGACTGCGGAAGCGGAATGGATGTGGCGGTAGGGCCAGCAAGAGCATAGTGATTGCCCCCTACCGGCCGAGGGATTGAAGGTGGCCACGCCTCAAGCGGAGGCGGGCGATTCCCAGCGAGAAGTGTGGTCTGACGGTTTTGTAGTGGATACGCCAGCGCTCTGCCAGCACACGCAGCTTCTTCAGTGAGTAGAAAATCTCCCCGTTCGGCAACTGATCTCTGAGCTGGAGTGGGAGCTTTCGCAACAGCCATTTTCTCATAGGCTTCCCGGCTCGATATAGGCCGTCCTGGTTCCCGTGCCGGCGAGCCATTTCCGCATATCCTGAGCTACGAACTCAGGGCCATTATCCGAACGAAGATGCTCCGGCACACCCTTCGCACCATCATCCCGGCATGCGCCTCAATCGCCTGTGCGAAACTCCACCTTCTCTCCGGCCAGTTCAGCAGACACTCCCGGCCGTGCCCATTGATCAGATTCAGGCATTCGTTCCGCCATCAATGGTCAGATTTGCACCGGTGATGTATGCAGACTCGGGACCGGCAACAAACGCAACCAGTGCAGCGACCTCATCGACGCGTCCGTAACGGTTGAGCGCAGTAACTGCTTTTTGAGGTGTTGCCCAATCGCCCGCAGCAGGATTCAGGTCTGTATCGATCGGACCAGGTTGCACATTGTTCACGGTGATGCCCCGGCCCCCTACCTCTCTGGACAGACTCTGTGCGAACATCTTCACGGCTCCCTTCGTCGCCGAGTATGCCGCCAGTCCCGGCGTCAGGTTGCGCTCACCAACACACGAACCGATCATGATAATGCGCCCGTTATCATTTATGTGCTTCAACGCCGCTTGCGTCGTGACGAATACGCCCCGCACGTTAATGTTAATCATGCGGTTTATCTCTTCCAGCGTCGTTTCCTCGAACGGCTTTGGGATGGCCGTGCCGGCGTTGTTTACAAGCACATCCAATTTGCCGAGTGCCGCGACAGCCTTTTCAACCGCGCTACGGACCGCTTCAATGTCGACAGCGTCGGCCTGGATGGCAAGTGCCTTTGCGCCCGCACCTTCAATCGCTTTGACCACGGCGGAAGCTGAGTTGGCATCCTTTGCATAGGTGATGGCCACGCTGGCCCCATCTGCAGCCAAACGCTTTGCGATTGCGGCGCCGATCCCACGTGATCCTCCCGTTACCAGTGCAACTTTCCCTTTTAATGACTGAGGCATGTGTCTCCACCTTTCTGCTATACGAATGGTGTCCCTCGATCGAGGCAAGAGATAGATGGCAGGCAAAGGCAGTAACGCTGCTCCCCGCCCATAGCAATGCTTCCGCCGCGCGATGAACTGTTTCCCTGACCATAACCTCGAAAACTCATAAATAAAATTGCTTTCTGGGCTGAGGGGGTATGCTTCTTAGGCAGAGGTGGCATTTGGAACTCAGGCATCTTCGTTACTTTGTAGCTGCCGCCGAAGCGCGTAGCCTCAAGCTTGCTGCAGAGGAAAAGCTGCACACAACACAGCCATCTTTGAGTCGCCAGATCCGTGACCTTGAGGATGAGGTGGGTACGCCACTCTTCGTAAGAGGAGCAAAGGGTGTCGAGCTGACACCTGCGGGGCGAGTGTTTCTGGATCACGCGCGTGTGATGCTTTCTCAGGCGGTGGCAGCAATACAATCCGCTCGGCAGATAGCTCATCCGGCAAAGCCTTCTTTCGCTTTAGGCTTTATGATCGGCCACGATACAACATGGCTTCCAGAAGCCCTAAAGCTTCTTCGTGATGAATTGCCTAATATTCATGTGGTGATCTCAACACAGAATTCTCCCCAGTTGGCCGCTGCTCTCTTGCACGGCGGAATTGATGTGGCCTTTCTTCGCAGGGAAGACGGCAGCGACGACCTGGATTTTCTGCCTCTTGCTGAGGAATTATTCGAGGTATTCCTGCCTTCCGATCATTCCCTCGCTGCTAAAAATGCGATCGATGTTCAGGAGCTTGTCGGTGAAACATTTATCAGTGTTTCGGGAACAGCCCTCAGCATTTCAGGAAAACAGCCGGCGCTGCGGCGGACAATTGATAGATATCTCAAAGACAATGGCATCGAAATCAGACCTAGTCACGAGGTAGACAACCTGGGAGGCGTCATGTCCCTCATTGTTTCTACGCGGGGCATTGCCCTGCTGCCTCTTTATGCAAAGACGTTTCTTCCAGACTCTGTGACAACTCGTCCCCTGCAAGGCATCGGGCCGAAGATCGATCTGTCGGTCGGATACCGCAAGGCCAACCCCTCTCCCATTTTGAGGCTGTTTCTTTCGAGAGTCGATGAGTTCGCAACCAAAGTCTCACGATAATGGCCGGGAGAATCGGTAATGGCGAGCCGGCTAGTGTTCGCAGATCTATTCACGCATGCGAAGAGGCCGATGCGCTCAGCCTGCTCTTCTTACGCGCAGTGACTGGCGAGAAAGGGAACGCTCAGTTCAACTCTGCCTCGCTGTTGAACAGAGAAGAGCCTGGCAAATCGGTCTGCTCGACGCCATCGGTTGCGTCGATCTGGAAGTTGCCGAGCCCCACGCCAACCAGTCGATAGAGTTGCTGTGGCCCGAGTTCAACGCGTTCTCGCAGCGATAGTGCAACCTCTATAAATGTCTCCAGAGTCGTTGGCATCTTTGCCGGTGTAAGGCTTCGGGTTAACGTGCTGAACTCTTTCGTCTTCAGCTTGAGCACGATAGTGCGTGCCATTCGCATATTTTCACTCGAAGCATTCCAAACCTTCTCGGCTAGTTTCCGGATCAATAGTTCCGTCTCCTTCAGAGGAATATCGCGTTCAAACGTATCCTCTGCCGATATCTGCTTCCTAACGCGATTGGGTACGACGGGATTGTGGTCTATACCACGGGCCAGTTCATAGAGCCGCGAGCCATAGCGTCCAAAATGGGCTTCGAGTGACGATATATCCATCGCTCCGATGTCACCCACCTTAGAAATCCCTATCTGCTTCATCCGTGATTCCGTTACATGTCCCACCCCTGGGATGCGCCCTACCGGAAGATCGACAAGGAACGCCTGAACTTCATGTGGCTGGATCACAAACAAGCCATCCGGTTTGCGCCAGTCCGATGCGATTTTTGCCAGAAATTTATTGGGAGCAACGCCGGCTGAAGCTGTGAGACTGAGTTCTTCGTGTATTTGTTGGCGGATCGCAATCGCAACCTTTGTCGCGGTGGGAAAACCGATCTTATTTTCCGTGACATCCAGATACGCTTCATCGAGGGAAAGCGGTTCGATTAGATCGGTGTGCCTTTGGAATATCTCCCGGACTCGCCGCGAGACTGCTTTGTACCGTGCGAAGTCCGGCGGTATGAAGATTGCTTCAGGGCAGAGTCGCTCTGCCCAAACGGCTGGCATCGCAGAGCGAATCCCAAATCGCCGCGCTTCATAGGATGCGGCGCAGACAACCGACCTATTTCCACGCCATGCGACGACCACAGGCTTCCCGCGGAGACCAGGGTCATCTCTTTGTTCCACGGATGCGTAGAAAGCATCCATGTCCACATGCACTATCTTGCGGCTTCCCAACCGCGCGGCGTACATGCTCCCGGGATAACCAGTCAACAATGGCATGGCCCACCACTACATTTCGTTGCAGCTTTTACAGGTCGAGATATAACAGGCAAAAGCATCCTATTCCGGTTCCGGCAAGAGGTTAGCGGCAATACTCTCGAAAGACTCGGTGTATGCCTGCTCGGCCATCGCTCCACCGATAGTTTAATTGTGCCATATTCGCCTTACGTTCGCTCGGCCGATTGAAGATGAGAGCCTGGAGGGCCGGAGATTTTGTGTCGGGAATGTATCGGTCGCGAGTGCCGTCGCGCTGATTCCTATCGGACTTCGAGCATATCTATGCCCTACAATGCCACCATGACATCTGCGCCTACTTCTCCAAATCATCGAGCTCTACGGTTATTGCTAACCGTCTTGCTTTTCGGAACTTGGGGCCATGCGCAAAACAGCCCACACCCCACTTCAGCCGATGCAGACAGTCAGCCAGTGGGTGTCTCGCAGGATTCTTCTCTTACGGAAACGCCTGCGGAGACACTCAATCGATGCTGGCAGGTGCTCACGGACAACGTAGAGGATGCCAAGCACTTCGAGGCCCGTACCCAGGCGCTCAGTGCCCTTGGCAATTTAGGATCGAATCCGCGCGCAAATCACCTCATTGCAGAAGCAATGAAGGATCCGAACCTGGATGTACGCACCGCCGCTATCCTTGCGGCAGGCAACACCAAATCGCGTGCGCTTGTTCCGCCGATGACGAAGCTTCTGGACGATCCTGAGCCGCAGGTCGTTTTTGCCGCAGCTACAACTCTCTGGAGGCAGTTCAGAGACAAGAGTGGAGAAGACATTCTGGCAGACATTGCCGCAGGAGAGCGAAAAGCGAATCCAAATCTGATTCACGGGGCAGCTCACGATATGTCCCGCACACTCCATAGCCCATCGGCCATGGAAAAGCTCGGTATTACGACCGGCGCGGGATTGGTGCTTGGACCATTCGGGTTCTCCGTAACAGCGATCGAGTACGCACGCAAGAATGGATCGGACTCGGCGCGCATACAAGCCATCAATCTTCTGGCAGAGGAGAGGACCGAAGGAGTGCGCGAGGAAATGAAGTCTGCTCTTGACGACAAAGACCCAGGAGTGCGCGCAACGGCAGTGAAAGTATTAGGAAGTTTTCACCGGTCGCAGGACGCTATAGCTATCGCGGAATTGCTCGACGATTCCAAGCTTCCAGTGCGGCTGGCTGCGGCTGCCGCCTATATTGACTGCCTGACTGCTGCTCCAAGGGTGAGGACTTCGCATCGGTAAGCCAGCGATTCACCGTGCTGATGTCGATCGTCCAGCCGCAAGTTGATCGGGCTGGACGGTATGGAGAATTCGATCATTCCGGGCGAAGGCAACTTCATCGTTCGATACAGCGTACAAACAAAAAACTGGCGCGCGGATGGGCGCGGCTTCACGGATCCGTGTGGGGGCGAAACTGACCTTCAACGGAGATCCCATAGTGCTTCGGTGCCATCCCCGTCATCCGCTTGAATGCGTTGCTAAATACACTTTCTGACGTGTATCCCAATGACTGGGCAAGCTCAGAATCGGTCACTCTGAGTGGTCGCGCGTGAGCGCAGGAGCCATTGTTTCGAATACACCGTCACGCCTGACCAGTTTATGGAAGAGAATTGCTGCGACATGCAGCAGGATGACTGCGAAGAAGGCAAAGGCCATGCAGTAATGCGCATGCCACAGCAATGTATGCAGGCTGGCGCTCACGGGCAGGATAGAAGGCAGATGCACGCCGCCGAACAGCACTACGGGATAGGATGCCGCGGACAACATGCCCCAGCCGATCAGCGGCATGCTGATCATCAGCGCGTAGAGGATGTATTGCGACAGATACGCAGCCAGCTTCATCGGTTCCGGCAGGTCGGCTGGCAAGGATGGAGCGCCATAATAAATACGTAGCGCCAGACGGATGAGTGCCAGCACCAGGATGGCAATCCCCAGAGGCTTATGAATCTGAACCAATGTCAGGTATCTCGGGGTAATGGTCGAGACCATGCCTACACCGATGAACAACATGGACAGAATGCAAATTGCCATGAGCCAGTGAAGCAGTCGCTGCGGTGCGGTAAAGCGTGTGCGGCTCGTTGTCATTGCTTGGCTCCTGTCGGGGTGCGCGGATAGGACGAGGCTTCGGCCGTGCGGCTGTTGTACGACCGGGAATAGGCGGCCGAGCGGGCTGCCGGAAATGGATCATCCGAGGTTGTGATGCCGGCAGGCAGGACTGTCGGATCGTAATTGATGTCGCGGCAGGGGCCGTCCGCCTCCGGCTCAATCTGCCGTACCGTGAGCGTGCCCACCTCGACCGAGCGACGGTCCGCAGGCCAGGCCTTATTGGGATCTGCCGTGGGATCGCCGGGGTTTGCGACCGTCACCACCAGGCTCCAGCGTTGCGGGCCGGCGGCAACACGCTGGGTGATCTCCTGCTCAAGAAAGTCGGGGCCACGCTTGGCCAACTCATTCGGCGTGATGGAGACAGGTTGCGCCGCCGGAATCAATGACCAGCGGGTGATGCGTTTGGTGCCGGAGCCGTCAATAAACAGGAAGGAGTTGAGACTGTTGTAGCGCTCTTCCGCATAGCTGCTGGTCCAGGGGGCACCCTTGGCCCACCCTAGGAACGTGAGGAATTCCGGATGCGAAGCAATGAACTTCTTCATGGCTTCGGGGTCCTTGCTTCCGGCGGCCGTCTGCAATTCATAAAAGCCCTGCGGCGTGGAGACAGGGAAAATAGGCGCGTCGATCATGGCGCTGCGCCATTCCTGCCCATTCGGCGGAGTGATGCGGATGCCAAGGCCGCGCACGCGCACCATCGCATCCGCAGCATTCGGATCTGCAGTGGCGAGATTGAAGCGTCCCACCACCGGATACTGGCCGGGGACGAAGACCTGCGCCCTGGAGAGCGCCGAACCGTTGCCGTTCGCGTCGAATGTGCCGGTGAAGCAGATGCCTTTGGCATGGTTGCGACGGTGACCCAATGCTGGGCCACCGGGAGGCGCCAGCGTAGCTACCAGTTTGGCCGGCGTGAGCCGATGCGGTGATAGCCAGCCAGCCGTATACACGAAAGCGACAGCGACTAGGCCAACGACCACAGCAATGATCGCTAGACGCGCAAGCGGCAGGTGTCTTGATGAGGGGGACTGGGGCATTGAAACCTCTTTTCAGGCGATTCTGTTCCGGTGCGACGGTTATATTGCTGGAGACTCAACGTGCACTTATTTTGGGGAAGGGCTCGAACTCTGTTATCCATCTCAACGCCCGTGAAAAATACTATACCCGATCTGAGTGAATTTTTGACTGGGGTTTTCGGACGAAACCCACTAAGAATAAGGGAGAAGTGCGACGCTTCTGCAACGCGACTGGCTCATGAGCAACGCGAGCCTGGCGAACGCGCGAAGACAGGCAGCATCGCGAGCCGACGGCGCACCGAATTGCCGAGCGACTGATCTGTGCCTCTCTGGTCCCTGCGCCGTTATCTTGCCGCGCAGGTTGGCAACTGGCGGGACGGACATCCGCCAGCCTATCCGCTGATTGCGGGTAGCAACCGGTAAAAAACTTTTGGCTGTTCACCGGGTCTTGGTTTGAACCAATGAACAGCCAGTCTCCAGAGATACGGCGACAGGAGCCACATCGCCTGCCCTCAGGCGCCTGCTTACTAAAACGTCTCGCCAACCAATTCTTCGCTTTTCTTCCAAAGTGCAGCGGCATTTTGTGCATCGAGAGCGTAGGCACGCACTCCTTCGTCGAGCAGGCCCAGCCGTACATCGTCTGCGACGATATTACTCACGTGACAGTTCTCGCAATACCGCCCCCCTATCTCTTCGGCGGGCGCAACGACCGCTGTCCATACTGAGGTGGCCGTTCCCTGAGGAACGGTCTTGAACTCGAACGGCCCTTTGCCCTCTGCTGCAGCCTGTTCATTGATCTGTTTAACCATCTGTTCCAAGCTGCCTGGGTTCATATGGCGGGCAAGCTCGGTCTGTATGCCTCCGGGATGTACAGCCGCTGCGCGTACACCGCGGCCACGATGACGGCGGTCGAACTCGACTGCGAAGAGGATATTCGCGGTCTTCGAACGCCCGTAAGCCACGAAGGGTTCATACGGCGTCGTCGCAAAGCCGAGATCATTCAGGTCTACATTGCTGAAGCGATGCCCTGAGGAAGCGAGGTTGACCAAGCGTCCGCCATTCTTGATCAGCTTCGCGATGCGGTTCACAAACACGAAGTGGCCCAGGTGATTGGTCCCGAATTGCGTCTCGAAACCATCCGCTGTCTTCCCAAACGGAGTCGCCATGACACCAGCATTGGCGATGATCACGTCGAAGAGGCGACCATCGGCGACCAGCTTATCCGCGGCGGCGCGCACGCTCTTCAGGTTGGCAAGGTCAAGCTCGATCAACTCGAAGTTCGCGCCGGTTTCTGCAGCCGCCTTACTGACTTCCGAGGTGGCCCGCTTCGCCTTCTCCAAATCGCGCGCTGCGCCTACGACGTCGGCTCCATGCGCCACCAGCGCGCGGGCCGTTTCGACGCCGAGGCCAGCAGATACTCCCGTCACCAGAATCCGCTTACCCTTCAGGTCGACTCCTTTGAGGACATCTTCCGTGGTTGACTTTGCTCCAAATGTTGCCGCCATGCTGTACTCTCCGATCACAATCTTTGACATCCGGCCTCGGCCTGGAATAAAACGGAGTCAATCTCCGTTATGCTAATAAGATTACCGGAGAGATCCTCCGGTTTCAAAAACTCGATGAAAAGGTTAGCTGCAAAGAAAACTGCCCGCAAGCCCCGCGCCGACGCGCAACGTAACCGTGAGCGGATTCTCGAAGTTGCGAAGCAGGTTTTCACCAAGCGGGGCGCGGAGGCCAGTATGGACGAGATCGCCAAGCGCGCCACGATTGGCCCGGGGACGCTCTACCGGCACTTTCCTACGCGCGATGACCTGCTGGCCGCTGTCTATATCAGCGAAGTCGAGAAGCTGGGCGAGGCGCAGAGAAGGCTCTCCGCCGAGCTGCCTCCGGTTGAGGCTCTGCGGGCGTGGCTGCTGGTCTTTATCGACTACATTGCTGCGAAAAAGATCATTGCCCCGGCTTTGAACGCAATGGCCGGCGGCCCGTCTCGGGTATTTCAACAGAGTAGCCGCGTCATGGAAGAAGCTGCCCACACGCTGGCGAGCCGCGCCGTCGCGAGCGGAGATCTTCGGCCCGATGTAGATCCAATGGACATGCTGCGCGCGATCTATGGCGTCTCTAGCGCGGGTAGCACAGAGGATTGGCCTGAAAAAGCACGGCGGTTCGTGGAAATCCTTATTCAGGGCTCCCGGCCTTAACGAACAGATTTTCTGCCAAAAAGGGCCACGCAGAAAAAGTGACGAACAAAAGTTGAGGCTCCTATGGCCTCGATACTATGACTATCTATAATTACATTGCGTAGATAATCATGGTATAGGGGAACCAAGCGATCTGGTTCAGGAAACCCTGGATCTTCTCATCCTTAAAACGCTTTCGCTCGAAGCCAAGCACGGCTGAGCTATCGCTATCCAGCTTCGTCAGGCCCGGAGCCATACGATGAAACTTGAGAATGACATTCGCCCACAGATTGAGAACGTCAGCATCGCATTGGAACCCGAGAGCACCACAATAATAATTGCGTTGCGTATTGCCATCGCACTGGTCGCCAGCATCGCCAATCTTCTCGCACCGAAACAGCGCAGTATATACCATCACATCATCAACGAACTGATTAAGCAGGGGAAGAAAGTAACCCCAAAAAACTTCGTTGAATTCATTAAGGATTAAGTAAATGAGCGAACCGACACAGCAATCGAACGAACCCTCACCGGAAGCGGCAGAGCTTGCCACGCTGGGGCAAGCTCACAGGGAAGTCTTGACGAAACGGCAAAAGGATAAGGCCTGCATTGCAGAACTCGAATCAACCGTGGTCGCGCTTCAAGGCAAACTGGCTGAGAGCGCCGATGCAATCCACGAACTTGCCATCGACGGTCGGCTTCGTAGCATGGCCGAAAGCATGTCAACCGTGCCAGATTTGTTCTTGGAACAGTTCGGCAAGCATTTTAAACTGGAGATGGTCAAAGGCAGTCTGACACTATTAAACGCTACCGACGGGAAGCCAGTTATCAACAAGGATGGCAAGGCCGTTCCATTTCAGCGCGACACTCTAACGAAGTTCCTGACAGATGGGGATGACGCGAGGGCCAAGACCTCTCGATCAAATCGTTTTTGAGCGCAGCAGTGTACACAGCGCTGTGCATCGCAATGGCATGGACATCTTCGAGACGATCCCCGAGCGTGGCAGCACAATCGATGACGCTTTCAGCGGAAAAGTTCGCAACATCACCGGCATTGCCACTAATGTCTAGAACCATGTCCGATGCGTTGTTCGCAACGTTCGACAGGAGTACGCCGCGCAAAGATGCGATGAGACGTTTTTCCCACTGGCGATCCCAATACTCCAGAACGCGACTCTGAATGCGTTCAAGCGCGCTATCGCCGCTCAATTCGCTTGCAAGGCTCATCTCGCTCCAGCTTTGATGCAGGAACGATTTGCGCACAACCTGCTTCGCAGCGGTGATTTTCTGCGGTGTGCTGTTGACGGTTGGATCATCCGATGTAATGTCCGCTTCCGTGTCGGGAATGTCGCTCCAGAACGGTACAGTGAACGATTGTGCGCCCGCTTGAAGCTGCGCTTGCATTTCACCATTGCGGACCAACGCG
>JAATFM010000253.1 GCA_015655195.1 Terriglobales bacterium
CGGTGGGAATCTCGTTGTAGTCCGGGTCGCCCATGTAATCGGTGCGGTCCATGAAGGCGCGGCGATAGGCTTCGGTCGTCAGGTGCAGCCACTCGGGTGAGCGGTCGCCGAGCTTGCCGAGGTCGTGGCCGGAGAGAATGTTGAGCGCCGTGACGAGCACGATGCCGCCCGAGGACGGTGGCGGCGCACTGATAACGGTGTAGTTGTGAAACTTGCCGACGATTGGCGTTCGTTCCGCGACAGTGTATTGCGCCAGATCGTCGAGCGTAAGGAGCGCGCCGCCTTTTTTGAGATCGGCGACAAGCTCCGCGGCCAGCTTGCCGTGATAAAAGTCATCGGGGTCGGCGGCGATGCGTTCGAGCGTCCGCGCCAGTTGCGGCTGGCGGAAGGTTTCGCCCTCTTTGTAGAGGTTGCCGTCGCGCTGAAAAATGCGCTTCGAGTCCGCGAAGTTTGCAAGACCCGGCGTTGCCAACTCGTGCGCCTCTTCGTCGGTGAGCGTAAAGCCTTCGCTCGCGAGATGAATCGCCGGAGCCATCACTTTTTTGAGGCCCAGCTTGCCGTACTTTTTCTCCGCATAGACCAGTCCCGCCACCGAGCCGGGCACGGCAATCGCCTTGTAGCCGACGACGCTCGCTTCGGGAATGATGTTGCCCTGCGCGTCCTGGTACATGGTTTCTGTTGCGGCCTGTGGAGCCTTTTCGCGAAAGTCGATAAAGGTGGATTTGCCATCGTGCGCGCGTAGGAGCAGGAAACCGCCGCCGCCGAGATTGCCTGCAGCCGGGTGCACGACGGCCAGCGCGAAGCCCGTTGCCACGGCTGCGTCCACGGCGTTGCCGCCCTGTTGCAGAATTTCCACGCCAGCGTCGGAGGCCAGGTGATGCACGCTTACCACCATGCCGTGGCGCGCCGCGACGGGCTGTTCGCCTTTGTAAGCGAGCACGCTGCCGGCTGTGCCCTGCGCGAGTGCGGCAAGCGGGGAGGCGGCGACAAGCAATGCGGCGGCGACGGCGAGAAGCGACTGTTTCATCATGAGTGCAGACAGAATACCTGAGAAACGCCGTGTCTTTGCGGTGGCAATATCCCGGCACGCTGGCGTAAAGTGGTTCCGTTCGTTCCGGACAGGAAATCAGGGAGGCAGAATGTTCACACGCAGAGATTGCCTTGTCGCCGTTGCCGCCGCCGTTTTTACCGCGGGCGCATTCGCGCTGGCCCAACAGGCCGAGTCAGTGGGAAAATCCTGGGCGATTGACTGGACGAGCGTTCCCGCCAAAACCACCAACGTAGGCGAGCTTAGAACCTTTTACAACGGTCCCACGGCAACGCTTGCCGATCTTGACGTGCATGTGACGACGCTCAAGCCGGGCGCATGGTCGCACCAACCGCACAAGCACCCCAACGAAGAAATGCTCATCATCAAGGAAGGCCAGGCGACGGTGCTCATCAATGGCCAGTGGAAGACGGTGGGGCCGGGTTCGGTGGTCTACCTTGCCTCCAACGTGCCGCACGCCGCACGCAATGACTCAGCCGCGCCCGTTACGTACACCGTGGTCAACTTCCGTATCCCCGGAGCGCCCGATGTGAAGCCTGTTTTCGTCAATCCGTAAACCATGGGCCAGACGGCCCCAGCAACGGAGACGCCGCGCAAAATAGGTGGGCGGAAACGAATTGCCCGCTATCGCGTCTATGCAATCATTCTTATAGCCTGACAGAAATCCATGCCTGGAGTGTGTCGCTTGGAACGAAAGCGCTTGAGTTTGCTTTTCCTGTTGACTGCCTTGGCAAGCGCAGCTTTTGCGCAGACGCCAGCTTTGAATGCGAATTTGCCGAAGGTCGGCACGGCTGCTCCCGCTCTCTCCTTTACCCAGATGATGCAGGCTTCTTCAACGATCGGAGCGGACTGGCCTTCTCTGCACGGCAAAGTTGTTGTGCTGGAATTCTGGGCTACGTGGTGCGCGCCGTGCATCGGCGAAATACCGATCCTGAATTCTCTTGCGGCATCGGTTGATCCTTCGAAAGTGCAAATCATTTCTGTGGATGACGAAGATCCCGCCGTGGTGCAGGCGTTTCTCAAAAAGAAACCCATCCAGGGCGGGATCGGCCTCGATACTTCGAGCAAGGTCTTCGAGCGGTATGGCGTGGATGCCCGCCCGGCCACAGTCGTCGTAGGGCCGGATGGCCGCGTGGCGAGCACAACTCTGCATCCCGAACAGCTCAGCAGCGCAAACCTGCTGGCTCTTGCCAACGGGGGACCGCTCAATGCCGCAACGCCTGCCGCCGCAACGCAGGCTCAACTTGACCAGGCAACGGCGCAGGCATTTTCCGAGCAGGTGGGCCCGTCGGACGCGGCATCGAATACGCTGTTTCAGATCAGCCTCACGCCCGGCGAGCCCACCGAGGCTGGGAAAGAGCCGAATACTCACATGATGATGCGCGGCCCTGGACTACTGGACATTACCAATGCTTCTGCGGACGCTCTGCTGAACATGGGTGCGGGCATACCGGCAACACACATCTCCGCCTCCGGCAATGTTTCCAGTGCGCTTTACAACCTGCATGTGCAGGCTCCCAATGCCGCGCCGGATGAGCTTGCGCGCGCCATTGAACTGGCCGTTGCGTCAGGGGCTCATCTTCGCATCGAGCGCCACACGGAAATGAAGGATGCGTACGTGCTGAAGGCTGGCCCGGAGGCCGCGAGCCATCTGACGCAGTCTTCCTCCGGCGGCGGCGCTTTCTACAGCCATAAGAACCAGGCCCTTCAGTGCATCAACGCTACACCGGCCCAGGTGGCGGGTGCGCTGGAAGAGGCGCTCGGCACAACGGTTGTAGACGAAACCGGGCTGGATGGAAAGCTGATGGGCAGCTTGAAAGTAGCGCCGAAGGATATTTCTTCCGCCAGTGCGGCCCTCGCGACGCTCGGACTGACGCTGACTTCGGCGAAGCGCCCTATCGAGACTGTCGCGCTGGTTCCTGAGAAGCCGCTTGCTCCAGCGCCGCACGGCGCGAATTGATTTCTCGCCGCCATTCGGTAGCAGCTCGGTTTACATCCCTCGGGGGCTGAAGCCCGGCCTGTTTTTGAGCCATTTGCGGCACGACTGAAGTCGTGCCCTGTTACAAAACTTCTTCTCCAGGCAATTCGTCGGACGCTGCCTAAAGCCCGCGGCCTTCAAACTGAGCCATTACTTGCGGCCTTCCCATGCGCAATGCCCGATATAATAAGGTGTTTAGCCCTGTTGCGCCGCGGCTTCTCTGCGTGCGGCTGAATCCGGGCAGGGCCACTAAGCGAATCAGGAAGCGAACCCAAATTTATGCAGCTTGAAACAGAAAGCCGACTCCCCAAGGAGATCGACACAGCCGAGATGGAAGCCTCTTGCCAACGGCTGTGGGATGAGCTGGGCATTTATTCCTACGATCCCGGCGCGCCGGGCGAAACCTTTTCGATTGACACCCCTCCGCCGTATGTTTCGGCCTCGCACCTGCACGTAGGCCACGCGATGAGCTACGCGCAAGCGGAGTTCATTGTGCGCTACCACCGCATGAACGGGCGCAAGATTTTCTATCCGATGGGCTTTGACGACAACGGCCTGCCCACGGAACGCTACGTCGAAAAGACCTTCAAGATCAACAAGTCGAAGACCACGCGGAGCGAGTTTCGCGCACTGTGTTTGCAGGTGACGACCGAGGGCTCGAAGGAGTACGAGAAGCTGTGGCGGGCGCTGGGGCTTTCCGTCGACTGGAAGCTGCGCTACTCGACGATCGACGACCACTGCCAGCGGACTTCGCAGAAGTCGTTTATCGAATTGTTCAAGGCGGGGCGAATCTATCGCTCGCACGAGCCTGTGCTGTGGGACACGGTACTGGAAACTTCGCTCGCGCAGGCCGATCTCGAAACCATCGAGCGCAAGGGCAAGCTGCACGACATTGTTTTCAAGGGCGCGGACGGCTCGCCACTCACTATTTCGACGACGCGGCCGGAGCTGCTCCCCGCCTGCGTTGCGCTCTACTGCAACGGCAAGGACGAGCGCTACACGCAGCTCATCGGCAAAACTGCGATTGTGCCGCTCTTCGGGCAGACGGTGCCGATTCTGGCTGACGACGATGTGGACCCGGCCTTTGGAACCGGCCTGATGATGGTCTGCACCTTTGGCGATTCGGAGGACGTGCGCCGCTGGAAGCGCGACGGACTGGAGTTGCGCGTCGCGATTGGCGCGGACGGGCGCATGACGGCGATTGCAGGCGAGTTTACTGGACTCAAGAGCGAAGAGGCGCGCGGTAAGGTCGTAACAGCGCTGACCGAGGCCGGAGCGCTGACCGGCTCGAAGACTGTCGATCAGGTTGTCTCGGTTTCGGACCGCTCGGGCGCGCCGATCGAGTTCGTGATGGCGCCGCAGTGGTTCATCCGCGTGATGGACATGAAGGACGAGCTGCTGGTGCGCGCCGCGGAACTGAAATGGTTTCCCGACTGGATGCAGATTCGGCTCGAAGACTGGATCAAGGGCCTCAAGTACGACTGGAATATCTCGCGGCAGCGCTTTTACGGTGTGCCGGTGCCGGTGTGGTTTTGTGCGAAGTGCGGCGAGGTGGTGCTGGCAGAGGAGTCTGCGCTGCCGGTCGATCCGACGGAGACGAAAGCGCCGGCGGAAAAGTGCCCCAAATGCGGCGCGGCGGAGTTTACGCCTGATGCAGACGTTCTCGATACGTGGATGACTTCATCGGTCTCGCCGCTCATCAACTCAAACTGGGCGGGCACGCCGGGGCGCATCGGCGATGGCCGCCTCTACCCGATGACGGTTCGCGTACAGGCTTTCGAGATTATCCGCACATGGCTCTTTTACACGCTGGTCAAATCGCACCTGCACACGCAGAGCCTGCCGTGGCAGAACGTGATGATCTCCGGCTGGGGGCTGAACGAGAACGGCAAGAAGATTTCCAAACGCGACCTGGAACAGTACACCGACGCGAACGGCTACAACCGTTACGACCCCTATGCGGTGATTCAGAAGTTCGGCGCCGATGCGGTGCGGTATTGGGCCGCGGGCGGCAGCTTGGGACACGATCTGCGCTATAGCGAGAAGGATGTGCAGATCGGCCGCAAACTCGTTGTAAAGTTGTGGAACGCAGCGCGCTTTGCCGACATGCAGATGGGCGCATACGATCCGGCAAAGGACTTTGTGCCCTTCAGCGAGCGCACGCCGGAGGATCGGTGGCTGCTGGCCGAGCTGAACAAGATTCTGCCTGCGACGAAGAAGGCGTTCGAAGGCTACAGCTATCACGAGGCGCGCGAGCAGACCGACCGCTTCTTCTGGACCGTCTTCTGTGACGACTATCTCGAACTCATCAAGGACCGCTTCTGGACGCCGGAGAACTACTCCGAGCAGACGCGGGCCTCGGCGCGCGCCACGCTGTGGGAGAGCCTGCGAATCGTGCTTGGCCTCTACGCGCCGTTCCTGCCGTTTGTCAGCGAGTACCTCTTCCAGCAGTTCTACAAGGGCCACGAAGCGGCGGCCTCGCTGCATGTTTCGCCCTGGCCTGTGGAGCGCGACGAATGGAAGGTGACGGTGCCGGAGATGGAAGTGCTGGAAGCTATTCTACGCGCCGTTCGCGGGCTTCGCACTGCGGCCAAGGTGAGCCAGACACGGCGGCTGGCGCGTGTCACGCTCGACATTGCGAACGCGAAGCCGGAGACAGCGGCGACGATCCGCGCGATGCAGGTCTCGATCAGTTCTGCGGTTCGCACCACGGAACTGGTTTACGGCCCGGCGGAGACGGCTACGGACCTTGAAGGCGTCAGGGTCGATATTGTCGCTTAACTGAAAATACCGCTGCCGCATTTTCCACGAGCCCTTACGGACAAATTCCGTGAGGGCTCGTGGCGCATTGCGGCAATCCGCATACGGCATGAAGAAATTCGCATCCGTCTCCGTCTGGAGCAGCGGGAATCAAGAGGACAGACCACTTGCGGAAACATCGAACCGCGGCGGGCGCAACCAAGTCGAGCGGGCTACTCAAATCACCCGTAGGCAATGCCCGGCAGACAAAAATAGTTGCCGCAATTTACCGGAAAATCCGCCCTTCGGAACGGTCACTGCCCGGACCCGACTCGCAGTGTTCCACGCCGGGGCAATTTCTTGATGGTCTGACCTCTAGAACGATACAATGCAAGTGTTCCGAAAACTTTGCACACCGTTGCACGCTATCTGCGAGCATATTTCCGTGGGCTTCGCCCGCCGCAGTCCACATATGCAGGCGGCGAGTTATCATCGCAAAGATTTGAACGTTTGGAGAAAACCAGAGATGTCCCTTGGCTTCGAGATTCCTCAGAAAGGCGCGCTGGATCTGCTCTCGCTTGGCGCGCTGGTTCACCGCGTCGATCCCGGCATCATCCCTTTTCGCAAGGCCACACATGCCGACATTCACGTCAGCGGCGGCGAGTTCAACGTCGCGGCCAACCTCGCAGACTGCTTCGGCCAGCGCACGGCCATTGCCTCCGCGATGGTGAAGTATCCCATCGGCGACCTCATTGCTGAGCGCGTCCGCGCGATGGGCGTCAAGCCCATCTATCGCATCTTTGAGCACGACGGCGTGCGCGGCCCCAACATGGCGACCGTTTACAGCGACCGCGGCCTCGGCGTGCGCGCTCCCGTGGTCTTTTACAACCGCTCAAACGAGGCCGCCGCGCAGCTCAAGCCGGGCGACTTCGACTGGGGCGCGATCTTCGGCGAGGGCGTGCGCTGGTTCCATTCAGGCGGCATCTTCGCAGCGCTCTCCGAGACCACGGCCCAGCTTGTCATCGAGGCGATGCAGGCCGCGCGCAAGGCTGGAGCCGTTACCTCCTTTGACCTGAATTATCGCGAGAAGCTGTGGAAGATCTCTGGCGGCGCAGACCGCGCGCAGAGCGTGCTTTCCGCCATCGTCGATAACGTCGATGTGCTCGTGGGCAACGAGGAAGATTTGCAGAAGGGCCTCGGCTTTGCCGGTCCCGAAGTCTCGGCGAAATCCAAGCTCGACCCGAGCGCCTTTTTCGCCATGATGGATCAAGTTGCCGCTCGCTTTCCGCACATCAAGGCCGTTGCCACCACGCTGCGCGAGGTGCACTCGACCAACCACCATAGCTGGAGCGCCGTGGCCTGGGTAAATGGGCAGACGTTGCACGCGCCCACGGCGGAACTGAACGTCTACGACCGCGTGGGCGGCGGCGACGGCTTTGCCTCCGGCTTCATCTACGGGCTGCTGGCGGGCGAAACGCCGGAAGAGGCCATCAAACTCGGCTGGGCGCACGGCGCTCTGCTCACCACCTTCCCCGGCGACACGACGATGGCGACGCTCGACCAGGTCAAGGCATTCGCCGCCGGTGGCTCGGCGCGCATTCAGCGATAAGAGCAGTGTGTAACAGAAAGGCCGCGCGATGTGCGCGGCCTTTCTGTTGTGTGGAAGCGGATTGGGGTTCATGCTATCCCACCCTTGCGCCAGAAAAAAGGCGCAAGGATGGGGCACGGTGGATGGAAGCGCCTGACCTACTGGTTCACGCCGCTGGCAAGAAAGCCGCCATCCACTACGATGGTCTGGCCGGTGACGAAGGACGCGGCATCAGAGGCGAGATAGAGCGCCGCGCCGATCAACTCCTCGGTCTTGCCGAAGCGACCCATCGGCGTGCGCATCAGCAGCTCGTGGCCACGTGGCGTGCCTTCAAGCAGCGCCGCGTTCAGCTCCGTCTTGAAGACGCCGGGCGCAATCGCGTTCACCGTAACGCCCTTGCGCGACCACTCGACGGCAAGCGAACGGGTGAGCGATGAAACGGCCGACTTGCTGGCCGCGTAGGCTGCGACCTCGTGCAGCGCCACGTAGCTGTTGAGCGAAGTGATGTTGATGATGCGCCCGTAGCCGCGCTCCAGCATTGGCTTGCCGAAGATCTGGCAGGCGCGCAGCGTGCCGGTGAGATTGGTGTCGAGAATGCCGCACCACTCTTCCTCGGTCACGTCGATGGTCGGCGTACGCTTGATGCGCCCGGCACAGTTGATGAGAACATCCACGTTGCCGAATGCGCTGAGCGATGCGTCGCGCAGGGCTTCGAGCGATTTGCGGTCCGTCACGTCTGAGGCAACGCGTACCGTCTTGCGGCCAAGCGCTTCAATCGCGTCCGCCGTTTCTTCCACCTGCTGCGGCCTGCGCGCCGTGGCAACAACATCCGCGCCGGCCTCCGCGAAACCGAGGCTCAATGCGCGTCCGATTCCCGACGTTCCGCCGGTGATGACAACAACCTTCCCACTGAGGCTCAAAATATCTGCGCTCAACTTGTCTCCACTCCTCTGATCCCCGCTCATCGGGCTCCCGCTTTCGCGCTGGCGTGAGCCGCAAGTTGTGCCTCTGACGAGACACCAAAGAAGACCGGCAGAATATGCCGCTCATAGAGATTGCCGGTCACGTTCTTCGCAATCACCGCCTCGTTGGCTTCGAGCAGGTTGAGATAGCGGCTGCCCATCTTGGCCGCAACCTTGAAGCCGACATGCAGAAGCTGACGGAGGCTCGGGTTATAGGCCGGGTCGCTTTGCACGTGGCGCAGCGCGGAGGTGTATTGCTCGGAGGTCCAACCGGCAACTGTCTCCGGCGCGGGCAGCGTGGCCGGGTCGATGTCGATGACCGTGGCATAAGGCCCGCAGAGTTCCTCGCGATGCGCAAATGCCTCGGCGTAAATCTCTTTCGCCAGTGCGAAGCCCGCGCCGCCGGCTTCAGCCAGGCCGATCAACTCTTCGAGCCACGTGGTGCCGGCGGTCTTGAGGTGCACGCCCGCGTCAAACTTCTTGAGCGCCGAGTGAATGGCCGGATAGATGGAAAACTTATCGCTGCCGGAGTGCACGCTGAGCTTGAGATTCGCAGGCAGGCCGAAGTGGTGCACGGCATACCCGATTGCCGCAACGTCGAGCAGGAACTCGCGCTCGAACTGCGCTACGTCGCCGACATAATCCACCCCCTTGTTGAAACGGCCGCTGAACTTGGGCGCGATGGTCTGGATGGGAATGCCCTCCGCAGCGACAGCCGCGAGAATGATGAGCAGCTCGACGGGACTCTGCGCGCGGTCGGTCTCGTCCATCGAAACCTCGGGAATGAAATTTCCTTCGCCCTTCACAGATGCGATTTTGCGATAGACCTCGCCGGCGGTCTTGACGGCGAAGAGAAACTTCGTCGCGGTCTCGCGCATGTCGGTTTCAGTAATCACGAAGTCTTCGGCGATGCCTTTGAGCTTGAGACTGCCGACAAGACCATTCTGCGCTGTGACAAAGGCGTCAATCTCCGCCGCGGGCGCGGGCTTACCGATGAAGTCTGCCACATCGATGGTGTAGAAATCGCTGACGGCGAGGAAGCGATCCACCGTGGCGAGGCCGATGTGATCGGCGTCGAGAAAATACGGCAGCTTCCAGCCCAGCTCCTTCACGGCCGCATCCGCCGCGCGGCGCGTAGACGCTGGCTCCGAGCCGATGATCGTGTGCTCGCGGTTCGATTTGTTCCACACCGGCGAGATTGCCAGGCCGGCATCAAGCGCCTTGACGCACGCGGCAAGCTGCGCCTTAGCCTGATGCGCGAAGCGGTCGCCGGTTCCCAGCGAATATTTCGGTAATTGCAAGGTGGTACTCATCCCATTCTCCTGTTTTACAAACGGCTTTGGTGCGCCCACAGGCCCAGTCCGGGGTTGGCAATAAAGAAAACCTCTTCGCCATCGACGCGATTCGCGCCGTGGCTCAGCTTTGCGGGGTCGTAGTGTTCGGTCATCGTCGCCAGATCGCCGTAGCCGTAGCCCACGCCTTCCACTTCTTCCTTGCTCAGATGGCCGGGGCACCACGTGATTTTGAAACGGCCCTCGGAGGAGCCGTGAATCAGGTGCGCCGCGGCACTCAGGTCATTGGCCATCTCGGGGTCGGCATCGACGGCGGCAAGCGTTGCCGGCGTGCCGCGATAGCCGTACTTGCGAATGAGCCGGTCGATGATCTTGTCCTCGCCGAACTCCTTTACGCCCGGCGC
>JAATFM010000325.1 GCA_015655195.1 Terriglobales bacterium
CCCTCCTCGAAGCTCGCGGCCTTGATAATCGCCAGCACGGGGCCGAAAATCTCTTCCTGCGAAAGCACCGCATCCGGCGCAATGTCGGCAAAGGCCGTCGGCTCAAGGAAATAGCCGCCCTCCGGCGTCTCGACGGCCTTGCCGCCCGCCACCAGCCGGCCCTCCTGTTTGCCCTTCTCGATGTAGCCGAGGATCGAATCAAATGCAGCCTTGTTCACCACCGGCCCCATCGACGGATTCTCTACCGGGTCGCCGACCGTGAGCTTTGCCACGCGCTCCCGCACCCGCTCCACAAAGATGTCGTAAACCGATTCCTCGACAATCGCCCGTGAGCAGGCCGAGCACTTCTGCCCGCTGAAGCCGAAGGCCGAAGCCACCACGCCGTCCACGGCTGCGTCCAGATCGGCGTCCCCGCAGACCAGGATCGAGTCCTTGCCACCCATTTCGAGAATCGTCCGCTTGATCCAGAGCTGGCCCGGCTGCGCTTTTGCCGCCCGCTCGTGAATTTCGAGGCCGACGGCTTTGGAGCCGGTAAAGGCGATGAAGCGCGTCTTGGGGTGCTCGACAACCGCGTTGCCGAAGGTGGCACCCGAGCCGGGGCAGAAGTTCACCACGCCCGGCGGCAGGCCAGCCTCTTCCAGAACCTCGAAAAACTTGGCCGCAATCGTCGGCGAGTCGCTCGAAGGCTTCAGAATCACCGTGTTGCCGGCCACAATCGAGGCCGCCGTCATGCCCGCCATGATGGCAAAAGGGAAGTTCCACGGCGGAATCACGGCCCCCACGCCGAGCGGAATGTACAAAAGCTGGTCCCGCTCGCCGGGGTACTGGATCGGCGTCTTCGCACCGGCCAGCCGCAACGCCTCGCGGGCATAAAATTCGAGGAAATCGATGGTCTCGCCCACATCGGCGTCGGCCTCGGCCCAGTTCTTGCCTACTTCATAGGTGAGCCAGGCGCAGAACTCGAAGTGACGCTGGCGGATGATCGCTGCCGTGCCCAGCAGCAGGGAAGCGCGCTCCTCGACGCTCACGCGGCTCCACATGGCGTAGGCTTTGAGCGCTGCGGCCATTGCCGGCTCCACGTGCTCCGCGCCGGCCTTCTGGTGAATGCCGACAACCTGCTTCGGGCGCGCCGGATTCACGGATTGGATCTTTCCGGCGGTCTTGATGCGCTCGCCGCCGAGGACGAGGTCGTATTCGCGGCCCAGCAAGCCGGCGACGTGTTCGAGCGCGGCGCGCATGGCGCGGGCATTGTCCGGCGTTTTGAAGTCGGTGAAAGGCTCATTGCGGAACTCGCCCTGGGGCGAGCGCGGCTGAATCGTAGTTGGAAGCGTAATAGTTGCCATAACGCTCTTGATTGTAGTTCAGGTTGAGGGACGAGGAGACAAAGGGAAGGTGGACAAAGGCACAAAGAAAAGCCCTGAAAAGTCCCGTGCCCCATCCTTGCGCCTTTTTTCTGGTGCAAGGGTGGGTTGCTTCCATGCAAACTAATCCACTACCGCTGCTCGCCAAATAGCGAAGAAATGGCGGTAAACGAGCCTCCGCACCGTGCGTCTAAAACTGAATTCCCCCGTTTCGTTCCCAAATCGAAACTAATCCCGCCTGCCGGGGTTTGGACTTACATCGCGTCTGTTCGCACCGGGCCAATCCTCCCGGCGGGCAGAAGCGGGGGTGCGAGGCTTTACTCTGGCCTGAAATTCCCCCGGTTCGAGTTCGATCCTACCCGATCAGCCCTGGGCCGACGAGCAGGGAGGGCGGCGGAGCAGCTACTTGGCCCGCTGCCTGGAGGAAGCATGAAGTCTCTTTCCCGTACCCTGCATCTCGTAGCAGTCCCAGTTCTGGCGGCGCTGACAGTTGCCCTGGTCTCTCAGCCCCTGGCCGCACAGGCTTACTACGGTCCGCAGGGCGATCCCGGCGCGCAATACGGCTACTCGCAGCCTGCCGCGCCGGCCTATCCGCAGCAGTACGGCGCACCGCAATATGCCCAACCCGGCTACGCCCAACCCGGTTACGCCCAACCCGGTTACGCCCAACAGCAGCCGGTTTACGACCAGCAGGCAGCGGCAGCCCCGCAGATTCCAGGCGCGGCGCAGGCCCCGATGAGCCCCGACGACATTGCGCAGCTTGTCGCTCCCGTCGCGCTCTATCCAGACGCACTTCTCGCGCAGATTCTTGCCGGAGCCACCTATCCGGCGCAGGTTGCCGCCGCCGACCAGTGGGTGCATACGCTCGGCGCGGTCAGCCCCGACCAGGTGGCCGCTGCTGCCAGCGCGCAAACCATGTGGGACCCCAGCGTGAAAGCGCTTACAGCCTATCCGCAGGTTCTCGACCTGCTCTCCGGCAACCTCCAGTGGACCACCGTTCTCGGCAACGCCTACTACAACCAGCCGCAGGACGTGATGCAGACCGTGCAGGTGCTTCGTATGCGCGC
>JAATFM010000219.1 GCA_015655195.1 Terriglobales bacterium
CCGAGGTTCCAACACCAGGGACCTGGAGCACCCGGCGTCTTGTGCTGCCTTGCATCCAAATTTATGCCGGGCTGATAGGCTAAATCTGGCCGAACGCATTTTGCCGGAGATTCCTTGAAGAAGAAGCAACTGATTCTGAGCTTTGTTGTGGCGGTTGTGCTGATTGCGTTGGCAATCTGGGCGCAGCACAAGACACACTTCGACTTCGCCGCCTTCCGCGTGCAACTGGCGCAGGCGGACTGGAGCCGGATTCTCCTGGCGCTGGGCTGCATCTATGCCGGTTACGTCATCCGCTCGGCACGCTGGGCTATGCTGATGCGTCACAACCGCAGGGTCGGGCTTTTCTCGTTGCTCGGCACGCAGGTCATTGGATTTACCGCCGTGGCGCTTATCGGTCGCGTTGCCGATCTTGTCCGGCCCTATCTCGTCGCAAAAAAAACAGACACGCCGATCAGCGCGCAGATCGCTGTCTACATCGTGGAGCGGCTCTCTGACGCCGGCGCCATGGCTCTGATCTTTTCCGCCGTCATCGTGCTCTCGCCGGCCGGCTCGCTGCCACACGCGGAGATCGTTCGCAAGGCCGGCTACTGGGGTCTGGCCGGAGCAGTGGGCGGAGCGCTGTTTCTAGTGGCGCTGCGGCTTTCCGGAGACGTGCTGGCTTCGTTCATCGAGCGTGTTCTCGGCGTGGTTTCTCAGAAGCTCGCCGCGGCCGTTGGTAGCAGGATTCGCACCTTCCGCACCGGCCTCGACATCATCCGCTCCTTCTCCGATTTTGCCGCGCTGGCCGCGTTTTCCATCGTGATGTGGCTGCTCATCGCCGGCGCTTATCTACTTACCACGCTGGCCTTCGTCAAGAGCCCGCAACTGGCTGCCATGACGCCGGGCAAGAGCGTGCTGCTCATGGCAAGCAGCGGCGTGGCCAGCGTCATTCAACTGCCCGTGGTGGGCTGGTTCACGCAGATCGGCATTGTGGCTGCGGCGATTCGCAACTTCCTCGGCGCCTCGGTCGAGGCTTCCACGGCCTGCGCGGCCACGCTGCTGCTGGTTACGTTTCTGGGAATTGTGCCCATCGGTCTCGTCTGGGCACAGTTCGAGCATGTGAGCCTGCGCGGTGTCGCCGCCGAAAGCGAGCAGGCCGGCGAGAAAGCTGAGATAGCACTCGACTCCGGCGAAGCCGCCAATGCGGCAAAGACAAATTAGTCAGGCGAGGAAGTGAGAAGCAAGGCAAGGGAATCAATGAGGCGGTGGAATCTGGAGCGGGAGACCGGGATCGAACCGGCGACATTCAGCTTGGGAAGCTGACGTTCTGCCACTGAACTACTCCCGCAAATAATTTAACTTCAATGACTTACGTCCATTTTCAAAATCGAGCGGGGCATCAAAAGTCATCGATGCTAAAATCGCCTTGTGACTTACCGCGATTGGGGCGCGGTCAACGGCATGGCGAATGCTCGGTATCAACACGGACATATAAAAAAGGTACCACGTTCCGGTGGAGGTTTCGCCTGGAAATACCAGTACAGACAGACCGATCCGGACGGCGTGCGCCGCATCAAATCGCAGACATTCAACCCGCCCGAGTACCCAACCGAAGCATCCGTATGGACGGCGCTCGAAGGTCAACTCCGATCGTTGAACGAGAGTACACTGGCCGGCAAGGTCGAGTACACTATGGGCCAGCTATGCGACAAGTACCTCACGGACGAACTGCCGATCCTGGAATGGTCCACGCAGCAGACCAACGGCAGCTTGGTTCGCGTCCATATCAAGCCCAAGTGGAATAAAACGAGACTCGCGGACATGAAGGCGTTCGCCGTCAAGAACTGGCTCGACAAAGAATTCACAGGAGGTGGCCCAGCGTCGAAGAAGCGGGCAAAGACCCTCATCTCCAAGATGCTAGATCTGGCGATGCTCTGGGAGATAATCCCCACGGTCGAGCGCAACCCGATGAAGTTGGTAAAGGTCAAGGGAGCGACGAAGCGCCAGAAGCCTCTCACGATCCTGACCATGGAGCAGTTCATCCGCCTGGTGCGGGAACTCTCATCACCTGTTAGCCTCATCATCTTTGTCACCGGCAACCTGGGGCTTCGAGTCAGTGAGGTACTGGCATTCAAATGGCTGGACATCAACGAAGCGGAGTCCACCATCACCGTGCAGCGGGCGTTCACGCACAGCCATCTGAAGGACTACCCGAAGACGGACGATAGCTGGCGCGTACTGCCACTCCATCCTGTCGTGTTGCAGCGGTTGATCGAGTGGAAGGATGTCAGCAAGCCGGAGTCTGACGATGCCTTCATCTTCCCAGGTGCCAAGGGCACGCCGCGCAGCGACTCGACAATGATGAAGGACTACATCAAGCCAGCGGCGAAACGCGCAGGTATTCCACACATCAGCTATCACCCCCTGCGCCACAGCTACAAAACATGGATGGCCGGACAGAAGGTTCCGCTTGACCATCAGAAGGACTTGCTCGGCCACGCGGACATCGGGACGACCGCGGACTACGGCAAGACCCTCACGCCAGAAATGCGCGCCGGCAATAAGCTGGTCGTCGATGCTCTGCTGGAAGTTCAAAAGCAACTTTGAAGCAGCCGCGCAAAAGCCCTGGATTGCCAGGGCTTTTGCGCGATTATGCCGCTTGCTTATCAGCCTGAACCTACTCCATGCAGACGCTTTCGGTTGAACCGCCACTCGGTGCCCACGCGCTTATGCGGGACGCTCCAGGCTTTCGCCTGCTTCCGCGGCGATAAGCCGGATTGTTGAACGCACTTTCCAAACAAACGACTTTCACATTCTATAAAGAGTTAAATTATCTATAAAACCGATAAAACCGGCGAATACGCGATTCTGTTCCGCAGTTTTCCGCATTTCCTCTCAGCCCGCCATTGCCACAATGACCACAGGAAGCATAGCTCCCGGGAAAAGCGTGCAACGATAGATCAACTATGGGAAGCCGCAAAGGTCTGTCGAGTTGCAAATGTTATGCGGCCTTATGTGGAGTCTCTGCAATGAGCAAATCCGTCACCAATGTCTCAGCGTCGGTTCACTCAGACCACAGCCTCGTAATTGGCACAGCGTGCAGGTTGGGAGAGAAAGGTATTACCTCTGCGCCGGAATACAGAACGATGCCGCGCAGCCAGTTCTTCCCTGCAGCCTCCGCGAGTGCCGCGAGGCCACGCACATCCCTGCTGCCCAGCGTCGTGGCTGAGGCCTTCACTTCAATGCCCACTACCCGGCCTGCACGGTCTTGCAGAACAATGTCCACCTCGTTGCCCGATGCGGTTCTCCAATAGAACACCTCCGTCTGGACAGAGCTCTATGCACATTGCTTGCGTAGTTCCATGAGTACAAAGTTCTCTAGGACGGAGCCGACCAGATTTCCTCCGGCCTTCAGGCGCTCCAAAGTTACACCGAGTGCATACGCTAACAATCCACTGCCAGTCAGGTAGGTCTTGGGGGTCTGGATCACGCGCTTGCCCAGGCTTCTCGCCCATGGACGCAGCAGTTGTACGAGGTATGTCCCTTCGAGCAAAGCGAAGTAGCGCTTCAGGGTGGTTTGAGGCAAAGCCATCGTTCGGGAAAGGTCGGCAAAGTTCAACAGGCTGCCCGCACGGGCTGCCACGACAGAAAGCAGCTGTGGGATGGCCGTCGAGTCTGCGACATTAGCCAAGTCCCAAATGTCCCGCTGAAGCATATGTCGTGATATAGGACTGAAACCATGCATCGCGGCGAGCAGCGCTTGGGCGAGCTACTGCAGGAGGGTACTCTTGCCAACATTATTCGGCCCGACGAGCACCACAATATCATCGAGGTCAACTTCGACCGGATTGCTGCCAATGCAGCGAAAATTTTTGATAACTAGCTTCTTAACTCTGGCAGATTCCAGACTGACCTGTTGCATATCCGCCGATGCTTTCTCTTTCGCCACGATTTTCCCAGTCTCCAGATGCGGCAAAATTATATCGCATACAGGGAATTCACCCAACACAAGACAATGTCTCCAGCAGTCAATATAAGCTGCCGCATTATTCATTGACATCGCGAAATATGTTGAACAACCCTGCTGACGACGGAGTCGACGACGCGGTTGGCGCCGAGGTGGGTGAAGGAGGCTCGAATTTTTCATTCATGAGCGAAATGGCGCTTCGGATCCCTGACCGCCCACGATTCGCTGAATCATCGAAAACACTTGTAGACACGCGGATATAGGCATGAACACTAGCGATTGTGTGATTTGTGCGTTTTCTATACCATTCCATGTTTTCCATGAAATCCACTGTAGTACACCACCTTCTCCTCTTTTCGTGTACTAAATCCGTAAGCGTGTACTGAACACATTCGCATCGCTCCAGATGAGCGGTTGAGCTGGCCGATTGCCTCATGTGGGCCGTAGTGTCAATCCGGCGGGGCAGGGTCTACGTCGTGCTGCACAAACGAAACCGCCGCCTCAATCGTAGGGCTTTTCCCCGATTGCTTTCATGCTGCATATCATTTATTCATATAAATCTACTTGACAACGTTTCCGCCGACTGCAATAAATGATTCCATCTTCACTTTGCAATTCCAGAGACCTGCCGCAAATGAAAGCAGCGGGCAAACTCAGGATGGGACCTCGTATCCGCATGGCGGTGGCTCCAGTGCTGCCTCGAAATCTAGCGAAACACGCACATTCTCTCTTGATATTTGCGGTGCCGCTCTTGGGGTGTCATGGGCGGTTCTTTGAGGCATAGGACAACCACATTACCAACAGGAACTTCCTCTCGACAGGCATAAGGCATGTCTCGTTGAGATATGCGCTTACAAGCGCACTAAGGGAGTATTGTCGGACCGCGCCGCTTAGGGGAGGCGTGTGAAGGTGCGTCTGGTGCCGACTCTTGCTTTGCTGTTCATGGAAGTATCTCGCACGTCATCAACCAGTCCTGGGGAGGGAAATGAAAGCGATGGGAAAGAGTGTGAATTTCGCATGGACATTCTTACTGCTGATGGCTGCGGGGGCAGCGGCGCAAACGGCTGTGACGACATCGGGTGGCACAACTAATGCTATTCCAATGTTCACCGGCAGTGCGACGGTGGGCAATTCGCCCATCACGGTTTCTGGCAGTAACGTCGGGATCGGGACGACAGCACCTAACGCATCACTTGAGGTCCTTGGAAGCTTGGTCGTTGATGGCGAAGATAACTCTCTTACATCAACTCAAGTGAATGGCGGAAATTGGGGATGGAATGGGCTGGTAGTAGGTAGTACCAATCCTGTCAAGTATTCTGGCATAGCTGTCGGCGGAGCACTTCGCAGCCAGAGCGGACCATATAATGGACTTGTTTCCTTTCATAACTTCGGTGTCAATTTATCGCTCAGCCAAACCATGGGTGCACAAATCGGTGCTATTCCCGATGACACGGTTGCGACCGACATCGGGATGAGTCTCCGATTCATGACTCTACAAAGTGGAGTCAATAGCCTGACGGAGAGAATGAGGATATTGAGCAGTGGCAACGTTGGCATCGGAACGACGGCTCCGGCGTATACGTTCGATGTAAACGGGAAGATTCACTCTTCCTCGGGAGTGGTATACCAGGACGGCACGACGCAGACGACGGCGTGGACGGGCGTACTTTGCGGCGGGGACTATGCGGAGGCGGTGAACGCGGCCGGCGGCAAGAAGTCCTACGAGCCGGGCGATGTTCTGGTGTTGGCGTCCGGTTCTGACAGCGACGTAGCGAAGTCCTCTGAGCCGTACTCGACGCTGGTGGCGGGAATCTATGCCACTCTCACGACCGAAACGAATAGCAATTGAACACTCTCATACAGAGACAAATGATTTATTTTCATATATGTGGAGCATATAGGTCGGAAGATTATTTGCAACGGTGTAATTGGTTTTTGTCGAATTCTGGACTCATTCGTCACGAAAATTTCGAATTTCGTCAACCAAATGCCCGAATTTCCAGAATGCAAGTGCTCAGAGTGTACTAAATCGAATCACCGCGAGAAGCATTACAAAGCGGAACCCATCCAAGAATGTCCGGGCGAATTCACTACAACCTCGGCGTGCACGCCTTGGAGTTATCCGGAGCCATGGTGCCGGAGTGATCTTGCCTGCACTTTTTCCTGACATATTGGCGATCTTAAATTTGGCTCCGCGGGACTGGAGTCCCCACTTCGGATACCAGTCTGCGCGAGGGTATTCTCTTGCTGATCCGTCAGCGCAGTCATAGTAAAGCTCATCGCCTTGGTCGCCAATCTTGTCAAGAAACCAGCGGCAGTCACGCACCAATACTTTCGCGTTGGCACCTCTGAATCCGCCTGGAACGAACAGAAATGACACCAGATCTGGCTGGATATTCTGGGAATAATAGTCGATTACTGCGATAGTTTTCGCTTCAGATTTCCGAATTTGGCCATAGATTCGGTCAGCTAATTGCTTCGCAATTTTCATGGATGTCGCTTTCGGCAGCTTGGGAAATTGGCAATTCTGGGTGGAAGACGCCGCGCTGATTTCAGAATCAATAACCGCTGTTGAAAGTAAATTATGACCCGTTAAAGGGGATTTAAGCGAGCATAATTTTTCCCATCGGGTGATAATTTCCTGCGCTAATGGCAAATTCAGATCCAAATGCCGGGCCAATTCAGGCAAATCTCGGCCTGGTTTTGCGTGCATATAAAGCAGTCCCCACGTCTGCTCAAGCCACGATAGATCGCGCTTGGGACTGGAAATGTCCGTGGGATTTGCTGCGGGTTCACGTCGCCGTTTGCGGAACTTGTTCCGGGCAAAATCCCTATTTTGGGAATCAGCTTTTCCCGGAATTGCAGTTTGCTCTGGCACAACAAATGAGGTTCGAACTTCCGGTTCCTCGTCAATGTCGTCATCTTCCGGACGCGTAGCTGACGTTACAACCTCAATCGGATCGGAGTTTGTCTTCGCAGCCGATGCGCGCGTTGAAGGAACTTTCGCGAACGATCCAGACCGGGATTCAGCCCCAGATAGCCGCAACCGCTCCTGGAAATCTTCCTCAAATGCGCCGCTCGCACGGAGGTATTCAGCCAACAAAATGTCCAGTGTATGGCAGTAACTTGCAAAGCTGACCGTTGGAGTGGAGTGCCCCATCAGGACGGCCACTGCCCAGGCATGATCATTTTCCACCAGGTCATTTCCGTAAAGTTCACGGCGAAACTGCTTCGATTGCATCAGCCACTCGGTGGTTTTCGGGAGGTGAGGAAACAGATTCGGAATCTGTGGAAACTGCGACAGCAGCAACCGTGTCAATGTCCAGCTCGCAAAAGAATGGCGCAACGAATAATAGCGAAGATTCTCATTCCCCGTCACGGAGCGCAATGCGTCATTGATGATGGGGATCACTACGTCGTCCGAAATACTCTCAAAGAGTGGCTTTTCAGCGCTTTCGTGACCGCTCTTAATTGGCGCTCCGGCCCAGTCATCCACAATCTTCCGCAGGTGCTCAAATGGCCTAATGAACGTCGAGACTGGAATTTTTCGAGCGGCGTTCGCTGTTTTTAGGTTGCGTTCAGGTGTAGGGAGAACGTAAATCGGTAACAGCTTTCCCCCTGGAAAATCACGCTGCGGTGCGTCCAATGCCTCCATCGTACGCAGGCCTGCAAAAAATCCGATCAGGATCAACCTTTGGGCTGCTTTGCGGGCTTTTGCCTTCCAACTTGAATTCGGTTCGTAATGGATGTATTCCAATGCGGCGAATACATCTTCAACTGACGCAATGGAGGCATCTACGCTAAGGAAGCCACGCCTCACGCGGAAGACACTCGCATCGTTTAGGGGGCTTCCGATTCTCTTTGCGACAAGATAGCTATGAAACTCCCGAAGCGCCCACGAGATCGTTCCCTGCAGTCTGACAGGGGCTCGGGAATCCTTTGCCGCATTATCAATCGCTTGTATGTAAAGATCCTCGAGTACATCAGGAGCAGTTTCGCTTTTGTTCGGGTCGCGCTCTTCAAGCAGTGGAGCAAGTCGGCGACCTACCGTCAGAACACAACACTTCACACTATTGAGATGCAGCGTGTTTCCCGACGAGGATGTATGTTTCAGTAGTCTCTCGGCAAAGCCAATGATTCGTGTCCCGACTGGCGATTCTAATTTCAGAGCGGAAAACCTCTCCTGAGTAGTTTTCTTGTTCGATCCGTAAAAGCAGGCCCGAATCTGCTGCATCCAGGCCGGCTCAAGCCCACTTAGCCCTTCCTCCGAATATGCCTCGCTGTTCTCCGTGTCTACTGAATCGCCGTCGTCGGATTCGCCCGACTCGCTTGCCTCGAATGCAGGGCCGCCATAAATCCGGTCGATGCTGGGTGAATGCAGGGAACGGGAATCCAGCGTCCTCGTGGCATAGCCGACCATCACTGCGGGAATCTCAGAGCGCAGGACCAGGGCTATCCTTGCGAGGAAATCGGACAACGATGCTGGAAGAAGCTCGTCCGGAACATCTCTGTTCTTGAGTCCCTTTCTAATCGAAGCGTAGAGGCTATTGCAAAAGTCCACCTTGAGGATCCTATATGCTTCTTTGGAGTTGATATGGCCCTGAAACAAGTTCGCATCAGACAGGCGCGCGATAAGGCATACAACAGCATCGTCGGGATACCACCGCCGGATCTCTTTATCCGGTTCTCCGCGCCAGGCCACGGGAATGTCGACGTATATCCGCTTCTCCGTGAAATGCACAAATTTCTTACTATCGCTCAGCGCGCAATACAAGCCAACGATCAGATCAGAGCTGAGAATCCCTCCGTGCAGCGCCGCCGAGAAGAGCACAAGCTCAACCGGGATGTTGTTTCTGTTTGAGGTCTTCAACGTTGGAGATGGCCGAAGGTCGCTCAACCACCGCTTTTCTGCTCCAAGCCACGCTGCAATCGATCCGTGGGCAACTTTATTGATGGGTTGAGAGTCTTTCGCAACAAAGGGACTCTCGGGCGGCGTCAAACGAATTGCCAATGACGGCAACGGTATCGAGAGATGCAACCGCTGATTCAGCGTAGATACGATCTTCCTTAACATTCGCAATGGGAGGTGGGCTTTTGCTTTACTTCCGCTTGCCTTCAGGATCATCTGTTCGAGCTGACTGACGTCCGAGCCGGAGAATTCCTGGTATAGCGATAAGTATTCGACTTCGGCAAGAAATCGCCCCAGCTTACTCTCGGAGTGAGAGAGCCAGTCTCGAAAGTTGCCAGCAGCGACGGACTCCTCTTTCGAGAAGGGAAAGAAGCTGACATCCCATAAGGCTGCTAACTTATCCATGGGCAGCGATCTCCATTCCTTTGTTCCAACGTGCTTTCCACGGCACTGGTTTGAATCCGAGGTGCGTTAGAATCGGTGACAAATATTCGTTCACGTAGTGGCGATAGACCTGGTGAGAAAAGGTTGCATGCTCCGACCACCATTCCTCGCCCACGCAGGCGTGCCCCATCCACACACGAACAAACTCCGGCGGGCATCCATAATCGAGCAAGATATTATACATGAACCGGCGATGAATATCTACGGGAAATCCGGGAAGCAGATCATTCATATACCCGGAAAACGTTTTGGGGCGGACCAAGATACTTCTCCCTGTTTCTTCCTTCAGGAAGAAACAGGGCTCGTCCTGGTGTTTTACAGTGAATCTCTCCTTGATAAATTTCAGATGTTCGGAATAAAACCGCATCTGATCCAGGATCGTGTCGGGCACCCATATCAGCTTTGCTTTTGACCCGGCGTCGTTGTCCTTGTCGCGCAGAATCGCGACATGGTTTAGAGGGCTCACTTCACTGAACGCAACATAGGGAGTGATGATTTTGCGCGTGCCAGTTGCCATCAAGAATCCCCACACGGTGTAAAGCGTGTAGAAATTATGGAATTCAATCCACGCCTCATTCGAACTCGTAAAATATGGCCTACACAACTTCGACTTGATCGCCTGTACGGCGGCCAGAACGGCATCCATGCGCGGACAGAGACGCTTTCCGATGAAAACTGTTTGCTTTGATGCTCCTATATCTTTCGGACGCAGACGCTTCTCGCTGTTCCCCTCAGCCCTAGGACGGCTGGCAGCGGATTCCAAGGTTATCCCCCTGCGGAGTTCTTCCTGATCAATCTCGCTCTTGAGCTGCTCGACTACAGAGAAATAAATCTCCTGGACGTGCTTGGCATTTCTGCATGCGTAATAAAGAGGGACTTTGCTCAGCCGGTGCGGTTTGCCGGTTATCAATGCCGCGGCAACTGCATCATTTCCGGTCCAGTTCATCAATTTTCCGAATAGGGCCGAGGATACCTTATTCAGGGTTAGTCTCCCGCTGGGATCCCACGCCTTGAGCAGAGCTTTCACGTTCTTGCTATAGAACGTGAAAGCCTTCTGGAACACCTGATGCCGTTCCTTTCCCTTATATCCAAAAAGTTCAGCATAGCGTTTAATCCAAGTGCCGAGTCCCATCACATCCGGAAGATAAATGTACTGAGAGCGGTTACAGTCGTGCTCAGGGACTCCTTTCTGTTCCTTTCGATATTCCGGAAAGGGTACGCGCTCCCGAAATACTGGTCCTTTTTGCTTCGGATCATCCGCGATGAATGCGAAGGACTCATCTTGGAGGTCAGTTTCTGTTTTTACCAGGACTAGGGATAAAGCTCGTTTCTCCTCTCTGCCCGTCCAGAGCGCCACCGAAAGCAGTAGCCGTGCCTCGAATTCATCTCGCCGACCCATGCCTTTGCATCCCGCTCGTTGATGGACAGCGGTTGGCATTGAATTCCCGCGGAATTTCTTGCGATCTTCGGCGAGGTGCATGAGCCGGAGAAATCCCGCGCTCGCAAGGCCATAAAGCTCCTGCGGGCTGATCCGTTCGATTCCAAACGAGAATATCTTTTGTTCGCGCACCAGCTTATGGACTAAACCGATCGCCCGCCCTTCGAAGGATCCCGGCGACTCTTGGGACTTCTCATCCTCGCAATCGTAATTGCCGTCAAAGCCCTCCTCCTCATCCTCCCCATCGAATCCATCCAAATTGTCCTCATCTTTCCCATCCGTCTCGTCCTCTTCTCTCGGAATGGGTGGGTGATTCAGCGCAGCCTCGGAGTTGGTGGAGGCATGAGATTCAGACGAAGTTCCCTCCTGTTGATGTTCTGGGATACTGGGAAGCACAAGAGGATTGACGAGGGGCAGACCAAGTGGAACGGCTTCCCAATCTGACAGGACTCCATAGTTGAGCCATGGGTCATCTGGGTCTCCTATTTCGCTGTACCCTGAACGTATTCTCGGAGCGCTGCCTTTGCCAATCCCCCTCTGCTTGAGACCATATGCCTGCCTTAGAAACGCCGGGACATAGTTCACCTTCTTCTGAACATCGACGTCCTTTAAGCGACTTTGTACTTCAGTGTTCTCGCGGGCAGCAAGCTCACGAGGCTGTAGTGTCACAGGCAGATTTTCAAGTAATTCACTGGCCCAGCCCGAGTTCTCTTTTGCCGCCATGTCCCGGATACACAGCCCGGCAAGATAAGGCTGGATTTGGAAAGCAGGCCACTCGTCCGTTCCACCATAGGACTCGTAACCATTAAGGTCGGTCGGTTGGGGTAATTTCTTCTCATTGCGACGAAGCACGACTGCATGCGCGAAGAAATAATGCGCCTGCAGCAGTTGATATTGGAACCGGAGCAACTGAGTTTCCGAAAGATCACACCGGAACGCGCAGTAAAGCGCATTGCGGTCACGCCAATCACGGTGATAATCCTTCGCGAACTGCTCCAGATTTCCTTGGATGACCATAACGGCAGGGATGAGTTTTTCGATCAGGTCCGGAATCCAATCAAGCCCCTGCCATTTGAGGATGTCCGGCCACTGCCCGATGGCGGTTTTCAGGACTGCGGCAAGATTCATCAGTACGTGATAAAGCTCTGAGAGATCCGGCGGAGCGTGCAGGAGCCACAACAATTCCCGAACACGATCAACGTCAATACCGTGCACGGAAGCAAATTCCGGATCGAGTAAAGCCTGGTGCCCTGCCGAGTTTTTGGGCGCTAAGCCGCGCGGTGCCGAAGGAGTCGTAGACATACCGGATACTTCCGTAATAGCTATCGGCAGAACCCGCTGATCTCGTCACTATCCTCTCTTCGTGGATCATCCCCCCAATTTCTCCGGCACCATGCGATGCAGCGAGTTTACGCGCGTAGCCAGATTCCCTCTTCCCGTTGCAAACCAGCCGGTCCTGATGTGCCACATCTGGGCATTTTCAGCCCGTATTGCGCTCTAATCGCGTCTTTCACCTTTTGCCATATCAGGAGTTCGATTATGAGAGATCTCGTTATTTCGTCAAAGTCTCTGCCGACAGAGTTGGAGGTTCTGGTCGCCAAGACCCTCGCCTATCTCGATTCGGCGATCTCTGCGGCCACGGCTCGTGGCTATCAATCCGATTGGGCGGACTTCGAGGCATTTGCGGAGAGCCATACTCTTCGCGCGCTCCCGGCCGAGCCTGGCACGGTGGCCTGCTATCTGGCTGAGCGCGCCGGCACCCTCAAGGCTGCTACACTCTCCCGCCGTCTGAGTGCGATTGCGTCCCACCACAAAAAGGCGGGATATATTGAGTCACCGACTTACTCCCTGCTTGTGAGAGAGACCTTCAAAGGAATCCGCAGACAGCACGGGACAGCACAGGAGCAGAAGCGTGCGCTCCTCTCTCCTGAGATCCGCCGGATCATCAAATGCTGCCCCGATTCCCTGACAGGCCTGCGGGACAAGGCACTTGTGCTGATTTCCTATGCGGCTGCTACCAGGAGGAGTGAGACTGCGGCGCTCCAGGTCGAGGATGTCAAAGAGGTGCCAGAGGGCTTGGTCCTGACAATTCGCAAAAGCAAGACCGACCAACTGGGAGCATCACGAAAGGTTGGTATCCCGTTCGGGGAGGATCCTGCAACCTGCCCGGTAAAGACCATCCTTATATATAAGGATGCGGCCGGTATCCGGGAAGGCTCCCTCTTTCGCGGAATCGACCAGAAGCAAAGGGTGTCGCCCTCAGGTCTGCATCCCGACTCGGTCGGCTATATCCTCAAGCGCTGTGCGGCTCGGGCGAATATGCAGGTTGAGGAAATCGCCGGCCACAGTCTGCGGAGCGGCTTCGTAACGGAGGCCAGCCGGGCGAATGTGCCTGAATACCTCATCCGTCGCCAGTCGGGTCACAAGCCCGGATCGCGGGTATTTGACCGCTACATCCGGCTGGGCGAGATGTTCACGCGAAACGCAGCGGCGGGCCTGGGCTTATAAATCTGGGCTTATAAACTGTCCCGTTTCGAACCACTTCTGAAAAAGCTGCATTATCAGATGTGGTTGCAGCCTTCTCCGTACGGCTCGGCTTGCAGGCAAGCTGACATCTCTAACTTCCGGGAAGTGTAAGTTTCCGGCCCTCAGCTTTTGTTCCCGCGAAAAACCACTCAACCCAAAACCACCACCCGCCGCTGCGCTCACCGCGCCGCGGCTTTTCTGTTTTTTAGGGAGTTATTCATGCCTATCGATGTCTCAACTTTTCTCACCAATTTGGCCGAGTCCCGCCGTGCGGCGCAACTTGCCGAGCGTAAGGGCTTCGTCCCGGCTACCGGCATCGAGCTGCCGGTAGCTCTCGAAGTGGCCATCCGTCAGCGTCTCATGTTGACCCCGGTCCTCGCGCGGTCACGCCTGGCCACAACTTCGGCGTCCATCGGTGTTCCCTCCTGCGAGCGCGAGCAGATTGAATATTGGTTTGCCCGCTATGGAGGAAACGCCAACTGGCATCTCCATCTGGGACAGTCCGGTCTCGTAGCTCTCGCAATCGATCCGGCACAGGCGACGTATTCGCTCGCAGCACTCACCGAGGCCGATGACTCCTGGAGGCGCAGTTTGAACTTTGTCGCCCAGGGCCGCTGGCACTTCCTTTTCGAGTCGGAGCCTGCTCTGCCACGACTTCGCGGCTATCCCGGACTTGAACTTCATGCCGGCCATTCAATCCTCGTGCCACCCTCGATCATCTCGGGACGCACCTTGTTCTATAAGGATGCAAACGCGCCGATCCTGCCTCTCCCCTACATGAGCGAGTCGGCAATTCTCCGCTAGACCAATCCCTCCCAACCAATTTGCGATATCCCAGCCGTAGTTCGGAACTGGCTGTGTCGCGCCCTCTTTGCGCATGAATCCGCGCAAATATCCCTCACGAAAGGAGGTAAAAACACATGCCTGAAAAGATCGTTTTCAAGAAGGCCCTCGATGACCGCCACACCGTAACCGTGGTGCGCTATGAGCCCTGGCACGGCGTGCTGCACATCAAGGATGGGCGCAAGACCATCTTCAGCATTCCCGTGGGACTCTTCGACTTCGAAGAACTGGGTTCCGACTTCAGCCCCAAGGCGAAGTAGCAAGAGCGGATGCTCTTTTCATCGACAACCAGAAGTGCTAACCATCCCGTGCGCGCAGGCTATGCGCCTGCGCGCACATATCCGGAGAAAACATTCAATGAAAGTCACCGTAAGTTTCGCCAATCCGTTTCTTGCAACGATTTACCCCGTTTCCCTGCTTCTGGTCGGGTGGGCAATCGGCATCCACTGGGGGAGCACCGTCACCGCCGGATGGATGCTCTTGTTCGCCACGATCCTGTTTCTTATACATGACTGCGCCTTAGCAGTGCTCATGGGAATTGCAATAGTCAAGGTCGCCTCTTCCGACAAGAAATAACAACTGCAAAAGAGATCTGACACATTCTCTTCCGCTTCCCATGAAACTGTCACAGTACACACTGCGCCAGTTTCCCCACCCGATTTCCAATTGCACCAAGGAGTCCCTATGGTTTACGTTTTGCACCTTTACGAGGTGGACGAGGAGACGCGCGCCGAGTTCGAATCCGCCTTCGATGATGGTGGATTTGTCTATCATCTCCTGTCGTCTGTTCCGGGCCACCTCCACACTCACCTGATGCGACGGGAAGGCGCAAGCAGCATCTATCTGAGCATCACCTTCTGGATTAAAGCGGAAGACTACGCTCGTTTCCGGACCAGCCTGGAGAAAGTTGTTTTCGAACATTGGATCGAGTTGTCTCCATTGTCCTTCAGCCATATTGGCGCTTTTCACTTCCGGAACCATGGAGACAACTCCGCCGGTCAGGCTGCGGCGTGAACGAAGGAACCTGGAAGCCGTTTCACGGATCCTTCCACCTCCAGCTGATTCAAGAAGCGAAGAGAGTACAAGAGATAAGCCCAATGCCGACCAATGTCTTGAATTAAGCCCTTGCCGAGGGCGAATGCATCACAAAACGCAAAAGGGGAAAGATGGAAATGAGCATCAAGAGAACAATTCGCGGAGAATTTGAGGAACACGGAGAGCATCCCGGCATCGGGTTTCAAATCTACGAAAGGGGTTTTGACCGGGAGAATGTGTACCTGGAACTCGAAGGGTTTTCCTTCGAGGCCGCTTGCCTGACGCGGGAGGACAACCTGGCAAACATTCCAAGGGTCGTCATCGAGCTCCCGAACGAGTGGGCTAAGAAACTTAAGCTCATCACGAATATGGACGTGGATAAATGAGCAATGACCGTTTGCGGCCCGGAGCAACTTTTGCGCCGGGCCAGCTTCCCGATCTCCGTTCATGGAAGGTCCGCAAGGAATATACCCCTTCCGGAGTGCGTGTTTTCTTCAACATCATGGAAAGATGGAATGTCAGCCCGGAAGACACCCGCCTGTTGCTGGGCGGCATCTCCAATCGCTATTACCGTCTGTTGAAGGCCCGACCGCAAGGACGAATTCTCAGTACGGATCGAATGTATCGGATCTCTTACATCATCGGCATCTACAAAGCGCTGCACATCTCATTTGGCGACGAGCTGGCCGACCAGTTTGTCCAAATGCCCAACACAAATTGGCTGTTCGGGGGAAAATCACCCCTACGCTATATGATCGAAGGCGGGCATATCAGAAACTAGGAGTCTTCCGGTTTCCTCGTGAAGGCTCCATCTCCAATCACCTCAACCAAAGCTCGCGGACTGAGAAAAATAGCAGCAGCGACAAAGTGACGGACAACAAAGTACGGGATCCTTCGGCCAAATATTCGCCCGACGACGGAATCGAAGTCCTGAAACTCTGGCCTAGGCCGTATCCACATATAGACTTTGCGAGTTTGTATTGAATTGTTTGACTTGTATGAGTGGCGAGTCGATATGAGTTGAGCGAAGCGCAGTGGGAGCGGATCAAGGACACGCTTCCTGGGCGGTTGGAGCATGTGGGACGAACGGCGGCGAATAACCGCCAGTTCGTCAACGGTGTGCTGTGGGTGTTGCGGTCCGGGGCACGCTGGCATGACCTTCCCGAGCGCTACGGCAAGTACAAGAGTGTGCATGCGCGGTTCATGCGCTGGGCACGGTCCGGTGTATGGGAGCGCATCTTCGCGGACTTGGTCGCGGACAAAAAGAACCAGTATCTGATGATCGACTCGACGATCGTCCGCGCACACCAGCAGGCGGCCACAGGCCGCAAAAAAGGGGCGACAAGGCTCTGGGGCGTTCCCGAGGAGGTCTGACGACCAAGATCCATCTGTTGGCTGACGAAGCTGGACTTCCGGTGGCCTTCCGCATTACCGCTGGGCAGGTTAACGACTGCACTCAGGCCGAGCTGCTTCTAAAAGGACGAGCAGCCGAAGCCGTGCTGGCCGACCGGGGCTATGACACCAACGCCATCCTCGCTCTGATCGAAGCCACAGGTGCTGAAGCCGTCATCCCATCCTGCCGCCATCGTCGCGTCCAACGGGAACATAACCGCACGCTCTACGCGCAACGCAACCGCATTGAACGATGCTTCAGCAAGCTCAAACAACTCCGCCGCTTCAGCACACGCTACTGCAAAACCACAGAAGCCTTCCGCGCCTTTACAGCCCTCGCTTGCGCTTGGATCAGACTGCAGCTATATGTGGATACACCCTAGGGCACAGGACCGCCTGAGAGATGCAGGTATCGACTACATCTCAGATCTGGTGGCGCTGGACGAGGGCAAGCTCCAGAGCATTGGGCTTACTCTCGAATGGATTGAATACATCAAAGAAACCCTCGGCAAACTCGGGCTTCGGCTGCACTGACCGCCATATCCCACTCTCCTGGAAATGCAATCAACCCAGAGCTATCACATCAACAGCCAGCGATCTCCTTGGAATCACCGCAGTTTCCCATGGGGGTGGGCTGGCTTAGAGTTAGTTCTCAACTCTGGCGACTTCGGGGCGGCCCATCTGCGGAGTCAGTCGGCGCCAAGAAGGTGTAGCGACTGGAGAGGTAGGCCGCCCATGGGTCTTCTGGCATCTCCGCTATGAGGGGGCCGAATACTTGCTCAATGGTTCGGCCGACGAAGGCGGTGGGATCGACCAGCGTTTTTGCGAACACGGCGAAAGCGTCCTCCCCAAAGCGGTTCAAGTCCTCGGAGGTCACGTCATGGAGACGCCGGTTTCCCGCCGGCGAGATGTGCAGGACTCGCACGTGGTCGGTTTCGGCTTCGCGAAACCTTTCCATCTGAAAGGCTAACATCTGCTCACGCAGGAGCTGGTAGAAAGGCTCCCAGAAAAAGTCGTCTAGCTTGAGGTTCAGGTCGTCCCTGATAGGGCCGTTTGGAGCAAACATGAGTTCGCGATAGCGGTCGGAGCGAACCTCGTTAGGTGTGCGCGTGCCGCCTTCGCGTACCTTATTGGGAATGGGAGCGCCATATGTCTCCGTGTACTTCCACTCGATCAAGACAGTCTCAATATGCCCCGCATGGCGAAACCGGAGGATGGCGTCCGAACTCGTAGCATTGGCGCCGCGCGTGCGCGACGATGACGCTCCGCCCTCGTTCAAATAATCCCTTTCGCCGATCCATTCGAAACCGATGAACCAGGGCTCGCCTTTCGGCCCGTCCTCGATTTCCAGCATCTCCGGCGGTTCGATCCCTAGGGCATTGGCGATCACCCGCGATAATACGCCGGGACGCGTGGCCAGGGGCATCAGAAAGTTGAGGCAGCATACCTGCGATGAGAGTCCGTGGCTGGCGTGGGTGTGCCAGGTGATCTTTTTATCGTCAAAGTAGGCCAGTGCCGTCTCGCGGATCGAGGGCGCTAAGTTGAATGTCCGAAGATGCGGCGCGAGCCGGTAGGCCTTTCCCTGATAACCCGTTTCCGGGCAGGTGGCGGCGAAATGGCCGGCCTGCGCCAGTCTTTGCGCTTGAATGAACCCGCCAGTGGATTGCTGTCGTTCAGCCACTATGCGGTCTCCTGAATGATCATGGGATTCTCGATTGAGAATATCACCGTACGGCTGATAAGGATTTGCGGAACTGAAGAGTGAGGAATGGTAATCCCAGCGTTTACGGACTGCTTGGCAAAATTAACGCGCGATTCAGATGAACTCCTTCGCTGCGGTGCGTTCAGAATGCTCAAAGGCATCCGCAAATGGCTCTAGTTCTTCGCTGGTCATTCCGATTGCGCGCCCCGTCATGCGCCATTTGCCCACGGCGAATGCGACTTCACTCAGTATCTCTTTGGCTCTCGCGGGCGTGATGCGAAAATATGGAGTGACTGACATGAGGGCGTCGATGCTCATCTCCGGGCCGGCATCCTCGGAAATCCACGTCTTTAATTCCCGCATACGCTCGGGTGACGGATTGATGTCAAAGGCTGGTGATAATCGCCAGAGTCCCCGATCCTCATGCAGGAAACCGTGATTGTGCAGATGGTCGTCAACATTCGTAATCAAAATCGAGAAAGCAATGCGCCGCCACAGTTCATCAATATCGGCTTGCGCGGCAGCCCCGTAAATACGGATTGCATCGACGATTTCAGTGTACGAATGGCTGTCGGACTCGGTCACTTCAACGCCCATCATCGTAGCGGCGGAGACATACATCACGCGCTCTCCGCTGCTTCGCCGATCAAAGCGGCGAATTAGCGCAACGGGCAAGCCTTCACTCTCGATGATTCGAGCGGCGGCGGCATTGATCCCAGCTTCACTGGCAAGCGTTAGAGCCAGCACTTCGCCTTTCGTAACGGAGCGTTCGTCTGTGATGCTGGGGAATTTGCCGATAGAAAGTGCGCCATCATCGTCAACCACGGTACATTTGGGACGCATACCGCCGAGTGACGTGCCGCGTCCACGTAGATAGGCGAGGTCTGCGGCCGTCTCTTTGTTTGCTTCGACGGCACGGGAGGCGTTCAGTAAATGCCCAAGCTCGATGAGCGGCGGCGCAGTCCTACGCCCTTCTTCGTGAGCGCGCTGAAAGAAACCATTTTCGTCTCGGAAGCGAAGCGCGCCTACACGGCTGACATCATCCACGGCCAACAGATAATCAAGCGCGTTGAGGAGTTGTAATTCGTCTTCTTTTCCGGCGCGGCGCAATTCCTGCCTGCGCTTGATGTGGTCGCGCATAATGACGCGCTTTGCCCAACCGTCGGGTTCGGTGTCAGCAATCGCGGCATGAAAGAGAGAGCCGTCTCTCGACTTGCGATGAAATTGCGGTCCCGTCTGGAGTGGGAGCGTCGGCCCAAGCGCGAAGCGGGCGGGGGCGCCAAGCCAGCCGGCGTCGTACTCGAAGGCAGCGTTCTCGCGATGCCCCTGTTGGTCGTAGCGCAGTACGCCAATCTGCGGGCCGTCGCCAAAAACGACATCAATAGTACGCTTCATGACTGGGGCACCTGAGCTTTCTTCATGCGTACTCGTTTGGGTAAGCGTTCTTCATCGAGCAGAAGGCCGGTATCGTCGCGGCTTACGTCAATAATGGAGCCAAGAGGATCACCGAAGCCCAGGACGAAGAGCGCCATCGCATAAATTCCCAGGCCAACACTGGCATCACCCTTCTCAACGCGGAGATAAGTGTTCTTGGCGACACCCATACGCTCGGCGACGGCAAGGGCCGTAAGCCCGCGTTTCCGCCGTGCTGTTGCCAGATCGTTGCCGAATTTGCTCAACGACCGTTTGATCACCGGGGGCAGTACATCCGACACACTCGATCTCATACAAGGCTCCATATATAAATCCTTACTTCCTTATAAGGTTTAATATATAGGACTTTATTATGTAAGTCTACGCCAGACGCCTACTCCACTGTGGTATCCCAATACCGAGATGCGCCATTGAGAGGGTGACATGAAAGTCCGAACGCTAGCAACAATCCCCTCGCCGAATGTCATCGTACGCTGACATTGCAGCAAAGTCGCCGTTCGGTGACCAACAAAAATGTCAGCGAACGGCGACATGGCAGGCCGAAATCCTTCACGAAATCCCGATTTGCAAAGCCCCACCGGCGACGGGAAGGAATATCCAGCTCTCAGACACCTTCCTGCTAGTGGATTTTTCGATAGCCTTTGCGTACGCGGCAATCTGAGCGCCGTATTCCGTGGCTAATTGGTCCCAGTGATCCGGTGCCAACTGGCTGGATTTGTGGTCGAGCAGTATCCATCCCTCTGGCGTCTCCAGGATCAGGTCGATGCGACCGTTTAATACCTGCCCTGATTCGAGCAGACTCTGAATCGCAATTTCAGGCAGCGGTTTTGCACCTGGCCAACGCTCTTCGAGCCATGCGTGGAATGCTTTGACCTGCCGCAACACTGCCTTGGCCGGAAGGGAATCCTGCACTTGATAGCCTGCGAGAATTGCATCGATCTCGGCTTCGGTCAGCGGCACAGATTGGTCCGTGAAGGATAGCGCCAAGCAATCATGGATTGCCGTTCCCAGAACATTGGCTTCCTCTCCGGCAGCAATCGGAATTCGTTCGCCGATCTTGCATTGCTGAAGCACGGACGCAGGCTGTTCCGGTGCCGAGGATGGATTGAAGCTCAGCGGCAATTTTTTCGACCTTGCGCCGGCAGTATTGAACCAATAGAGTGCGCTGCTCCCCGTGGCAGGGATAGCCTCTGCCTCATCGGCGGGTGCAAGATCCCAGTAATCAGCATTAATCTTCTTCCCTGATGGAAGAGTGATCGAATCAGCTCCAGCCTGAGGAAGCAGCCAGTGTGCCTGGAGGCAATCAATCCACTCTCCTGTCAGCTTCCGACTGGGGCGGCCCAGCACAAGCAGGTCTCGTGCCCTGGTCATGCTGACATATAGGAGACGCTTGTTCTCTTCAACGGAGGAATTACGATAGGACAACGCAATTTGCGTGCTCGAAATCTGGTCGGCGAATGCGAAACTCTTCTGTGCGCCGAATGGCCAAGGCCAGTAGCGAATAGATCGATCCTGCAAAGGGTTCGTTCCGTCGAAATCAGATTGTGACTGCGCCGAAATGCCCCAGAAGCGATCCCTGATTGCCGCCGCCAGATCGGTCAGCACGACAACCGGCCATTCCAGACCCTTCGCCGAATGATGCGTGAGGACTTTCACCGCATCAATCGCTGGCTCGGCCAACATATCCATTTCTTTGCCTGTGATTTCACTGAGCCAGACGAGCAGACCTGAGATAGAAGCCGCGTGCTGGCCGGATCGGCAAAGGTCTTCGTACTGCGAGCAGAGATCGAGGAGGGCTTCCAGATTAGCGAGTCGGATACGAGCGTGGTCGGGATCGGGACTCCAACGGATGACGCGTTCCGAAAGTTGGCAGGCCGCGATGACGGTTTCGAGAGCTTCCCGTGGGGCAAGTACCGGAAGAGCCGTACGCAGTTCGGCAATGGTCCCCAGAATCGGATGAGCTGGATGACCCTCAAAGGGCTTCTCCAGCCACAGATCGTCATCCGCGTCTTTCTGGAGGTACTTCAACCGGTCTGTGACCCATGTTTCCGGCTCTAATCCGTCGGCAAGGGAGACAATTTCGGCAGTCGCTATCGTGTCGCCTGCATCATTGAGGCGACGCAGACAGGCCAGCGCGAGGGTTGCCTCTGGTGTCGCGAGGAGGCCTGGTTGCGATGTGGCGACTGGAATGCCCTGCGCGGATAGTGCTTCCGCCAGATTCTTCACTCCATCATTGAAGCGGGAAAGGATTGCCACATCGCCATATCGGACTGGTCGGCTGGCATCTGCACTCTTGTCGTAGATGATGTATCCAGAATCGACGAGTCTGCGAATGCCAGCAGCAAGAGCGGAAGCGTCTTGAGACGCATTTTTCCCTCCGAGAATCCAGTTGGCCAGACACGGCCCCGACAAAACGTCCTTGCGGGTTGGCGTTAGTTCTACTTCCTCTTTGGACAGCGAACCAGAAAATGCATTCGAGAACGCCGCGTTTACGATCTCGACCAGTTCAGGTCGTGAACGCCACGATGATGGCAGGATTTCTTTCGTTCCGCCGAGAGCAGGAAGCGCCTTGAGGATAGAGCGCATCAACTCGGTGTCGCTGCCGCGAAATCCATAGATTGCCTGCTTGATGTCACCAACCCAGTACACGCGCTTGGCAAAGCTGGCCAGCTTCAAGAAGAGCGCGAGCTGAATTGGGCTTGTGTCCTGAAACTCATCGACCATCAGGAGATCAAGTTCGTCTTTCAGCACAGCAGCAACACTCTCGTTATCCAGCAGTCTTAATAGTTGGTGCTCTTGATCGACGAAGTCGAGCGCGCCCAGTTCCTGCTTGATTTCCTGATAGCTTCGGAGAGCCTTATTGGCAAGAAGAAACATTTTGAGCAAGTAGTTTCGGATGTCGCCATGCAGTCGGCCGTGTTCGGCAAATCGCCCTGCCAGTTCAGCGATAGGTTCGATAGCTTTGTGCAGGCTTTTTTCGGGCAACTCTTTGGACAGCTTTACCCAGTCGCCCCACGAGACGCTCAGGTTTTGCAAGTTGCCAGCGAATGTTCGGATAAGGTCTAGATAGCCGTTTGTATTCTTTTTTCCGCCTGCTTGTGCAACTGACTCAATGGTAGGCAGCGCGGTTTGAATTGCCGCGAGAAGTTCCTGATCCAGTCCCGCCGGCGTCGGATAAGGGAAATAGCTCAAGAGATCGTCCGCGTTTCTCTTGGCGAATAGCGGAATGAGGCCATAGGAAATATCGTTACTGCGAATCTGGTCTAACAGCTTGGCCAGATCTGATTTCCATTCTTCTTCCAGTCCCAAACGGCGCGCTGTGGTCAGCAAGTCGCTCATCTCCGCGCCGTCCAGCACGCTATCAATGGCCTTACCGAGAACGATACCGGCCTGGACCTCTTCAAGCACCTGTTGATCTGTCGATAGGCCCGCTTCAAAAGCGAATCGGGAGGTCAGTTGACCACAGATGCTGTTGACTGTGCCGATTCGCGCCTGTCCCATTGCATTTGCAAGCTGAAAGTTTCCTTGCTTGAGGAGATGCCCGCGCACACGCTCCCGCAATTCGGTGGCAGCTTTTTTCGTAAAGGTCGTTGCGATTACGCCGGACGGACGAACGCCGCCAGAGTTCAACTCCTGATGAAGCAGCTCCGTGAGGCGATGGGTCTTTCCGCTGCCAGCTCCGGCACTGATGAAGGTGATTTTGGAGGTTCCTTTCCGGGCCATCACTAGCTCTCCCACCCGGCAAGTGCCCGGTAATCGTTGTAAGTCTCGCTGAGAGTTTCAATCTCCATTCCGTCGGCTGGAGGCGTGGATTCTGCGGTTGGTTCGGTACGTTCGAGAACCGCTTCAAAGTTCCCGGCTCGAATCTGCTCGACGCGCCACCTCCATGTCTTCAGGAAACGCTGCCAGATGTCGGCTATATTTTCACCATTTGCGGAAGGGACTCCTTTAGCGCCTGGGAAAAAATTACTATCGGACGCAAACAGGCTAGCCTGACTGAGGATGTAATACGCAACGGACGGCAGCTTCTTCGTCTCCTGGCGCAGCAACTCTGCATAGATGGCAAGTTGCAGATGGCTATTCTTCTTGAGCTTTTCTGGATACTTTTTGCCGCCGAACCATTTCATATCGACTATTGCAAATTGGCCCTGCATATTCTCGATCACAAGGTCGGCAGAACCAGCCAATTCGCGGCCGTCCATCTTTCCGGAAACCTCTTGCTCGCATGAAACGCTCACCGTATTTGCCTGGGCAAACTGTTGTCGCAGTCCGAGCAAGGCTCGATAAAGTTGGAATCGGAAGTTTTCAAGATCAGCTCCCCGTCCCTGCACTCGAAAGATTGCTCCCTCCTGATCGATGATCTTCGCAAACGACTTGGCAAACCAGAATTCAAAATCAGCGTCAAAAATGCCGAGTGCGTTCGGCACCGCGAAGAACTGGTCAGCGAGACCGTGTGCCAGGTTGCCTTTGATCCGAGAGTCGTCGCCGAGATTAATGATGAGCGACGAATGTAACGCTGCGGGATATTGCAGGAGCCATTGATAGGGATTGAAAAGCAGCTTTTCCAGACTGGAGAATGACTCCTTATCGCGCAGCGCGACTGTAACGTCTTTTGGGAGCTTCCACCACCGCTTTGGCGCAGGCAATGGTACGTGAGTCACGGCGGTCATTTCTTTGCTGCCCGATTTCAGCAGGGCCTCAAGCTGGATTACCTTCGGCTGATCGACAACCGCGCCAATCATCTGCCACAGCGGGTGAACCTCCTCGCTCGGCGGAGGCAATACAAGCAGCAGTTGCTTCCGGGCAGTCATTACCGGGCGCAACCACTCGTTTGAAGCCTGGTCGAGTTGAGCCATGACTTCAGGGAGCGCGGCGCCAGCCTGACGAAGATCGCGAATCTCGATGGAGGACCAAGGAGGATTGCCGGGTAACACCGGCATTACCAATTGCCACCAGATTACCTGGTCAGCAGGCTCAAACGCAGCGCCGGGATGAGTCGCCAACTGCCACGCACCAACCTCCGCCGGCCAGAGCGGGTTCTCGGACCCATTCGCGGTCGCCTGATCCACGAGTTTTTGAAGCTGGCGTTGCGATATTAGGTCAATACCTTGTGTGAGCAATGTCTTGAGTGATTCAAGGCAAGCCTTGCATTGCCCATACCCTGCATGGAAAGAGAGACGCTTGGCATAGTCGGGTTCTCCCAGCCGAACGTGGAAAAACTTGGCAAGCGCGCCTACCCGCTCAATCACAGAATCAATGTTCGCCCCGTCCTCCAGTGGAAACTTTGAATGTTCCACCCATAAGGAAATCCGTTCACGGACCTCCGGACCCTTCTCTGGTCCATAGTGCTCATCAATCTCGCCCAGAGTCTGTTCCCACCGCTCACCTCCAATTCCGGGAGCTTCGGCAACTTTCTCGGCGAGCTTGCGGCGAGCGTAGCCGGGAATGGGACAGACAGGGTGAGTGAGAAATTGAACAAGTGCGTAGTAGTTCAGCGGTTTCCAGATTAGTTCTGTAGTTAGCGGCAAGAGCTGTAGTGCTGGACGGAAGGCGCTTGATTCTTTCAGGCACTGCCTGGAATGACCGGCAGCGGAGAGATATGCATCGAGGCTTGCTCCGTTGCCACCGGAGATCAGCAACGTCTGCTTCTCATCTCCTAACTGCGTGGCAATCCAGTGAGCCGTCGTAGTACGAGTCTCTGATTGCACGACAATGACTGTTCCGTCATCCTGCCATGCGAGCTTCGATACTTCCTGACCGGCTGCGGCTTTCCGCAGGTTACTCTGCAATGCTCCCAGGAATCCCGCGCCTGCGCTTTCCTGCTCAGCAATCTCAACCGGAAATTCCACGAGTACTGACTGCCAGCGTGACGGGAAGCTATCCAGCGGGTCTATGACTTGAACCTTGCCAATATCCGGCTTTCGCTTTTGCAGCGCGTCCTTCACTGCTTTCAATCGCTGGCCCACATTTGCCGACACCGCAGATTCTGCAATCGCTTCAACATCCGCCATATCCTGGAGTCGCTGTGAGCTATTGCCCGGAATACTGCCATCCCAACCATGTAGTGTCCACTGGTCGCGCCAATCGAGCAGGCAGGCTGCCGTTCCCTGCGGATCGACCGCAAAGCTCCGATGATAAAAGCGATCTTCCAAGTTGAATCTCTGAAGGCAATTACGATACTGGACGATGCGCTCGGCCTGAGACGGGTAGAGAGACATCAAGCCCAGTTGAGTTTCTAGAAAAGTCAGAAATCCCAGTGGGCCAAATACAGATACTCCGAGCGAATTTGCCGGTTGCGTCGAACGCTGCCCATCCAGATGCCAACCGAAAGTGATAAGCCGATTTGTCAATTCGCTCTCCGTACTCGACTCGCAGATTTTGAATAGCTTGCCCCGGCCCCACATCACCCAGTCAACAATTATCTAACTCCAGCCCGCAGCAGAGATTCCGCCAGGACCGGAGCATCGACGGGCCAGAATACTTCGGGCCGGGGACGGCGCACGCCTGGCGTGCCCGACACCGGCCGACAATTCAGTACGGCATCCACCCACTGCTGCGGAACTTTATCGCGCCCATACACCGAGCCGGCGAGCGCGCCGACAATCGCTGCATTGGTGTCGGTATCGCCGCCACACATTACGGTATCTACAACGGCATCTTCAAAGCTGCTGCTGTTCAACAGCCGATAGATCGCGTTGCCGAAGGCAATCAGAACCCATCCCTGTTGGTGAACGTAATCCTCCGGAGGGTCGGAGGCAGATCGCAGGATGCAATTCTCGAGCGATGGGTCTACCTTGAACTCCTCAGCCCACTCCGTAATTGCCTCGTAGATTTCCTCCGGCCCGGCCCCGGTGCGGATCGCCTTGGCAATCGCCAGCGTGAAGAGAGTATTCGCCTGTTGGCAAACAGGGTTTGGATGTGTCAGCTCTGCATCTGCCTGGGCCCACAAGGCAATGTTCTTCGGATCGGCAAGTGCGCCGAAGATACCCAGCGGACTGATTCGCATCAAGGCTCCATTCGCCTGGCTAGATTCCGACCTATAACCCCTCAACGCCCCGCCGATGGTATTGCCCACATCAAACGGATTGGTGTTGAGCCAGAACTTGTACTCCCTCAACGCCGAGTTGGAATTATACCGGCCTTCTTTGACTAGCAACCTCGCCAACAGCAGAGCCAGTTCGGAGTCGTCCGTTGGCTGGCCGGCCAGTGTATTCCAGGTGCCTCCAGCATGGATTTCGCGCAATCCCTTCGGATAGCGCTGCAGAATCTCACGAGCACTTTGAAATTCCACCTGGCTTCCCAAAGCATCGCCCGCAAGCTGTCCTAGGAGGCAGCCCTGCGCTCTGACTAGAATTCCTATATCCATCTGGTCTCCTATTCGCATTTGCGATTCCAGCGCATAATTTCCTCTGGCGTTCCCCGCTTCCGTACCTCTTCCTGGATTGCAAGCAGGAACTCGGGGTGAACCTCAAGCGGCGTCAGGCAAAACCACGGGTATTGATCAAGCAGCACAAGAGCGTCCTGAATTGATGAAACTGACGCGCTGGCCCTGACGAGACATTCCGGGGCGACAATGTCGTCCTTATCGAGCGCATCAGCAAAAGTGGATTCATCTGTTTGCGTCCAGAACCTCCACTGGCCGGTCGTATCCTTGCTCCCATACAAAAACAAGCTGCCGCCCTCTGCCCCCACCTCAAGAATCGTTTCCCTGGTCGAGTTCTCCATCCTTACTCTCCTAAGCGAGTGGCTTTGCGTTGAATACATACCGCTCCTGCGCAGCGGTTTCAATCGCACCAGGCCGCGCGGTACGCACCTTGCGAATTGCCTTTTCCGGAGCCATACCGAGTTCGACCAGAATCAGTCCAGCCACCAGTCCGGTGCGGCCCAACCCACCCCTGCAATGGATCAGAATACTTTCTCCAGTCTGCAACCTCTGTTGAATCTCCGGGCCAGCCGTGGCCCAGCCTTTCTCAAAACGCGAATCGGGAACATCCACGTCCCGAATGGGCAGATGAATCCATCGCATCCCCAATTCTTCGACGCGCTTGCCGAGATCCTTCACCTTGAGCAGATCAAATTCGTGATCCTCGATCAGCGTTACAGCCGTGGTTGCTCCCCAATCCTGGATGACCTTCAAGTCTTCATCTAGGTCACGATTCCATCCCCGCCACGGGTCTTTCTTTCCGGGGCAGATGGTAAGTCCAAGTCTCCCTTCACCATCGCCGAGCCGCACTTCGGCGATGAGCAAGGGTGAGGAATGGCTATCTTTCTGTGCGGTCAACCGGCTCATCGAAATCTCCTTCAATTTACTGAATCAGATTGGAGGCCGAGGGAAGTCCCGTGGCGTCCTTCTCCTCAAATGTGGGGTTCAGCCGGGCAGCGAATTCCTCCGCCACTACAGCCATCTCTCGCAGTCCCGCAACCAGTTGTGCCGGAATAAATGGATTCGTCGGAACGTCGAGAGTCGCAACCACCATGTTGTCGTGGTGGTGGCAACGCAGGCTGTGCTGGCCGACATTCAACTGATTCAGAATCTCGAACAGGGCTGGCGATTCGCCCACGCCTCGGACCAGCCCGGCACAGAGGCGAACCTTACCTTCGATCAGCACAGGCTGAATCATAAGCCCGTTAAAGAAGACCGCGATGTCACCATCTTCATCGAGCTTCAGGTCCGCAAGACCCGTCTCCTCACGGAAGACTTCCAGAACCCGCTCGATCAGGGTCGTTTCTTCGTGCTCTGTCAATTTCAGCCCTAACCCAGGGAACAGGAGATCCGCGCTTTCCTTTTCAAATGCCCGATAGCTCAACCGCGTGGGGTGGGCGAATCCCAACCCGTGTGTCAGTGTATCCGCTGCAAGCTTCGCGATCTCTCTGACGGGCGTTGTCTCGGGAAGGTCCGTGAAATAGTTTGGCGAGCCGTCCGGATGCCCGTCCGCCGTGGAACTCTGCGGATTGTAAGTCGGCGTTTTCCAGCCACGCAAGCGCAGCCAAGCTGACTCCTGGCGATTGATACGGCTCTCACCCTTCATATAGTTGTTGCTCGAAACCTCTACCCGCCATCCCCAGACACCCTGACAGGCGAACTGAAGAAAGCGATCCCCCTTCCGCGCGGAGAGGACCAGGTACTGGTCTTCCTTCATGCTTGCCAGCGCCGCCATGAGCTTATCCGCGAAGATGGACCAGTCACGTGAGACGGGCTTAGGCGGATTACTCCGTGGGGATGCAAACTGCTTTTTGACTGATCGATTCATTGTGGACCTCCGAGAGTGCCCCGATTCTGTATGACCTTTTCGCAAATCCAAGATACGCCGCTGCTACGACAGATCTGGTCATACCCGTCCGGAATCCAAAATCCTTTCGGCGAGTGACCGTATCTGTCGTAGCGCCATGTTGAAGTGGTTGCTATGAAACGGCTCAACACCTACTGATCGGCCGCAGTCCATCTGCATACCCCGGGCCTTCTGTAGAAAAATCCTCAGACGATTGGAAGGAAACCGATGATTCTCAGGAAATACCCGCTCGTTGCCACGGTCCTGCTTTCGATTTGCGTATTCAACCTCAACGGCCAGTCTTCGGAAAAGACCTACAAGCACGCCAGTCAATACCAGGTGGCAATTCTCGACCAGAATCTGCGTGTGGCGACTGGCACGGATGCCACGCTCGCCAAGAACACGACCGATGCCAAGCTAGGCCCTGGCGGCCAGGGGATTCACCTCCTACATACCGACGCCGGGGATTTTCGCGTAGAGGCTCCCATCAACAAGGGCCTGACAATTCTGTCTGCAATGGGGTCCAACGCCTATCACCCTGCGGTCACTTACCACAACAAATGGTTTCTGGATCAGGTGCAGCCCGGCACGAAGGTTCTCTTCGCATCCGAATGCGCGAAACCGAGCAAGAAGCATCCGAACGACGCCGTACGCTGCCGGTTCTGGTTTCCAGATCCTGACAGCAACAATCACGAATATGAGACTCTCGGCGACTTTACTCCATACACGGCCGGAGACGGCAGCAACACACAGAAGACCGCCAACACGCTGTGCGGCACCGGAAAGCTAAGCCCCGAAACTGAAGCACAAATCTGCCCGAAGAAGTAATCATGCTGTGGGGTGCCTCACCCCACAACAACCTTCCCCATTCCCATCTGGAAAAGAGACCTGATATGGATGCCAGTATTTTTACCGCCACGGCAAACGACTGGATTCGCATTGCCATCGACAAACATAAGCTCTGGATTGAGTCCCAGCTCGGCGTCTCGTTTGATGACGCCCTCCTGCTGGAAGTTGAAAACCTCCTTGCCAGCATTCCCGCACGGACACTAATGCGGAATGTGCCTCTCTCCAGCCTGAAGCAGGGGCCGACGGAAGAACTGAGGGCGATGGTCACAGGTGTCGAATATCCGTCCGGAATCCTGCCTTACATTGCTGCAAGTTTTGAATCACGGGATTTCTCGGAGAACGCTGCCCCACCCTCCGAGAGCACACACGCCTGGAGCCTGCGCTGGAAGGACACCCCTTTTGCACTACGCTTTGAAGGGATGAGCAGTCCCGTTGTTGCCATGAAGCTCATCAGTAAAGCCGAAAAATTCGACATTGACCGCTACATCGTTGTCTGCCGTCGTGATGCGGTTGCCGAGGTAATGGAAATCCTACGCCAGTCCAACGCACGACAGGATGTCCCAGTCATCAACACCAGTGTCAGCGAGAAGAAAGTTAAGACCGCCGATTGGGATGACCTTGTTCTGGCTGACTCCGTCCGGCGGCTGATTCGGAATGATTATGAATCCTTCTTCGCGCGGGAAGCATGGTTTCGAGCACATAAACTCCCATTCCGCCGCGGCTATCTGTTGCACGGGCCGCCGGGAAATGGCAAGACCAGCGTCATCCGTGCAATGCTCTCGCGTCCAGGGATGACCGGATTTACTATGAACTTCTTTTCGGTCGGGACCGACGACAGTGAGCTTGAAAAGCTCTTTGATCGTGCCGCTGCAAAAGCGCCTTCAATCATCGTTCTGGAAGACATAGACCGCGCATTTCCCAAGAATCAGAGCCGGGAAACCAATCGATGCGAAGTCAGCTTGCAACAGCTTTTGAATTGCCTTGATGGAGTTGGCACCCAGGATGGGGTCATCGTTGTGGCTACCGCAAACGAGCCAACAGCACTAGACCCGGCCATCCTGAGTCGTCCGGGGCGCTTTGACCGGGTTGTACTGTTCTCCAACCCGTCGCTTGGTATGCGCTATGAATATCTGCGGAAAATGAATGACGCTCTGAGCGACGAAGCAATCCTCAAGACGGTGGACCTGTCAGATGGCTTCTCATTTGCTCAGATGCGAGAGGTTTACATCCTGGCCGGCCAACTGGCGTATGAAGATGGGCAGGACATCTCTTATTCCCATCTCACTCGCTCCGTACGAACCATGCAGAAGGGCATCGCCGCCAGCCGCCGCAAGTCAGAAACCGTAGGCTTTATCCCTCCCTTTCGAGATCTGCCCGACTACGATGAAGAGGAAGAGTTCCATGCAATCCCTGATTAGAATGGTCCAGAAAGCCTACGCCATGACTACGCCAGTCACTGACATCTACCTGTTCCACGGCAAGGGAGGACGGCCCGCCGGGTCGGTCCTCCAGCTTGAAGAGTTACTGCGCCCTTTGTTTCCCAAGGCGAATTTCTCTCGTCCTGCTCTGCTTCACGGTGATCCATCGGTTCCGGCCGAGGATTCGCTTGCAGCGTTGGCGCAACTGGAAATCCCAGCCAACGCTGTGATTATCGGTATAAGTCTTGGCGGGTTTTTGGCAGCCAAGTTGCAGGAATCCGGTCGCAGCGACATGCGTGTAGTCGCAATCAGTTCACCAACTTGGGCCGATCAGGTCAAACTAGCCCTGCATCCACACAATCGGCTTGCGCTCTATTCCTCCCACGATGAGGTCATCCACGGCCGCACAGAATTCTGGCCCAATCTAGCCGAAAGCTATGACCTCCCCTGGCTCACCCACGATACCGATTCGCACAAACATCGGCTCGTGCCGATGTTTGCTGTTTGGCTCCGCGGAGATTCGATGTACGAATGCCTTAATAATGAAGAAGCGATGTGTCGATCAGAACCTACGTCCTGACAGTATCCTGATTCGCTACAATTCCGACACCGGAAAAATTGCTTGGATTCGGTTTTGTCTTACTGATTGTGTCGCTTGGGCCAGTCGTAATGAAATCGGAGGAGAGTCTTGAATGAGCATCGAGTATGGTGTTGAGCAGGTAAAACTATCAACAATTATTGAGGACATCAGGCACGATGCGACCTACGTAATTCCTAATCTCCAACGACCATACGTTTGGTCACCACAGCAGGTGACGATGCTGGTGGATTCCCTGTTTCGCCGGTGGCCCTTTGGCTCCCTTTTGCTATGGGAGGTCAAATCTGATGCGTTTCCATCGGACGAAGAGGGTATCCCTAGCCGTCCCTTCTGGGAAGTTGTCGATCGTGCAGATGCTGGAAGTGACAAGACCACTTCAAAGAAGGGCGCGCCTTCTACGTATCAAATGGTCCTTGACGGCCAGCAGAGAATTCAGAGCCTTGTCATTGCACTTGGCGGCGATCAATGGGGTTTTCAGTTGCATGATGCGGAGTGGGCGCAGGCGCTCGACGTGAGAGGTGGAAACTCCTGGAAGCATTGGTCAAAGGCATATATGTGCCTTGACTTGGAGCGGTTTGAAGAGGAGTGGGAAGCCAAGGCTAAACTGGTTAGAAAAATGGAAGTGTGGAGAATCCTAAACTGGGCTATCCTCGATCCCGCGAACTCGGGAGGCAAATCTCTCGGGTATCGCCCAAAGAACTATAAATGTCCAGTTGATGCATCTGAGGAGTTCCCGGGACGCTTTATTCGTCTCTCGCGCATTTGGAACCTCGTCGAAAACGGTCTCTCCCAAGACGAATACCTTACACGAGTTGATGAACTCCTTAACGAATACAAAGTCCATAACGATAAATGCGATATGCTGCGTAATCCGCTTGCAAATTTCATGACAATCGTCGAACGCGTAAAAACTGAGAGCCTTATTCATTCGCTCAAAATAAAGTCCTTTACCTCCACATCGCAGTGGACAAAAGATGACTATAGCGATGCGATCGTCAGCATCTTTACGCGACTGAATACCGCGGGGCGAACTCTGACACAGGAAGAGATCACCATGGCGTGGCTGACTGTTTACTGGGAACCAGCGGTAACGGAAGGAAAGGACGCCGGAAAATGTATCGATGAATTGCTGTCGTTGTTTACGGATCTCAAATTTGTTTTAGAGACGGATAAGATCGTCAGTCTCGTTTCCTATATCTGGGCAGTTCATAAGCTGAACGGACGCCTGTTGGAGCCGAAGGACTATCTCAAGGGAGCAATTATCCAGAAGATGGCAAAAGAAGTCGCTCCAATGTGGCAGAGCTTGAAGAAGTGGCTTAGCAGCGGCGCGCAACTTGTCCGTGACCGGAATTTGGTCAAGTCACAAGGTTCCTTCAACGCGGTCATTGCTTTTTTGACGTGGTACCAACTCGCGTATAGCAGGTTGGAAGAGCTACATACAAAGGTCGTGGTAGGAGACAGCCTTGAAAAGCAACTGCAGGAGATGGCAAATACATTTCTGGATCGATGGATATTTGGATCGCAGTGGGCAAACGTATGGGCTGTATCGGCAGTAGACAATTTCAAGAACTTCGCTTCGGATCTCAGTGATTTGCATTCGAAGCTGGCCAAGTGTACCGCTGACGATTTCATTCCGATCCTAAATGGCGGCGTGTCGCAACTGATGAACCGAGTTGCAGATAAAGCCTCGGATCAAATCGCAAATATCACGGCCAGGGGGCGTCAGGGGGTTGGGGCATACTATTACTTCCTTTGGGTATGGCATCGTCTGAATGAGCAGCGCTGGAATATGTCCAAAATCCCCATGCGTGATGGCACGAAGAAAGCGCCCAGGCTGGAAGTGGATCACTGCGTGGCCTATCAATGGTGGAAGAACCAAGTTGAAGCAGAAATCAATCGGAAGTTCGAGGATTTTCATGGAACAGATGAAGAACGTTCCCTGATAGCCCCGGATGGTTTTGAAACTAAGGATGATGCTATTAGTTTCATTAACAAGCTCGGAAACTGCTCCCTTCTAGACAAGTACTTCAATATTGTCAAGAGTGACGGTCAAATGTGGGCCTTTATGAAAGAGGTCAAGGAATTTAAGGAGGGGACATTCGCACGCCCAGCGTGGGAAAATGCACTTCAATTACCTGCATGCATGACTGAGCCAGACAGCAATTCTTTAAGTGATTTGCAGAAAGCCATAGAGGAACGGGATTTGAAAATCCGGAAGGAGTTGGCTGAATTCATTGCCGGATCGCGCGTGAGAGTTGATGTATAGAAATCCGATCTGTCATGAAATCAAATGACTTGATCTGTCGTACCAGCCATGCACTCTGAAGTTTGAAAGGATCTCTCGAACGATGCGCGGCGACCAATTGATCCGGCAATGGAAGTTAGTCGGCCTGCTTTCAGGAAAGCTCGGAAGAACGCTCGACCAGTTGGCTGGTGAGCTCGGCGTCACCAAGCGCACTATACAACGAGACATTCAGGTACTGGAGGGCTCGGGCTTTCCCATCTTCCCTGAGACCCGCGACGGCATCCTCTACTGGCGCTTTCTCGATGCCACAAAGGAATCGGACGATCTGGCCTTCACCATGCCCGAGTTGATGGCTCTCTACTTCAGCCGCGATTTGCTGAAGGTACTCCACGGCAGTCCTATGCAGGAAGCGATGGAGTCAGCCCTGCACAAGATCGGTGCCAAACTCCCTGCATCCGGCCACGATCTTGTTCGTCGGCTCAAGGAGCAGACGGCAGTTTCGGTCACAGGCTGGAAGGATTACACAAAGGCATCGAAAATCATCGACGCTCTGAGCCGGGCCATTCGCCAGCGCCTCACTATTGATCTCTCATATAAGCGTCTACAGGACTCGAAGGCCTTAACCCGTCCCATCGATCCCTACCGGCTCTGGTACGCCGGAGGTGGCCTCTATCTGATCGCCAACGACCACAAACGCGGCATCCGCACCTACGCCGTCGAGCGCATTACTTCTGTCAAAACTACCACCCAGCGTTTCACTGTACGGGGCGACTTCGATTTCGAGAAATTTGCCAAGACTGCATTCCCAATCAGCGGTGGCGAGCCCCAACAGGTCCGCATTCGCTTCTCCGCCGACCAGGCACCGTACATCATGGAGCGCCACTGGCACGACTCTCAGAAACTTCATCCGCAGAAAGACGGCGGTGTCATCTTGGAGCTCACCGTGGGCAGCCTTTGGGAAGTGAAGCGTTGGTTAATTGGATGGGGCGCCGCCGCCGAGGCGCTGTCGCCGGAAGAATTGGTGATGGATATTCACACCGAGATTGAGAAGCTGTATCGTGCGACGAGTAACTGAGCCAGCCAGGCGTGTGAATCGCTGCTGTCGGTCGCCAGGTCCGAATTTCATAACAACGCAAATGCAATAGTCAGGAGAGAAATGTGGGGAGCATCGTCTGGGGATTGTTGGGACCGGATACGACGGGTGGAGCGCGCCGAACGCGCACGCTGGGACTAGGCACGACTGTCAGAGCAATAAATGATCGTGCCGTGCCCGGAATGGGCGGAGTGTGGTTCGGAAAGCAATTGCTGTTGGCGGTCCTTGGAGTGGCGATTGGAGAACGCCTTCGAGAAAGGGGCAACCGCGCACAGAACATTGAGGTCGCCGATGCAGTGGAGGCACTGGCATGTTGGCTGGGCCTAAAGTCCAACGGGTGGAAAATGGACCTCCGGCTGCGCGGGCATCAGAAGCTTCACGGTAGGACCGACCTTTCCTACGCCACAGTGAAGAAGAAGAGCTTTTATGTTACGCAGCCCATGCGGCAGACGACTCTGCAGCCGCTTCGTGCGCTGGGCCTTGTTGAGGCTAGTGGGGAGCGGTTCAATGCGTTTAAGTGCACAGAGACGGGGCGCGAGTTCATCGAAGTTGCATGTTCCGATTTCCGGCCCCGGAGACTCAGCGTACTGGCTTACCTGGAAAAGTGGGCCAGCGGTGAACGGGATGATGTGCAGGGTTCCGGTGACTTAAGCACAGCGCTGTCGCCAATTGAACCGTTGTCTAAGGGAGCACGTGACTTCTTACATGGGCGAATTGTTGCCGGCGATGGTGCCGATGTAGGCAGGCGACGCAGCGTGCTCAAGTGGCTGAATGCACTGCGAGACAATTCCGAGCAGCAGGTGAAATGGGACCAACGCGCGGAAGCAGTAGACGAAATACACTGGAAGGACCTCGAAGCTGGGGCACTCTTCTTTGCCACGAGGGATGCGGCCATCCTATTGCTCGACCAAGTTGAGTCCAGCATGGGAAAGCTGGCGGATCGCCGATTCCCGCTCGATGGCACGTGGCCGGGAAGCGTCAGGGATTGTGCGGCGAAGCTGCGAGTAAAGGCACAGATATTTCTCAACCAAAGAAGCGCGTCGTTTCCTGTGGAGGCGAGGACGTTCTGCCTCGAATGCATGGTCGAAGAAAATTCGCGGCTTTTGGAGAACCTTCTGCGGCGCGAAAGCAATGTCTTGCGCTTGGAGGGCAGAACTGCGATTCCGGGCGTTGCCTTTACGGGAGCCGAAGTAGAAGAATCAGCGACTCCGCGCAGCACCGAGGAAGACGAAACACTGGGCCAGCCAAAGGGCCAATTTCTTCCAGAGGGCATTTCGCATCGCGTGATGAACATGTACCGGTTGAATCTTGACCTGCGCGATGAACTTGGGGAGTGGCTCGGATCGCCGGAAGAGACTGAGGGGCAGGCGTGATGAGGAAGCGCAAGGACGACTTCCGGCCGCCATCACTGGCGCAGCATTTTGATCCACCTGAGGGCTTCAAGGGATGCTTCGCCTGGCTCTGCGGCTATTCCGCTGACGAGAGTTTTCTCGACGATGCGGCTACACGGTTTATGGGCCGCACAAGAGACCAACGCGCCAATGAAGGCAGCCTGGGCATGGCTCTAATGCTGGACCCCAGACACCGCGAACTATCCCTGACGGGGATACCGGGAGTGAAGCATCTCGCTCTCAAAGGAGTAAAGGCACCGTTCCGGCTATTGCACGCTAAGGTGGCAATCCTAGGATTTCAGCATTCCTCCGAAGAATTGCAATGGCATTTGCGATTGATCGTTTCAACCGGCAACTGGTCGCGCCAGACGCTCGAAGAGAGTTTGGACCTTGTCTTCCGGGTGGACCTGAACGACAGAGAGTTGAAAGCGCGGGGCAAGGAGGTGGCCCAAGCATGTGCGGACTTGCGGGCCGCATGGGATTTATTACATTGGTTGCGCGGACATTTCGACACGCGGCTGCTGGACATTCCTGCCCAACAAACTCCGGGGATTCAGTCTGCGCAGTCTAGGCTAGAGGACTGGATAAGGGAAGCAACGGGATACGGCCAGCGGACTGCTCCGCGGTTCTTTGATAACCGTAATCAGTCTCTTTTGGGCCAGTTGCCGGCATTGCTGGAACGGCACAAGCAATCGGCATCGCGGAATTATCTTGCGATGGGATCAGGCTTCTATGAAGGTTCGGAGAGTGAGCAACAGGTCCCGGGTGTGCTGAGTAAGATCGTATCCACTTTCCAGGCGAAACAACTGCTCACGCAGAAGCCCGAAGTGGATGTCTTCGTAAATCCGCTTGCGTGTCAGGCTGTGGCGGGTGCCTGGAAAGTCATTCACGATGCCGGCTGGAAGGTGCGTACGGCCGGCCAGCCGGAATACTTTGCGAAGCCGCGAGCGCTCCACGCAAAATTCCTCTTTAGCGCGAATCATCAGCGCAATTCGAGCTATTGCAACAACGCGTGGCTCTACATGGGCTCGGGCAATCTCACTGCGCCGGGCTTTACAAACAAGATGTCGGTTGCGGGCGGCAACCTGGAAGCAGGCGTGGTGCATTTTCCAGAATCGCTGAGTTGGAAGGAGGAACACGGAGTTCCATCTGACAAGGCTGTGACCAATCTCCTGCCGTTGCAATGGAAAACGGATGTGGAGGACGAAGGGATGCAGCTTGTCGAGGGAGGTGAGCGCCCGGAGTCGGAGGGAATATACTGCGCAGCACCCGTGGCTTACTTCCGGTGGAGAGCGGAAGAAGAAATGGGATGGCTTCTGCCAAATGAGCATCCAGGGTGCGAGTTTGAGCTGCTAGATGGAGAGGGAAAAGCTTGTTCCCGCACCGAGGAGAATGGATTTGTGTGGTTGTCCGCAAGGCCACGCGAGGTGAAATTGCGATGGCGCGTAGAAGATTTGCTGCAGCAAGCCATGGTACCCGTTGTGGATGAGTTCGGACGGATCGCGGCGACAGTGCTGCCACGCATGGAGATTGAAGAGGCGTGGATTCAGCTTGCAAACTTTCCTGCCCCTACGGAGGAAGAGGAACTGGAGCCGGACGCGTATCAATCGGATCCCATGACAGGACCAGATCAGAAGAAAGGCAATCATCGTCCTGGTATCTACCCGGTTCGCCAGTTGATGCAGTTGGTCGAAAACATTGCGGCTAGGCAAACTACGATTGCCCGGCTGGATTGGGCAATGTGGTGTACAAGGCTCGAACAATGCCTTACTCAAGCCAAAGAGAGCGCGGGCGTTGCGGAGTTCCTGAAGCTGGGCATCAATCCTCTGAGCCCGCTTTGGCATAGACCCTTCCGTCCGGAGTTTGCGGAGGACGGAAACTCGCCCGAAGGGACACACTACGAGAAGGTTTTGGCACGAGTGGAGAAAGCATGGAATGTATCGGAATTGGCTCCGTTGGGAGATGAGGCATGAAGCTGAAATTTCAGGGCTGGGATTCGGTAGTGAAAGACCTACTGGGTTATGCGCAGGCGTTGGAGCAGCAGTCACTGGAACATGGTGAAGAGGCGGTACATCTGAACCGCGGGCAACGCGCTAGTCTCCGTGCTATTGCTAAACGCATTCCAAAGAATGGCATAGTGCTTGCGGATGAAGTGGGAATGGGTAAGACACGTATTGCAGTGGCACTGGCTCGCGCGGTTGTGAACAAAGGAGGCCGAGTAGCGATTCTTATACCGCCGGGCCTAGGTTACCAGTGGCATAGAGAGCTGAAAGATGGACAAATCCCGGACGCGCCGCCTATCCTGCGCAGCTTGCAGGCCTACCTGAAGGCGTGGGAGGGTGATAGTCCCAAACCTTGGTTTAAAGAATCGGTTGTCATGATCTCCCACGCATTTGTGAATTGGAGACTCAGTGAGGCATCGGATGCGTGGCGATGGGCATTGATGCCGGAGCTATACGCTCAGTGGAGGTCGAAAGTAAATGGAAGGCTGCCCAACGGCTATTATGAAAAGCTGGCCTCACTGAACCGCGGGATGTGCGACAGGGCGGCAAGAGACATCTGCCAAGCAATTCCGGAGAAGGATTCGCATCCAGTTTGCAGGTATCTCAACGAGTTGCTGGATGAGATTCATTGGCCTGGTCCTGTGAACGACACAGCGGAATATCGAAGCGGAGGGGAGCTTCGCCCGTGGCTCGAACGAAGCGTCGGCCTTGGACTCGGTGTCTTCGATCTGGTGATAGTTGACGAAGCCCATAAAAGCCGAGACTATAAGAGCGTTTTGTCGAGGCTCATTGATGGAGTTGTGGTTGCGTCGGATTCAGCTCGCAGGCTTGCCTTAACCGCTACCCCAGTTGAGTTGAACGTAAGCCAGTGGGAAAACACACTCGGCCGTCTTGGGCTCAGTTCGGACGAACTGCGAAAGGTAAAGAGAGCTGCGGAAGAATACGCGAACGCTTTGAAGAGGGTGCGCGGAGGTGTGTGGAGAATCAGCGCAGAGGCGCGGGAAGAATTCAAAGCTGCCGCAAAACTATTTCAAGAAACACTGTCTCCCTATCTTCTCCGGCGCGACAAGCGGGAAGACCCTGACATTCAAACCTTCAATAGGTACTCTCACCTGCAGCAGATCAATGCTTATCGTAAGGAATCAGAGGTATCTATAAACACGACAGACCTGACGATGCCATGGAAGAGGGCCATTTGCGCGGCCGAGTCCTTGTCGATTGCGATCAGGAGCGCGGAGGATCCTGCGGCCAAGCGACTAAGGTTGACACTCGCCAATGGGCATGGAATCTCGGTAATTCTCGACCAGGTTAAGCGCGAAGAAGCGGATCGCCAGCAAGAGATGTTCGACGAAAGCATTGCCGAACAGACGAACCTAGCCGAAGTGCCTGACAGCGACATCAAGCGCCGTGAGCGTGTTGCGTGGTGGATGAAGAGTATCCAAAGCGCCTATCAGCAGGATGAGAATTCTCTATATGATCATCCGGCCATTCTGCAGGCAGTGAAAGCAATTGAAGAACAAACGCAGAGCGGAGAAAAGGTACTAGTGTTTGGCAGATTTACACGTCCATTGCGCGCATTAGTGGATTTGTTGAATGCCCGCGAGATGCTACGCCGTATTGAGAGCGGGGCCCCGTGGCCGCAACGCAAGGTTCATGAGGACGGGAGTGATAGCGAGTTGCAGACAGTTCTTGCCGCTCATCGCCAGTTGAAAAGTTCGGTGTCTCTCGACGAATTAAATGTACGGCTGCAAAGGCAATACGATGGCCGGAACAGGGAAAGAGAGAAGTTTCGAGATGAATTGATTCGCAAAATTGAGCAGGATTGGGAGCAGAATCCGCCGGCCATACGCTGGCATTCAATCTTCCAGGAATTTAAGCGCTCCGTGGATTCGGAGAGGGATGGCGCAAAAGAAGAACAGACACCGCTGATGCTGATTGCAAGAGCAATGATGGAACTGCGGGAAGGATCATCAGACGATGATTCCGATTACGCGGGGACATTTGTTCGTTTATTGGAAGCTGTTTACGACAATGACGATATAGATGAAGCCGATCAGGAGCTGAATGAGGACGAGGCGGCGCAAACCCGGGAAATGATTGTGCAGAGGCTAAGGGAGGAGTACTCCCGCACACAGGGAGGATTTGCGCGCCTTATGTATGGTGGCACAAGTACACAGTCGCGACGGATGATCCAGCTTGCATTCAATCGTGCGGGGAGTTTTCCGTATGTGCTGGTGGCGCAGTCAATGGTTGGTCGAGAAGGTCTCAATCTGCACAAGGCGTGCCGAATTGTCGTCCTGTTGCACCCCGAGTGGAATCCAGGAGTTGTCGAGCAGCAGATTGGCAGAGTCGATCGCGTTGATAGCCATTGGTGTAAGAAGCTGCGCGATGCAATTCAGAGCCAGAAATCCCCTCATGAACTTCCGCGCATCGAAGTGCGTCCAGTCATCTTTCGCGGAACTTACGATGAGTACAACTGGAGCGTTCTGAACGAGCGGTGGGATAACTTGCGTTCCCAACTTCACGGTATTGTTATTCCGCAGAATCGGGAGGACATTAGCTCGGATGATTTGCCTTATTTCGATGAGGTTACTATGGCAGCGCCCGATTTTACCCCAACCATATGCGACCGATCGGCGGAAACTGTACCCGGCCGAGATATACCAGCGCTTTGATATTCCCTGTTTTCGGGTTTACGCCGCTTGTTCGCCTACTTGCACCCATTCGTGCAATACACGCCGACTGAAGCGCCACTCAGTACCCACGCGCTTGTGGGGAACGCCCCAGGCTTTAGCTTTAACCCGCAATGCTTCAGGACTTACTTTCAGTATCGCGGCTGCTTCTTTCAGGCCGACAATATCTTCGTCGGCCTGCAAGCGTGCTAATTCGGCAAGCTCGGCAACGCTCAGCGACTGGATGCGCCGCGCAAGCTGCTCGAATACATCGAGTTGGCGATACCCGCTCACATATATTATTGGAACGGAAAAATGCTGAGCAGCCAAGACATACTAGACAAGAATTTTCATATAGGACTGATATTTCTCTGCACCTGGCCCGTTAGAAGTGACCCGGCACAGGTTCCACTAGCTCAGATTGATGCGTGTGGGCCATACCCTAGGAACTACGCTAGCTGTTCAGGCTTGGAGGATAAATAGGGCATCAATCAAGGCATCACTAGCTGTAGGTTTGCATTGGTTTGCGTAGATTTGCATGGGTTTCGATTGGTTTAAGTTGTTGATAATTAAATAGATAGTCACATTGGGAAGCTGACGTTCTGCCACTGAACTACTCCCGCCCTTATTTTTCAACAACCTGTAGGTTGACGAACCGCTTACTATCCAATCTGCTATCCACATTGCTTATCGCGGTACGAACTTCTGCCGATGTCTGAAGCATTGGAAAAGCCTCGGTGGATAGGAAGTGGATAGTAAACATGGCAATCAAGGGCAACCTCAAAAAGTATCTCAAGATTGACGGCCGTTGGCAATTCATACTGGGGCTCAAAGGCGAGATAGATACAAGGAAGAGAAGAATGCCGGAGAAGCTGCGTGTGGAGATGGCCGGTTGGCGGTCGAGCCAATAGTTGAACTCACCAACGGTAGGATTCTTTTCGTGGATTTTGGGGTGTTGATAGCGCGCCGTCGGTCGGTCGCACGCTGCATTGCCATTGTTTAACGTTCGTGGATCGCCATGGTCGTCATATTCAGCCAAGCATTTTTCGGCCTGAAGAGTTGTGCGGCAGTCGGCGGCCATGAGGCAGGTATGAATGCCGGCATTGCTCTCATGGATTTTCATCCACCTCAGCCAGATCCCATCCTTGCGTCTCCGGCAGCAGCAGCACGCTGCATACCATCAGCAGATAGGCGGTAAGGGAAAAGATGGCGATTGCTTTCCCGAGCGGCATGTGCGCACTGAAGTAGCCGACGAGAGCGGGGAATAAGGCGCCGACACCGCGCCCCAGATTATAGGCAAATCCCTGCCCCGATCCGCGCAGCGAGGTGGGAAACAGCTCGGTAAAAAAGCTTCCCATCGGGCTGAAAGATCCCGACGGAAAGAACCCGAGCGGGAAACCCAGCACCAGCGTTGCCGAATCGCTCAACGGCACAATTGTGTAGACGAAAATTGTGGCGAAGGAGCCGGCGGCAAAGAGAACCAGAGACCACTTCCGGCCGATCCAGTCGGTCAGGTGCGCGCTGGTCAGGTAACCGGCAAACGATCCCGCGATCACGACCATCAGGTAGCCGCCGGTCGTGATTACGGAAAGGCCGCGCGCATTCAGATAGAGCGGCAGAAAGGTGTTCACCGCGTAATAGCCGCCTTGCGCCCCCAGCGCTACGAGGGAAGCGAGCAGCGTTGTACGTAGCATTGCCGGGGAAAATATCCGCAGAAAGTGCGTGGAGGATCTCTGCGAACGCGATTTTCTGCTGCTCTCAAAAACTTCCGGCTCATCGATATGTCGGCGTACCCATACGGCCAGCACCGACGGCAACAGCCCGATCCAGAACATGGCGCGCCAGGCGAGGCCCATTGGCAGAAACTTGAAGAAGATGGTGTAACACAGCGCGGCAATGCCCCAGCCAATGGCCCAGCCGCTTTGCGTAGTGCCTACGGCCCGTCCGCGGTACTGCGCGCGAATCCTTTCACCGATCAGCACCGATCCCACGGCCCATTCGCCGCCAAAACCCAATCCCTGTAATCCGCGCACGACAAACAACTGCCCAAAGTTATTTGTAAATCCGCTGAGAAACGTAAAAACGGCAAACCACACAATCGTCCACTGCAGTACGCGCACGCGTCCCCACCGGTCAGCCCCCAGCCCGGCCAGCCAGCCACCAGCCGCGGAGAGCAGCAGGGCGGAAGTTCCCAGCACCCCTGCTTGCCCTCTGCTGATATGCCATAACACCACCAGCGCCGGTAGCACAAAGCTGTAGACCATCACATCCATGCCATCCAGCATCCACCCGGCGAATGTGGCAACGAGTGTCGTCCGCTCTTTTGCATCCAGATGTGTGAGCCAGTTGCCGCGCTGCGGGCTCGTTGCTTCTGTCTCCACCCGCATCCGTTACTCCTTCACGCCATCGATGCGCGGCACAGCAGGCGAAGTCGAGGGCAGTGCTTTGCCCCATCCGCCGCCGCCAGGTGTCTCCACATGGATGACATTGTTCGCATCGGCATAGAGCGTGCACTTGGCGGCCAGCTCAGCCGCCTGTCCCGTCAGTTTTATAAGCAAGACTTTGCTTTTCGCTCCGTCCTCTCCCCCGGCCAGACCATAGGGAGCAGAGTTGCGCCGGTCGCAGAGCAGCGTCACCTGTGCCGGCGCGAGCAACTCGATCTCGCGCACCAGCCCATTTCCGCCTCGAAATTCGCCCTTGCCGCCCGAGCCCTTGCGATATCCATACGAGCGCACGCGAAAGGGATACGCATACTCCAGCGCCTCAATGGGCGTGTTCAATGAATTCGTCATGTGGCAGTGAATTCCATCAATGCCATTCATGCCCGGCCTCGCGCCCATGCCGCCGGCGGTGGTCTCGTAGTAAGTAAATGGAGCGTCCGTGCGAGGATCGTGCCCGCCGATGGTCAAGTTACTCATCGTGCCATAGCTGGCCGCCGGCACGCGCTCCGGCGCGGCCTTGGCCAGCGCCCGCAAGAGCGTATCGGTAATGCGCTGGCTTGTTTCAACATTTCCACCGGCAACCGGCGCAGGCAATTTGGCGTTCACGATGGTGCCCAGCGGAGCAAGCACAGTCACCGGGTTCATGAGGCCAGCCGTGGCAGGCGCTTCATCTCCCAGCAGACACCGCAGCATATAGAAGCAGGCGGAATAGGTGATGGGGAATACCGCGTTGACGCTGCCACGCGCCATAGGCGCTGATCCGGCAAAATCAATGACCGCCGAGCCTTCCGCGGGGTCAAATGTAATTGCCACGGCAATCTTGATCGGCTCGTCCGTTACTCCATCGCCGTCGAGGTAGTCCTCTGCCTGAAATGTTCCGGCTGGCATCTTCCGGAGCTCGAACCGCATGAGCCGCTCGGAATAGGCAAGCAGCTCATTGGTGAGATCGTTAATCTTTTCCAAGCCGTACTTCGCGACAACTTCCTTGATCCGCCTCTCGCCTACGCGGCAGGCGCCCACCTGCGCTGCAAGATCGCCCTCGCGCTCCTCCGGCGTGCGCACGTTGGCCAGCAGCAGGGCAAGCACGCCATGCTCCATCCTGCCTCTGCGCACCAGCAAGATGGGAGGGATGCGAACGCCTTCCTGATAAATCTCCTGCGCTGGCCCCATCGATCCTGCATACATGCCGCCAACGTCGGCGTGGTGCGCGCGCGATGCCGCATAAAAGGCAGGTTCGCGGCCATCTCCGATAAAGATCGGCAGCACCAGCGTTATATCGGGCAGGTGCGTTCCTCCCGCATAAGGGTCGTTCAGGATGGCAATATCGCCATCCTCCATATGCAAGCTGTTCACCACGGCTTTCACCGACATCGGCATGGCGCCGAGATGGACGGGCATATGGTCGCCCATCGC